>JADGQM010000354.1 GCA_017881795.1 Syntrophobacteraceae bacterium
ACAATCGCCTGCGCACTGACCCGTCTCTTTGATCAAGATCCCGTCTGGCTCCCCTACGCGGTGGAGGTGGACAGCCAGATCATCACGGTATATGACCCCGTTCTGCACGAGCGCGTGGAGAACGGCGTAAATCCCGAACAGGACGGTCGATGGGTGTTATGCCGCCGTCCCCGTGTCATGGTGGGTGGCGAGCTGACCATCGAGATGCTCGACCTCCAGTTCAATCCCGACACCCACTTCTATACCGGACCGGTCCAGATGCGGGCCAATAACGGCATATTGATTATCGACGACTTTGGCCGCCAGCGCGTGAGTCCCGGGGAGCTGCTGAACCGATGGGTCGTTCCTCTGGACCGTCGGATCGACTTTCTGACGCTGGCCGGCGGGAAAAAAATAGAAATCCCCTTCGATATGCTGGTCGTTTTTGCCACCAACCTCGATCCGGCCAAGCTGGTGGACGAGGCATTCCTGCGCCGCATTCAGACGAAGATCAAGGTGGACTTCGCAACGCCGGAGCAGTTCCGCGAAATCTTCAACCGCCTCTGCGGGAAAAAACATCTCCGCTATGATGCGGCCCTGGCAGACGAGCTGATTAGGATGATCGAACAGGATTACCGGGAGCCCCTTCGGGCCTCCTACCCGCGCGATATCCTGCAGCAGATCATCTGGACAGCCCAATTCCGGCAAAAGGAACCCGCGCTGAACCGCGACGCCCTGGCTCAGGCCTGCCGAAATTACTTCCTCGTGCCGTAGCACACGGTGCGACACGTTCTGGACAAACCGTAGTCCGCTCGCTATTTCGTGCTTGGCGGAGGTGCACAAATCCCTTGTGGGCCTCCCGGACTTCGAAAGCAATAAGACAGCACCATCTCGTTATTGCGTCGCCTTGTTCCTTTGCAGATCCCAACCCCCCGAGACATTACCCTCATCCAAGAATCCTGGCGTTTGGGAAGATGAAACAGGGTGCCCTGTTCGGTCAGGTCGGTTCAGCCATTCCGGGAAACGGGTAAAAACTTTCAGCACGAGAACCTTAGCGGAATATATCCCCTGATTATATAATAGATCAACTTCGGGAGTTCCGTCGCAAAATCACGCACACCGTTGTCTTGTTTCCACCAGTTATCCAGCTGATAGCTGTCAAAACAAGCATACGGGTATATGGTTATGTGTAAAGTCATGCCGAGATGTTGATACGCGAGAAAGCTTCGTCGCATGTGGAATCCCGGGGATATGAGAATGGCATTTTTTACGTCATCTTTAGAAAGCGCCTCTAACGTGCCTCTGGCCGAAGTCAGGGTAACCGGACTTCTAATGGGCGTTACGATAATTTTGAATTCAGATTCTCCCAAACCGAGGGTTTCCAGTTCTTTCCGAACCAAAGCGGTGTAATCGTCATTAAAGGCGAACGGTCTGTGGCTAGGTGCGATCCGGTGCAACACAATGACCAATCGTTTCGCCTTGCCTGCTGACAATAGATCTCTTCCTTTCGTCACCAGACCCCGGCTGATGAATTCCGTGCCTTCCAGAATGACGACATCTGCGGTGCCCATGATGGCATCGCACTCGGGAGCCATATACTTGCCCGCCTGTAAGAGGATCGATTCGCGATTTGCGTATGCAATGATGAATAGGACGATAACAATGCAGATTCCTGCGCCGATCCACTTTGTTCTTTTTTTCATGTCTTCCCTACAACCCGAACGTTTTTTCTTGATGAGTTCAATAAGCTATCTAGTCCACAATGACAACAAAAAAGCAGGACCGATTCGGGCCCTCTTTTCTTCTCGTCTCAATGGTTTCCGATCGATTGATCTGTTGCATCGATGACGTAGCAGATAGCTTCCCTTTCCGGGAAGGTCTGTTTATCGCCCCTGCTCAGGTTTACATTGAGAGATGATCTTGACATTCATCAGTCCCTTCGATATCTTACCATTTACGGAAGTGCCAAGGTCACTGGTGGGCCTCCTGGACTTCAAATCCAGTGTGGGGGGCTGATACCCTCCCAGGTGGGTTCGATTCCCATGCACTTCCGCCAGAATAACATCAAGGGGTTAGCCATTATATTATACGGTTAACCCCTTGTTTCATTTATGGCAGTCTGATGGGTCACTTTGTCCAGCGGGCAACAAATGCGATTCAACTTATCCACTGTGATTCATCATTGTGCAACGAATCGTTTTCATGAGCGAATAGTTAAATCCTGTCCCGTTAGAGTTTTCATGACGACCTCGTTCTGGTACGCTCGATGCATAATCTCGATGCATAATAAAGGAGTCTGGCGACTGAAACAAAGGGAGACCATGTCATGAAACAGCTCAAAAGCAGAATGGAGGAGCTTTTCGTCGCAATGATCTTTATCTGCATCGTTCTTCTCGGAATGGCCGCAAATATCTGTGTGAGCATGGCGGACCTCATGAGGAG
Source organism: Syntrophobacteraceae bacterium (assembly GCA_017881795.1). Classification (GTDB taxonomy): domain Bacteria; phylum Desulfobacterota; class Syntrophobacteria; order Syntrophobacterales; family Syntrophobacteraceae; genus JADGQM01. The sequence continues at coordinate 2,422 of JADGQM010000354.1, forward strand.
ATGGAAACGACGCGAGGCACGTGGAGCCGATGCCGGCTGCGCTATGATTCCTCAGCAGCAAGCCATTGCAAAAGCGCCTCGGGACTGAATTGCCAGAGATCCATCCGCTCGCCTTCCCCCCCCCACGCCATATTGAAAAGTCGATTTACAGTCACTGCCTTTTCCTTCTGCCGCCATGTGAGGGTCGTCACTCTTACCTGCAGGAAAGCCCGGCCCGGGCTAATCCTTTCTTCGTATCCAAAGATCCTACTGCCGGATTATTGACTCCTGGGCGCAGCTATCTCTCTCTTTTCTTGCCGCAGTGATTCACTCAGCCCATGGGCCCGCCTACTTGCGGTGACACGGGGAATAATGCACTGGATCAGCTGTTACCGATCTCATACGACAACACGGGCAACCGGACATCCCTCATCGATCTTGCCGGGCTACACAGCTACACCTACGATGATACCTATCAGCTCACCATCGCCAGTTGTCCCGACACGTCGGCGGAACTCTATGCCTATGATCCGGCCGGAAACCGGTCAAACACCGCTGCTGACCCCGATAACGACCTTGCCGAGGATGGCGACTATCCGGTAAGGCTCACCCCCATTTCAAAAGCCTTTGCACAATCAAGCGGGAATATTTCAGCGCGCCTCTTCGCTTTCTTCTCCGGATCCCAGCGGGGCGCGAACACCTTCGAATAATCTTCAAATTGGTACGTGTCATAACTGCAGAGGGTCTCTGTGTCCCCGAATATCAATTTCATAAACAGTTCGTTGAACGCAATGTGCTTGTCGAAGCCGCGCTGCTTTGCCAGTTCCTCGGTAGCACCCAGGGTATAGATGAACCCGGTTCGGATCTTTCTCGGAAAGATGGATCCCGGGGGATCGGTGTAGGTATAAAAAGGAAAGAACAATCGCTCCTTGAAGGAGCTCATTTCACCGGTGACTGTGCCGAAATAGATCGGTGAGCCCAGAATCAGCACATCGGCATTTTCGATTTTTTGCAGGATCGGCGTAAGACCATCCTTAACAATGCAGCGACCGTAACTCGGGCCGTCTATTGTTTTACAGGCAAAGCAGCTTATGCATCCCTTAAATTTTAGATCGTACAGGTGAATGAGCTCTGTTTCCGCCCCCCGGGTCATGGCCCCGTTGAGGGATTCTTGAAGCAAAGTTACAGTATTCCACTTTTTTCTCGGACTACCATTGATGGCAACGACTTTCATGGCCAGACCCCCCTGGTTCAAAACATAAATTCAGCTCGAACGATATCTTCATTCCGTGCCGGATATAAATAGCAGTAAGGTATCCCTTGATCGCAATCTGTGTTTCAGAAGGGAGTTCAGTATAAGCAATTTATGCTGATTCAGCAACACCTCCGGTTGGAGTACCGGGGGCAGGCCTTGTAGGGAAGCGTATCGGACCGGCATCCTTTCAATTGCAAATACTGAACTGCATGGCGTGAGCCTCAAATCCCCACATGTGCTTCAACAAGAAAACACAGCAGGGATAGCAGACACGGGTATCCGTTTTCTGCGCATTGACGTCGAATGGGAGTATCCTCGCGCATATCGGAAGGAGAAATCAAAACACCTGCTTGCCCCTCGCGGTATCCATGGCCTTGCGGACCAGCATGATCTCGTGCTCCTGGATGTGCCTTTTGAGCTCCTCGACTCCTGGGCTGAAGCAAATCTGTTGACCCGCAAAATCAACTCTGTTACTCTTCCTTGCGGCAAGTCTCCTTTCGGCAAACGGGGGCCTTGCCTTTTGATTTCCCCTTGCGACGTGTTCATGCAGGATTCCCACGTTGCACAGATCGCGGGCGAGCTCAGCCTTTCTGCCGGCCAGGTTCATGCTGTAGCCGGCCTTCTCGACGAGGGGGGCACGGTGCCCTTCATCGCCCGTTATCGAAAAGAGGCCACGGGCTCGCTCGACGAGGTTGCCATCACCAATATCCGCGACCGCCTCGAGCAGCTCGCCGAGCTTGACAAGCGCCGCG
>JADGQM010000355.1 GCA_017881795.1 Syntrophobacteraceae bacterium
ATCATCATGAGCACAAACAAAAACAGGACCATGATGGCTCCGGCGTAGATGATCACTTCCAACGCCGCCAACAGGGGCGCTCCAAAGAGGTAGAACAGCAGAGCCGTGCCGAAGTAGGAGAAGATCAGGTAAATCACCGCATGCACCAGGTTGCGCCGGGTGATCGCCACCGCTGTTGCGGCCACCGTGACCGCTGCCAGCACATAAAAAATAAGAGAGTAAAGAGTCATACAAGACCCGCAAAAAAGAGGTCGTCCATGATAAACACCAACCTTAAGGAAGGTTACTCTTGACGTTCACCGGTTCATCTTCCCGGATATGTTCGCCCTTGTCACCCACATCGGTAGCCACACCCGCATATTTGTAAAAGTTGTATTCTTTGTCTTTTCCCTGGTGATCTACCAGGAGATCTTCCTTCTCATATACAAGGTCCAAAATGTTCCTCTTGCACGTTTCAAAATAGGGGGTGAGTTGGATGGCAGAGGTCGGGCAGGCCTCCTCACACAAGCCGCAATAGATGCAGCGGGCAAAATTGATGCGAAACCAGGCAGCGTAACGGCGCCCGTCCTCTCTTTCTGCCGATTGCATGGAGATGCAGCTTACCGGACAAACGGCCGAGCATAAATAACAGGCAACACAGCGCTCGCCGCCATCGGGGTCTCGCGTCAGGATGATCACCGCCCGCGTACGAGCGGGCAAAAGGCGCTTGTACTCCGGGTATTCCTCGGTTATCGGTTTGCGGAAAAGATGGATGAAGGTCGTGGCAAATCCCGATGCCAGCGCCTTGGTTGCTTCCCAGGCCGATCCCATGACCTTGTCTACCACAACACCACCGCTCCTGTTACCATGATGTTAATGAGGGCTAGAGGAATCAATACCTTCCATCCCAGAGCCATCAATTGATCATACCTCAGGCGGGGGAGTGTTCCTCGGGTCCAAATCATGAATAGAGCCACCAGCATGATCTTGATTAAAAGCCATACAAAAGGCGGCAGAAGTGGGCCGCGCCATCCTCCCAGAAAGAGCACGGCCACGATCCCCCCCAAAACCAGCATATTGACGTACTCCCCCAAAAAGAAAAGGCCGAAGCGCATGCCGCTGTATTCGGTGTGGAACCCTGCACCCAATTCATTTTCAGCCTCGGGGAGGTCGAAGGGGATGCGTTTGCTTTCCGCCATGGCACTGATAACGAAAATCACAAAGGCAACCGGCTGAACGAGGACAAAAGGATACCTCTCCTGGGCCTGCACGATATCCACAATGCTGAAGGAACGGGCCAGCATAACGATCGGGACCAGTGACAGCCCCAAGGGAAGCTCATAGCTGATCATTTGAGCCGCACCACGGATGCCCCCCAACAAGCTGTATTTCGAATTGGAAGCCCAGCCGCCGAGTGCGACTCCATACACTCCCAGAGACGAAAGCGCAAATACGAAAAGCAGGCCAATATTGAGATCCGCGATGACGAGAGGGACCTTCATTCCCCACAGAGTAAGGTCGGGACCAAGAGGGATCACCGCAAACATCAACAGGGCCGTCATCGCTACCACTGCCGGGGCCAGCAGAAAAATCAGCCGTTCGGCCCCATCCGGGATCGTATCTTCCTTGGTAAGCATCTTGATAATGTCAGCAATGGGTTGCAGCAAGCCAAATTTTCCTGCTCGATTGGGTCCATAGCGAATCTGCAAGCGTGCCAGGAATTTCCGCTCCACCCACACGAGATAAGCGGCCAGAAGCAATACCAACACCAGCACCACTCCCAGTTTAACGATCAGTATAAGAATTCCTGCGGTCCACGCCAGCATGTTTTTTTCCGTAATAGGGTGTTGTTCTTCGTGTGTCTTCGTACCCCTTCGTGTTCATTCGTGGCTAAAAAAACAGCTCACCGATCGATATCCGGCAAGATGTAGTCAACCGAGCCGATAATCGCGATGAGGTCAGCGATGCTCTCACCCGCCGCCAACAAGGGCATAACCTGCACATTGGCAAACCCGGGCCCGCGGATGCGCATGCGGTAGGCATAGCCGAGGCCGTCGCTGACCACATAATAGCCCTGCTCTCCCCGGGGAATCTCACAGGACATGTAGGCCTCGCCCCTCGGGATCTTGGGTCCGCCGGTGACATTGATGAAATGGTGAATAAGACTTTCGATATCTTTGAGCATATCCTCGCGCTTTGGAATTGCGTACCGGTAATCGTCGGTCACATAGCGGCCTGAGGGCATGTTTGCGGCAGCCTGCTCAATGATCTTCAGGCTCTGGCGCATTTCCTCGACCCTCACGAGATAGCGCGCATAGCAGTCTCCCCCTGAAGCGGTAGGAACGTCGAAGGCGAAGTTTTCGTAGCCGGAATAGGGAAATTTCTTCCGCAAATCCCACTCCAACCCGCACGCCCGCAAATTGGGCCCGGTAACGCCCCAATCCATGGCCTCTTCCAGGGAAATACGCCCGATCCCTTCGGTTCGAGCCTTAAAGATAGGATTCTTCCTGATCAAGCTCTCATATTCTTGAAGGCGCCGCGGGAAGATCTTGACCAATGCATCCACCGCTTCTTTCCAACCATCCGGCAAGTCGGCGGCGACTCCTCCCAGTCGGAACCAGGAAGGATGCAGCCGGCCCCCGGTGATGAGCTCCACAATGTCGAGGATAATCTCCCGCTCGCTGAAGGTGTAGAAGTTGGGCGTCATGGCCCCCACGTCATGGGCGTAAGTGGCGAACCAGACGAGGTGGTTGCTCAGGCGAAAGAGCTCGGAAAGCAGCACCCGGATGACCTGAGCCCGCTCCGGGACCTTGATGTCCGCCAGGGTCTCAACGGCCAGAACATATGGAAGATCGTTCGCGGCGCCAGCCAGGTAGTCTACGCGGGCACAATACGGGATAAACTGGTGCCAGGTTTGCCGTTCACCGATTTTTTCCACCCCCCGGTGATGGTAGCCGATATCGAGGTCGATCCCGGTGATCTCTTCGCCGTTAAGCGAGACAATGTAGCGAAGCAAGCCATGGGTGCTGACATGACTGGGCCCGATGTTGAGCACGAGCTGCTCCTCGTCGATGGCTTTCTTCGCATAGAACGCACCGTCCAGAGGCTGATGTTTCTGCGCATCAGCAAGCGTGTACGGCGGCATTTCGGTCGCCCGGCCGGGATAACTCTTCCGCAAGGGATGGCCTTCCCAGTCGTGGGGCATGATAATGCGGCGAAGGTTCGGATGGCCTTCGAAGCGCACCCCGAACAGGTCGTACACTTCCCGTTCGTACCAGTTGGCGGACGGCCAGATGTCCGTGATGGAATCGGCAACGGGATTTTCTCCCGTCAAGCCCACTTTCAGGCGCAGACGACCCGGCGCATCAAACGACAGCAGGTGATAAACGAGGGTATAGTCAGGATAGACCTGCTGCGGCAGACGACTGAAGGAGCCCTCCTCCCCGATATCCGTCAAGCCCTCAGCCAATTCCTTACCTGGTATTCTGTCCCGGCGGGCGGACTCGTCGATAACGGTCAGGTCATCGAGGCGCGAAAACCGTGGTGCGACTTCCGTCTTTAGAACACGCAGAACGTCTTTGGCACGGCTCGGCTCCACCTGGAACGACGGCATGTCGGACGGGTGAGGGATCTCTCGGATGGCGTTGCCGAACCTTTGCTTTAAGGTTGCAGCAAGGGATTGCTCCGGTTCGCTCAATTGGATTCGGCGTGCGGGAGGGGTCCACAACTCATCGGAGCGGCTGCCCCAGAAATTGGGGGGCACGGCGGAAGACCCTCTGATTACCGTCCCCGGCATTCCCGGGCCTCGAGGATCGCGGGACTTGGTTTGCCCATCCACCAGGATGGACGTCTGGCTCCCTTGAGTGCCTCCTTGGAGATGAAATACCGACCGCGCGGGCCGTTCCTTGGTGACTATTTTTTCCTGCAACACCACGAGCCCCTGCAGCACCGCTTCGGGTCTCGGGGGACAGCCCGGAATGTAGACATCGACCGGCAGGATTTGATCGATGCCCTGGACCACGCTGTACACGTCGTACATGCCTCCGCAGTTGGAACAGGAACCCATCGAAATAACCCACTTGGGTTCCGCCATTTGTTCGTAGAGGCGCAGCACGATGGGTGCAATCTTCTTGAAGATGGTGCCGGAGGTAATCAGCAGATCTGCCTGTCGCGGGGAAGGACGCAATACCTCGGCGCCGAACCGGGCCATGTCGTAGCGTGAAGTGAAAACCGCCGCCTCTTCCACAAAACAGCAGGAAAGCCCAAAAAACATTGGCCAAAGGCTGTATTGGCGAGACCAATTGATCACCAGATCGGCAACGCCCAGCAAGCGGTCGCTCACTTTGTTTGGTGCGCCGGCCTCCAATCAAGCCCTCCCTTCTTCCAAATATAAAGAAGTCCGATGAGCAACAGGACGATGAAGAAC
>JADGQM010000085.1 GCA_017881795.1 Syntrophobacteraceae bacterium
TGCTTCGTGCTCTTCGTGTCATTCGTGATAAAAGAAAGAAACGCCCGGCTGCTATGGACGTCATTGTTGAGGGCTTTAAAGAGGCCATACGACTGCTGCTCGATCTTGACCCCGACGTGATCAACATCACTTTGCGAACCCTTCAGGTGTCGGGAATCGCAACCCTCATCAGCGTTTTGATTGGCATTCCCATAGGCACGGTGCTGGCCTTGACGCAATTCTTCGGGCGGGGGTTCCTGGTCAGCATCGTCAATTTCGGCATGGGCCTGCCGCCGGTGGTGGTTGGCTTGGCGACGTGGCTCTGCCTGACCCGCTATGGACCGCTCGGCATGTTCGGCCTGCTCTACACCCCGACGGCCATGGTCCTGGCCCAGGCGGTCATCGCCTCGCCGATTGTCGCCGGATTCAGTCTCGCGGCCATCCAGTCGGTCAACCCCAAAATGCGTCTGCAATTGCTGGCGTTTGGCACAACCCGTCTCCAGTATCTGGCCCTCTTGATATGGGAGGCGCGCCTGGGCATCCTGGCCGCGATCATCGCCGGTTTTGGCGGGGTGATCAGTGAGGTCGGCGCATCGATGATGGTTGGGGGCAATATTCGCGGCTATACGCGGGTGCTGACCACCGCCACCGTGCTGGAAGTATCGAAAGGAAAGTTCGAACTGGCGACCGCCTTAAGTATCATCTTGCTCCTGGTGACGTTTTGCATCATGGCTGCTTTGAGCCACCTCCAGCAGCGAGGCACGAAATCATGACGTCCTCGCTTGTAGCCGAAAATGTTAACCTTAAGCGGGGTGGACAAGACATTTTCCACATCGAAAAGCTGGCTCTTCACGGGGGGGAAGTCCTGGCCCTGGTCGGCCCCAACGGAGCGGGCAAAACCAGTCTGCTCCTCACCCTGGCTCTCCTTCAGTCGCCCACATCCGGGAACATTGCTTTCAACGGCGTCATCGCGGGCAACGGCAATGTCCTGTCGCTTCGCCGGCGCATGGCCGTAGTTTTCCAGGATGCTCTGCTCCTGGACACCACCCTCCTTCACAACGTTACGATCCCGCTGCGCATCAGGGGCGTCTCTAAGGTTGAAGCGGCGGCGCGGGCGGAGAAGTGGCTGAACCGCTTTGGTATTGCTCATCTCGCCAGCCGCAAGGCCCGGCGTCTCTCCGGCGGCGAAGCCCAACGCGCCAGCCTTGCCCGCGCCTTTGCCCTGGAACCGGAATTCCTCTTTCTCGATGAACCCCTCGGGGCCCTCGATTATCCCACCCGCAAGACACTCCTCGGTGAGTTGGGTCAAATCCTGAAGGACATGCATATGACAACCCTCTTTGTGACCCACGATTTCACCGAGATCCCGTATCTGGCTTCGAGGGTCGCTGTTCTTTACGAAGGGCGCATCGTCAAGTACGGAACGGTTCGCGAGGTGTTCGGCGAAGAGCTTCTCGAAAGCAAGGTGTGGACCCCTTGGGAGTCTGCCTGACAAGCAGGGAGCTCTGAAAATCGAGGCATGGATAGGTTGGCTCCCATCTCGGGAATGACGCAGCGGGATTATGGTCACTTTCTTCTGCGGAGCTGTACTGAGGTTCCGTCCAAGAAGAACATGCTCTCATTTTGATCTTATTTCAAACAACGAAGAACGCGAAGATCTCGAAGGAACCACTTCGTCTCCTTCGTTTTCTTCGTGTCGTTCGTGTTAAAGAAAGAAATGTTCGGCGCGACTTTCACCGATTGTGCAGGGGCGACCGGCCGGTCGCCCCTACCGGTTACCGACCTCCCCGCCGAGGTGTGCTCGTAGTCCGCTGACACCATCGGTGCATCAATCAGACCGGCCCGGCAGCCAGAGGTAATAGAAGCCGCTGCGAGAAGGGGGAAGCGATTCCGCCAGGCCCAGGTTGATCAGATTGATCTCAGGCATTCCGGGCTTGCTCGTGTAAGTATTGTAGAGATTATCATCGGGATATTCCGTACGGCGGTACACCACGACTTTGGCGTTGTCAGGAAGTCCGGCAATTTTGGTCGTCTTCTGGATGGTATCATCAAGATATCCGATTTGGTCCACGAGTCCCAGACGCAATGCTTCGTCCGCCGTGTAGATGCGTGCGGACGAGATGTCCGTTTTGGCCGCGTCGTTGAGCTTGCGGTGTTTCACCACAAGGGTGACGAATCTCCCGGCGAAGTCATCGATCAGGTCCTGCATAATCTTCTGCTCTTCTTGCGTGGCCTTCCGAAAGGGAGATCCCATGTCCTTATTTCTGCCTGATTTATCGACATCGATTTCGAGCCCAATTTTGCCCATGAGTCCGGATACATTCGGCCGCAAAGAGATCACTCCGATGGAACCGGTGATCGAAGTGGGATGGGCGAAGATGAAGTCCGCCGGCAGAGCAATGTAATACCCGCCCGAAGCCGCAACTCCCATCATGATCACTACGACCCTAGCCCCGCTGCGTTCCTTAAACCTGGTAATCTCGTGGTACAGCATGTCGCTGGCCGTAACCGAACCGCCTGGTGAATCAATTTTCAAAATGACGGCCTTGATATCCTTATCCTTTTCCGCCTTCTTCAACTGGGACACGATCTCCTGGACCATGCTGGGCTTGCGCGAGAAAGCCGAATCCCTTTGACTGTCAGAAATCATTCCATCTACTGGAACGATCAGGATTTTCTCTTTCCCTGCGCCTTGCAGCGTAAATTCCTTCAGGGGTTCGCTAGCGTCGGGAAAGAGCGTGATTTTGGGTTTGATGCAACCGCTGCAAACCAGAACAACGACAACAAGACACACCACAAAATAGGTCCGGACCATTAACATTCTTCTATTCATGCATTCCTCGCACCAATCAAAGAGTTGCTGTAAATATGTCGTCTCACTAGAGTTGCCTGGATCATGCGCCCATTCCTCATCAATAGCCGATTGCCGCACCATCGCTGCGAGGGTCAGACCCTCCGATGCGCACACCACTCCCCGGATCGATGGTTATACCCTGTGCATGGCCCGCCGATTCGTCCCAATCGGGCCAGCGGTTGATCACATGGCCGCGCCGGACCAGTTCATCGATGGTGGCGAGAGTGAAGCGGCCTTCCAGGTTAAGGGTATCCCGGGCTTCACCCAGCGCAAAGCGGCCGGAGAGCCATCGTGGCGCTTCCAGCGCTTCCTGGATATCACGCCCGAAGTCGATCATCGTCGTGTAGATCTGGAGATGAATCTGCGGCTGCCCGTCGGCGCCCATGGAGCCGACCACGGCCCAAAGCTTGTTGTTGCGAAAGGCGAGTGAAGCGATCAGCGTGTGCAGGGGCACTTTTCCCGGCTCGAGTTTATTCACATGGGTAGGGTCGAGCGAAAAATAGGTGCTGCGGTTCTGCAGCAACACCCCGGTGCGCCCCGCTACCACGGCGGAACCGAACGCGGCGTAATGACTGTGGATCAGCGAGACAGCGTTACCCTCGGCATCCACCACGGCAATATAGACGGTATCGCCGTCGAGGCTGCCATAGGAGGGCACTTTGTCCCACGCCAGTGCACGCTCCGGATCGATCAGCTTGCGCCGTCCATCCGCATAGGCTCTGGCAAGCAGCATGTCCATCGGGACTTGGCCAAAAGCAGGATCGGCGAGCCAGCGGTCGCGGTCGTGAAAGGCGATCTGCTTGGCCTGGACCATGAGGTGCACAGGATCCGGCCCCAGAAATTGATGATGGTGCAGTTCGAGTGGTTCCAGCAGATTGAGCATCTCGATCACGGTGAATCCCTGCGTCGGCGGCGGGGTTTCATAGAGGGTTACGTCGCGGTAGTTGCCCTTTAGCGGCTCACCCCAGTACGCTCGTTGCGCGGCAAGATCACTCTCAGTGAAAAATCCGCCGTGCTCCTTCGCAAAGCGCGCCATCTCGCTTGCCACCTCGCCTTTGTAAAAGCCTGACCAGCCGCCCCTCGCAACCGCCTCCAAGGTGCTTGCAAGATCGGGATTCACCATCTTCACCCCGACACGCGGAGCACTGCCGCCTTTGAGGAAGATACAGGCCGTTTCAGGGTACTGCGCCAGTTCCGGGGCGATGAGCTCGATTCTGCTCGCCAGGCGCGCAGTGACCGGAAAGCCCTCACGCGCGTAGCCCATAGAGGCCTCCAGATCGCGTTCGAGCGGCAATCGGCCATAAGCCGCATGGGCCTCACACCAGCTTGCCACCGCCCCCGGCGTGGTGAGAGTACCGGGTAAAATACCGCGAAAGGGAATTTCATCGTAGCCGCGCTCACGAAACCAGTCGATGCCGGCCGATGCAGCAGCGCGTCCACCGCCGTCGAGATAGCGCACCCGGTCGCGCTGGGCGTCGTAGATCAGCCAGAACGCGTCTCCGCCCAGACCCGTCATATGTGGGTAAACCACCGAAAGTGCAGCGCTCGTAGCAATCGCCGCATCCACCGCCGCCCCCCCGGCGCGCAGCACCTCCACGCCAGCTTGAGAGGCCAGCGCATGGGGGCAAGTGACCATGCCATGCGGGGCCATGGTCACGGGACGTCCAGTTCGAATCTCCACGTCTCTTCCTTTCTCCTTTTATGTGAGAATACAGAAGTCAGAAGACAGGAGACAGAATACAGAAGTCAGAAGTCAGAAGACAGAATAAAGTATGATTTCTTCGTGTGTCTTCGTAGTCCTTCGTGTGCCTTCGTGGATTAAAATGGGTGGTCCTTTCTATAACCGAAACGGCACGCCACGAGAAAATCCGCTTCGATTAGAAATTTCTAATCTTCCGTTAATCTTCTCCTAATACTCGTTGCCTATTTTTACAATCGCTGGCTCAGACAGGGTATAATGCATCCATACCCCGGGGCGAAGCGTGGAGAAGAAGGAACAAGGCGGGAGAATATGACCATGGTCTATTTTAGCGGCGAATGCGTATCCCTTGACACTATTCTCGACAGCGAAGCCCAGGAGGCTTTCGGTAGGCTTATCGGCGAGCAAAACCCGCGCAAAGAGCTCTGCGAGGCAGATCTCGCGAGCGGCGCTGTCACCGCAGAACCGCTGGACGGGGAGGCGGAAGCAGCAGAATCAGAGGAATCGAAAAGCTGCGACGAGAGGGGTGGAGCGAAGGTCTGCAAGCCGGTCTTTGACGGGTTTGAGAGCGACCCCTTCACCTACTATATGAAAGAAGTTGCAAGCTACCCTCTCCTTACTCAGGAACGCGAAGTGGAACTTGCCCTCACTATTCGAGGAGGCCAGGACTGCCTTGTGGGGATGGTCGAAACGCATGCTCCTCAGGATGCAACCATCCGTGAGCTTAAAGGGAAAGTGCAAAAGCTGCTCAGCCGAGAAAAGGCCTTCCCCGGCACCAGAGATAAGGCTCTCAATCTGATCTTGAACACTCTCGAACGATTGGTGAATGATCATCCGCAGCACCCGCTATGCCCGGAGATGTACAGAGAAGCCCGAGCGATCATGTCACGTGTAGACGCCGCCAAGCAGGAAATGGTGAAGGCCAACCTTCGTCTCGTAATGAGCATTGCCAAGCGCTACCGTGGCCGCGGAATGAGTTTCGATGATCTGGTTCAGGAAGGCAATCTGGGCCTGCTCAAAGCCGTGGGACGCTTCGACCATACCAAAGGAACGCGCTTTAGCACCTATGCCACGTGGTGGGTGAGACAGAGCATCATCAGAGGAATTTATGATAAGACGACGACAATCCGCTTGCCCATACATTTCATTGAACTGAAGAATCTTGTCTACAAAACCTTCTATGAGCTCCACAAGGAACTTGGGCGGGAGCCCACGCTGCAGGAGACCGCGACCAAGGCCAGATTGCCCTCCAACAAGGTGGAGCATGTGTTGAGGCTTGCCGCGCAACCGGTTTCCATCGAAACCCCCATCGGTGACGACGGCCAGCGGCTGGGCGATTTTATCAAGGATGAACATGCCGTTTCACCCATACAGCATTGCTCCAATCGCGAGCTCACTGAGACCACACAGCATTTGCTCTCTACTCTAAAACCCAGGGAGGAGCAGATTCTTCGGCTCCGCTTCGGGCTGGATGGCGAGCGTGTTGAAACTCTCGAAACCATTGGAAAGACCTTCAACGTCTCCAAAGAGCGGATTCGACAGATCGAGAAAAAAGCCCTGGGAAAGCTCCGAAATCTCAGCACGCGGGCTTGCTTTGACAGCTTTGCGAGCTAATGGTCCGCCCGAACATGAGTTACTCTCATTTTGGCCTTGTTTCAAACCACGAAGGACACGAGGAGCACAAAGAAATCCCTTCGTGTTCTTCGTGCTCTTCATGGTCAAAGAGAAAGCTTTACTGTCGGACACCATCCCCGAACACCATCGAGATTACTCTTTTGTCTGAAATCATCTAAACTTATCACGGACTGTTGCCACAAACCGCAGCTATTGACTGCTCAAATAAGATGTGCTATCCAAAATGCACACAAAGCAATCCCTAGTCTGTTTACAACTGTCCATCTCCTCATCTCCTTCACTGATCCACACCAAGGAGTATGCCATGGCCGAGAAGCAGATGCGATCCATGAAAATCCGCATACCCGGCGTCGAAATCGATGCACCAGAAATGATGGCGCAGACTATCGACATCAAATCATCCCGCACCTTCCGTATTTCCGCGGCCCGCGCCGGCGCTGAGGATGCACCGGTAATCGAAACCGAGCCTGACGAGGTGGTCGAAATCGAACTGGAAGACGGCACGCGGCTCTGGACCTCGCGTCAGCGCCTGTTCGCTGAGCTTATCCCGCTCCAGGAGCGGCGCAGTGTGGATGATGTCTCCGAGATGCCGGCGAGCATCTCCCGACAGGGAGCATCACGAGGAATCATTGGCAAGATCCTCATCAAGACACTCCGCTTCTTCAAGATCGACGTCCCGGAGTACGCTGCCAACATAATCGCCAAGAGATGGGAAGACCACACCCTGGGAACGACTGACGAGGGGAAGGGGCCGGGGCTGTACCGCTTAGCCACTGCGGGCGAGTTCGAGCTCTCACCATGGGACGCCCAGTCCGGCAGCCTCCCGGCCGACCACCCTGCGCTTCTCCTCATTCACGGCACCGGTTCGTCGACGCGGGGCAGTTTCGGCGGGCTTTGGGCACCGGACCGGGGAACCTTCCGGAAGCAGCTATTCGCTCCCTACCAGGGGAACGTCTTCGGCCTGCAGCATCGCACTCTCAGCGAGGGCCCGGTGGCCAACACCATCGAGCTCTGCAGGAGCCTGCCGGCAGGAGTCCGGCTGCACGTGGTCTCCCACTCCCGTGGGGGACTTGTGGGTGAGCTCCTGTGCCGCGGGCAGATGGAGGGGGCGCGCGACCCGTTCAGTGCCGAGGAGCTTGAACTGTTCAGGCAATGGGACCCGGACGGACAGCGGGGCAATTTGAAGGAGCTCAACGACCTGCTGAAACAGAGGTGCGTCCGGGTGGAACGGTTCGTGCGGGTCGCCAGCCCGGCGCGAGGAACAACCCTGGCATCGGAGCACTTCGACATTTACCTCTCAGTACTCTTCCACCTGCTGCAAAAGGTCCCGTTCTTCGCGGCTGGACCGGGTGCGGTCGCTTACGACATCCTGACCGAGCTCATCATGGCGGTCGCCAAGGAGCGCTCAGACCCCAGCGTGCTTCCGGGACTCGAAGCGGTAGTGCCGGGGACACCCCTGGTGGCTCTCCTCAACCGCCCCGACTGCCAGGTCAAGGGGGAGCTGCGGGTGATTGCCGGAGACATCGAGGGGGGAACGTTGGCGAGCACCCTCGAGACCCTCCTTACCGACCCCCTTTATCTGGCCGACAACGACCTGGTGGTCAACACTGACGCCATGTTCGGCGGCGCCGAGCGGACCGGAGGCGCGGCCTTTTCCTTTCATCAGGGGCCGAACGTTTCCCATTTTCACTATTTCAAGAACGAGGACAGCTCTGACCGCCTGCTGAAAGCTCTCACCCGCACGGAGGGAGAGGCTGACGGCTTCAAGCCCTTCACGGTGCATGCGTCCGATGACGAGGAGCCCCCCTACCGCCGTGGCGCCATCGGGGAGCGGCCGGTGGTCTATCTCCTTCCCGGCATCATGGGGAGCCACCTGGCTGTCGGCGACGACCGCGTCTGGCTCGACCCAGACGACCTGGCCTTCGGCGGGATCGCCCGCCTGGCCATGGATGCCCGTGGTGTACGGCCGCAAGAGCCGATTTGGATGTACTACGGCAATCTCGTAAAGCACCTGTCTTCCATCTTTCAGGTGGTACCGTTTCCCTACGACTGGCGTCGCTCTCTTGCCGAGGAAGCGGAACGGTTCGCAGAGGATCTCTCGCACATGCTCGACACCATGGAGAGAAGCAACCTCCCGGTCAGCATTGTTGCCCACTCCATGGGAGGGCTCCTGGCGCGCACCATGATTGCGCTGCGGCCGGAGGTCTGGCAGCGCATGGGCAAGAACCCGGATTCCCGCCTGATTATGCTCGGGACGCCCAACAACGGTTCGTACGCCATCGCGCAGATCCTCACCGGGCGTGAGAGCTTGATCAAGAAACTGGCGCTCCTCGATCAGAAGCACAGCCTGAATGAGTTGCTTGGGATCGTCAGCGGCTACCCCGGCCTCCTCCAGCTCCTGCCCGAAAGATTCTTCGACTCAGCGGAGTGGACGCAGCTGGCCAAAGCCGATCCTCGACGGGACGACTGGAACATGCCCTCGGCCGAAGCTCTGAACGAGGCTCGCGCATTGCGAGAACAGATCGCCACCCGGCGTCCCTCCGACTCGGACCGAATGCTCTATGTAGCGGGATGCGCCCCAGCCACCCCAGTCGACCTGACCATCGAGAAGGACGATGACGGCCGGGATTGCCTCGTCTTCTACGCCACTCCTTGCGGTGACGGACGGGTTCCCTGGGAAACCGGCAAGCTGCCCGGAGTGAGGACGTGGTATATGCGGGCGCATCATGGCGATCTGGCGAGCTACCAGGATGGGTTCGACGCCATTCTCGACCTCCTGCAGAAGGGTATGACGGACCGCCTGGAGACCACCCCACCAGAGACCCGAGGCCTTCCCGACCGCTTCCTCCTGCCGGCAGAGAAGGTCCCACTCTATCCCGACTTCAAGGATCTGGCGTGCACCGCTCTGGGAGGCAGCAGGGAAAGGGCGAGACGCAGACCGGAAAACCGAACCAGGGTCACTTTCCAACACAGCAACCTGGCCTATGCCGGCTACCCCGTTCTGGTGGGGCATTACGAAGGCGATACCATCGTCAGCGCCGAAGCCTACCTCGACCGCGTCCAGGACGGTCGGCTGCGTCGCTGGCACCGACTGGGGCTCTATCCCGGAGCGGATAATACCGCCGAGGTTTTTCTCGAGGACAAGCAAAAGCCAAAGGGAGCCATTGTTATTGGACTCGGCGCCGTTGGGGTGCTCTCCCCGGGCAGTTTGGCGCGTGCGGTCTCTCGCGGCGTGCGCGCTTACGCCATTGCCCTGGCCGAGGCGCCATCCGAAACGGCGAAGCAGTTCTCGGCCGGCATCAGCGCATTAATGGTTGGCACCAGTGCCGGCGGCGTTTCCGTCGAGGACTCCGTGACGGGAATCCTGCGCGGCATTGCCCATGCAAAAACATGGCTGCACGAGAGTGGTTATGATGAGCGGGTGTCCATTGACAATGTGGAATTCATCGAACTTTACGAAGACCGGGCGATTCAGGCGGCTCATGCCCTGGGGCGGGTGCGCAATGACCCCGAGATCTCGCGAGGCTTCGTGATTGACGCCTTCCCCCGGATCAATCGTCTCGACGGCGGCCGACGGCGCGCCAGCTACTTCGAAGAGGACACATGGTGGCAGCGTCTGCAGATCAACGAGGATTCAGCCGAACGCCTCGCCTTTAACCTCCTCACCGACCGCGCCCGCGCCGAAGTCTACACCCAGTCCTCCCAGCGCTCCCTGGCTGACCAGGTCATTAACGACATGGTCAAGACCAATGCGACCGGCCCGGAAGTGGCGGCTACCCTTTTCGAGATGCTCATCCCTAATGAGATCAAAGAATACGCCCCTGACCGGCGGGATGTGTTGTTGTTGCTCAACGAAGCGGCAGCCCGCTATCCGTGGGAGATGATGCAGGAACGGCGCCCAGGCAGCGACCTGCAGAGCAGTGACGCCAAGCCCCTCGCCGTCCAGGCCGGGATGATCCGCCAACTCCAACTGGAGGAGTTCCGCCGGGTCGTCGTCAGGGCCAGGGGGACCAAAGCCCTCGTAGTCGGCAACCCGCCAACCCCCTTTGTCTCGCTTCCCGGCGCTGAGGTCGAAGCCCGGAAGGTGCTCGAGCTGCTGCGTGATTTCGGCTTCGACCCCCTCCCGCTCATAGGCAAAGAAGCCGACAGCAAAGAGATCTTGAAGGCTCTCTATGCCCACGATTACCGCATCGTGCACCTGGCGGGGCACGGCATATACGAATTCCAGGTCGACAAGGATCTCACCTGCACGCACTGTCACCAGAAGATCCTGGAGAACAAGGTCACCGGTATGGTAATCGGTGACAAGCAATTCCTCACCCCCGCGCAGTTCCATCAGTTGCGCGCAGTTCCGGAGTTGGTGTTCATCAACTGCTGCAACCTTGGCAAGGTCGAGGACCGCACCGCCTGGCACCCGCCGAAGCTGGCCGCCAACGTGGCGACAGAGTTTATCAGGATGGGGGTGCGCGCAGTGGTGGCCGCCGGCTGGGAAGTGGACGACACCGCTGCCCAAACCTTCGCCGCCGTTTTTTACCGGGAGATGCTTTCCGGCGCCCCCTTCGGCCATGCGGTTCACGCCGCTCGCCTGGAAGTCTTCGACGCCCAGCCCGCCAGCAACACCTGGGGGGCGTACCAATGTTACGGCGACCCCGCCTTCACCCTCGTTCAGAGGAGCAGGACGCCGGCCCCGAGACGCCGGGAGACCCAATTCACCGCGATGGCCGAGGCCCTGGTCGAACTGGCGAACATCGCCGAAGACGCCCGGACGGCTGCCGATGACCAGCGGACCGAGCTTAGAGCTCGCGTCAGCGAGATCGATGAGCTGCTTCCCGACGAGTGGCGGAAGACGGGAGAGATCAAAGCCGCCCTTGGCCGCGCCTATGGCGAACTGGATTTGTTCGCGGAAGCAATCGAACATTACCAGGCGAGCCTCGCTGACGAAAAAGCGGGGTTCCCGCTCAGGGCCGTTGAACAGCTCTGCAACCTCGAGGCGCGCCGGGCCGTGGAGATCGCATGTTCAGCAATCTCAAAGCCAGAAGCAGAAGCTGAAAAGCTCATCGAAGAAGCCAAGAAGCTCATCGGAAGAGCAAAAAAGCGCGTCAATCGCCTGATCAAGGCTGCAGGACGGACCACCGAGCGGCTGTCGATCCTGGGCGGCATCGCTAAGCGCGAGGCAGTCATCGCCCAGCCTCTTAACCAAAAGCACCGGGCGCTGAGGTATATGGCCGAGCACTATGAGAAAGCCTATCAGCACAAACTAGACACCTGCAAGGAAACCGATCCCTATCCGCTCGGCAACTGGATGGCGGCGGAAGTGCTCCTGCACCTCACCGGCGCGCTTCCTGCGAAGCCCAAAGACTTGCACGCGCGCTCCCAGGAAGCACTCGACGCGGCGGCCGAACGCCACCGGTCCGCTCCCAACTTTTGGGATGCGATTGAGCCCCCTGGATGGCTTGTTTTGCTACATCTGGCCGACCGCGATCTACCTGAACCTGCCCACACCAAGAAGATCATCGCAGGCTATTGGAAAGCAAAGAAGGGTTATGGCTCGCCGCGAGAGATCCGCTCGGTGGTCGAACACCTCGATTTCCTGGCAAACGTCATCGCTGTGGCGCCCGACGAGAAGCTCAGGAACGAACTCGTTGCAGCCATTGCGGAGATCAGGCGCGGACTGACGGCAGATGCTCCACCGCCATCCATAAGCCCCACCGGTGAATAGTGGAGAGGCCGGCCACTGACTGAGCTGTTTGTCATTTCGACTGGAGGGAGAAATCTTTTAAGATTCCTCACATTCGTTCGGAATGACATAAGTGCGATTTATGACCGCGCAAAGCATATCGAATCATGTACTTGAATCGTCTCCCTCATATCCATGGGTCTTGAAGATGTCGAGGATGGTACTGGTGGCATAGGGTTCTTCCTTGTAGAGGAAAGCCTTGTTGAATGCTCTGGTCACTTCAGAAATCCTCTCATAGGCGCCAGTGATGCCTTCAAGGTAATGGTGCATCGTCTCCACGATCGTTTTCATCTGGTCGACGATCTCCTGAGGGTTTTCCCCTTGGGAGAGCTTCTCGATGAGCGCCTCCAGGGACTTCATTTCTTCAACCAGGACATCTTTTGACCCGTCGAGCTGCATGAGGTGCGTGTTGAGGTAATGGCACATGCCGCCCGCCGCGTTGCGAAGAACCCTGTTTCTCTGGTCTTCCAGCGCTTTGCTGACGTTGTGCGCAATGCCCTCATAGTAGAGGAGGTCCCCGTAATCATCGGTCTTCGCGCGGGCGGTGATCGCGACCTCGATGACATCTCCCGCCTTGGTCTTGAACTTGACCTGCTTGCCGATGACATAGCCCTGCTCGCCGAGTTCCCCAAGGAGCCCTGCCCGCTCTGATAGATCCACATAGAAATTCTTCAGGTTGCTTGCAAGCGCCTCCTCCTTGCTCTCGAAACCGAGCAGCTTCAAGCCGGCGTCGTTGATATCGATGAAGATCCCCTGTGGGGTGACCGCGTAAGCCATATCGTTGGTCGATTCGAAGAAATTCCGATACTTCTCTTCGCTCTGCTTGAGCGCATCGATCGTCTTCTTCTCCTCGGTGATATCCCTGATGACGTGGTCGATCCTGCGTATCGTCCCGGTGGTGGAAAAAACGATATGCCCTTCATCAAG
Organism: Syntrophobacteraceae bacterium; assembly: GCA_017881795.1. GTDB lineage: Bacteria > Desulfobacterota > Syntrophobacteria > Syntrophobacterales > Syntrophobacteraceae > JADGQM01. The sequence goes on from JADGQM010000085.1 coordinate 12,832, forward strand.
CACCCATTTGACCTTTTTGTTGCTGCTGACGATCCGGTACTGCGCTTGATCGAACTCGGCTTCAGGGAGATTCTTGTAGAATTCCTCAACCTTCTCTTTATCATCGGGGTGGACGAATCTCATGATATGCTTCCGTCCCCCGGTGAAATCCCGGAGAGGAACACCGTAGAGCGCTTCGGCGGCAGGGTTTATCGCCAGGATCGAATAATCAATGGGCGAGAACGAGACCACGACTTCATTCATGGAGTGCAGGATGCTTTCGAGCCGCCCTTTGATCCGTTCCAGCTCGAGCCGGGTCTTGCGTCGTTCGGTAATATCAGTCAAGGCGGCGAGTATGGCAGGGGCGCCTCCGCACTCGACGACGCTTACCTTCATCTCGATGATCGCTTCGCAATCGGCTCGTGGCATGACAAATTCGATCCGGTCAGCGAGGTTTCCGGTAAACAGGCGTTCGGTGCAGTATTTGGTCACTTTTTCGCGGTCATCAGGGGCTATGAAGTCCGAAAATTCTGCGCCGATGACCTGCTCCGGCGTCTTCTTCGAGATCTCATAGAAAGCATGGTTTGCGAAAACGATGTTCCCTTCCCTGATGATGACGACGCCCTCATTGATGTGCTTCACAATGCCCTGATAATCAATATCTCCCTGGCAAATCACAATTTTTTCCGCATCTTCAAAGGTGCTATTTTCGGTCATGTAACTCCTTTACAGTCATGTGAATCCTTTACAGCTAACCGTAAAAAGGCAAATTGCGCCTCGATTGATAAGGTTTGGTCGTCATAAAGTAACACGCTGCAACGTTTGCGAGAAGAGGAGAAACCCACATCCTCGCCCTCATCCAATTCCCAGCGCATGGATTGGGTTTGAAGCCGCCCGATGGCTGGCTGTGATCGGGGAATAAAGAAACGCGGCGATATGGTCAAGGGCGAAGCAAAACAGGTCGGATGAAATGCATGCGGGGGATGAGTTACTCCATTTTCCA
>JADGQM010000356.1 GCA_017881795.1 Syntrophobacteraceae bacterium
TATTTGAGCACCGACCTCTTCCGGGAGTAGCGTCGGTTATGTAGGGGCGACCGGCCGGTCGCCCCTACGGCTTTGCCTCAATTTCATTGCGCAGTTCCCCGAGAAAAGAAAGCGCCGATCTGTTCTCTCTCGTGCACAACACGGCAAGGGGGCAGGCTTTTGAGGAACGTTTGACCATAGCTTTTGGTGAGCAGGCGGACGTCGAATATGCCAATGACACCACGATCTTGAGAAGAGCGAATGAGGCGTCCGACTCCCTGTTTCAACTGGATGATAGCCCTTGGAACCTGATAATGGAAGAAAGGATTCTTGCCCTGTTTCGACAGATGTTCCATCCGGGCGGCAATCAGGGGATCGTCAGGCACCTCGAACGGAAGCTTATCGATCAAGAGGCAGCTCAGGGCCTCGCCGGGGACATCGACACCCTGCCAGAAGGAACTGGTCGCAAGCAGGACCGAATCAACCTTTTCTTTGAATTCGCCCAGCAGGACGCGCTTTGGTTTTTGCCCCTGCATCAGCACGGGGAAAGGAAGGTGATCCCGAAGCTTCTCGTGGACTTCGTTCATGTTCCGGTAACTGGTGAAGAGGAGGAGCGCACGCCCCTGGCTTTTCATGAGAATTTCCAGAGCCTCCCGTGCAAGCTGGGTGCAAAAGCGGGGATCTTGTGGTTCCGGGAAGTCACGAGGAATGTACAAAAGCGCCTGGGTCTCAAAACAGAATGGAGAGCAGAGGATTTCTTCTTTGCTCTCTGCGGGGATTCCAAGGTCATCTCGCAGGAAGGAGAAGGAACCCCCGACTGACAGCGTGGCCGAGGTGAAGACCGAAGCGGGCGTTTTGGCGAAGATTTCCTCCTGCAGAATGGCGTCTATCTGGACCGGAGTGCCGTGAAGAAAAACCGTGTGCTGATTCACTTCATACCAGTAAACAAGCGAGGCATTGTGTTGTTCGAGGAGCTCTTGAATTGCTGAAGCCGACTCCAGGCTGCGATTGATCAGCAATTCGCAGACCGGATGCTGCTCAGCCGAAGGGGATAGAAGGGCGCCCAGTTGTTCGAGGGCGCCGATGGCTTGCTTCGAGATTGCCATAAATTCCTGCCCGACCCGTTCAAGATCCAGCAGGTGACGCCCCTGGGACTTGTGCAAGCGATGAAAGTGGTGATGCAGTTGGCGGCCAAGGACCTCCAGTTGCCTGGCGATGTTTCGAATGGCTTGCAGGTTGCTTGCATTCTTGAGCTCCTTCTGGCACAGCTTGTCAAGATCGCGCACCAGTTCCGAAATCCTCAGGTTGCTGAACTGCAGGCCGAAATAAACCCCGACGATATCTTCGAGTTGATGGGCTTCATCAAAGATAACCGCATCATATGGGGGAAGTACTCCGGCCCCTTTTTTACGCAGCGCCAGATCCGCAAAAAAGAGATGATGGTTGACCACAACGAGATCAGCCCGGGAGGCTTCATTGCGAATCCGGTTGAGGAAACAGTTCGGGTGCTCTTCGCACTTCTGTCCGAGGCACTGATCACTGCTGGAGCTCACTTCGTTCCAGAACTGGTAATGGTCCGGAAGCCATGGAATTTCCGAGCGGTCGCCGGTTTTCGTTCGGGTTGCCCAGTTCTGGAAGCGACGGAAGGATTTGGCTTCCTCCCGGTTCCAAAAGTTAGGCTGATAGGTGAAATCTTTAAAACGACGCCGACACAGATAATTCTTGCGGCCTTTCAGGCAGACTGCCTGTAATCGCGGAGCGATGAGCCTTTTGAGGAGGGGAATGTCATGGTCCAAGATCTGGTCCTGCAAGGTTTTCGTGCCGGTTGAAACGATGACCTTTTTTCCGCTCAGAATTGCCGGGATGAGATACGCCCAGGTCTTGCCGGTCCCGGTGCCGGCTTCGACCAGCAGGGGCGCCTCGCCACTGAGGCACGCGCAAATGGCTTGGGCCATCTCCAGTTGCGACGCCCGAAATTCGAAGGAAGGGATTTTAGTGGATAACAGTCCTTCTGGTCCAAAATACCGCTGCATCGTTCAGCTTTCAGTGAATGGTCAGAAATCAAAAGAGGTCTGTCTTGAAAAAGGATTCCGACGCCGACGCCGGCGCATAGCCCGGAGCATCAGGTCTGTCCCCCCGTTCCCTATACTGATTGGCTTCAGAAGGTGGTCCTCCGGAAAACGCCGCATAAACCCCGTTCGGATCATCCGCTCGAGTGACCATGCCGGAACCGGCGTTCACCTTGGCAAACACCACACCAGGGGGAATGGGAAAGCTTTCCATGGGGTCATTCTTCAGCCATTCTTTCATGAAGTACAACCAGATGGGGCAGGCTGCCCGGCCTCCCGTCTCGCCTTTCCCCAGAGAGAGCGTATGGTCGTCATACCCCACCCAGACGCCGGCCAGCGTTGAAGGAGTGTAGCCGATGAACCAGGCATCTTTCATTTCGTTTGTCGTCCCGGTCTTTCCGGCTGCCGGTCGGCCAAGTTCCTTGGCTTTCTGCCCCGTGCCTTCCTCGATGACTCCCTGGAGCAAATTCGTCATGATATAGGCCGTTTGCGGTGATATCACGCTCTCCCGGACCACCTGATGCTCCTCCACCAAACGACCCTTGCGATCGAGGATCTTTTCGATGAGATAAGGCTCAACCCTTTCGCCTTGGTTGATAAAAGGCGAATAAGCGGTGATCAGTTCCTCGAGAGTGACTCCTGAAGCACCCAGGGCGAGCGAAAGCGTTGGCGTTAAAGGAGACGTGATACCCAGTTGCTTGGCGTAGTTGATGACATAGTTTACGCCGATCTGTCCCATGAGCTTTACCGTCACCACATTTCGTGAGTGGATCAAAGCCCTGCGTAGAAGGATCGGCCCCCAGAACTGTTGGTCGTAGTTGGCGGGTTTCCAGGGACCCTTGAGGCTGTGATCATCAAAGACAATGGGTGAATCAATGAGGATAGAAGCCTCGGTGAATCCTTTGTCCAGAGCGGCCGCATAAATGACTGGCTTGAAGGCCGAACCCGGTTGCCTGATCGCCTGGGTGGCACGGTTGAACTGGCTCTTTTCGAAATCCCTGCCGCCGATCATGCAGAGCACTTTACCGGTTTCCGGGACCATTGCCATGAACGCCCCTTCCATGCCCGGGTCCTGTTCCAAAACCGTCAGCCAGCTCTTATCATCCTGGAGCTTGTCGAGGTGCACCCTGATCACGTCTCCGACTCGAAATATCCTGGTCGCTCGCTTATCGGAAACCTGCGTCCACTGCCATCCTGACGGGGGCAGTCTTCCAACCACATCCCCCAGTTGGAGTTGGCAGATCTTCGTCTTGGGATCGTAAGCGGTCACCAGCGCCACCACGACCTTGCCCTGGATCAGCTCCCCGTTTTTCTCCCCAAGAATCTTCAGAGTATTGGGCCAGTCCTCTTTCGCCACGTTGAGATTGACGCCCCGATAATGGCTGTGGCGCTTATCAAGCTCTCGCAGTCCCATATCCAGGGCCTTTTGGGCTATTTCCTGCGCTCTCACATCGAGCGTGGTGTAGATCGACAGCCCCTCTTTATACAGTCCATCGCGCCCATAGCGTGCTTCCACCTGGCGGCGCACTTCTTCGGTAAACGTATTGAGGGCCTTTAGGGTCCAGTGCTTGGGTTTAGCAAACCGCAGGGGCTCGCCGAGAGCTTTTCGAGCCTCCTCGGACGTGACGAATCCTACCTCCGCCATTCTCTTCAAAACATATTCCTGGCGATCTTTGGCAACGGAAAAGTTCTGAGTTGGCGAAAAACGACTTGGCGCCTTGGGCAGTCCGGCAAGCAGGGCGGCTTCGGCAAGACTCAGTTGCCCGACGTGTTTGTCAAAATGAACCTGAGCCGCAGCTTCAACCCCATAAGCGCCTGCCCCGAAATATATCTGGTTCAAGTAAAGATAGAGGATTTCGTCTTTGCTCAGCGAATGGTCAATGCGATAGGCCAGCACGGCCTCCTTCAGTTTGCGCATCCAGGTCTTCTCGGGCGTGAGCAGGAGCGATTTGACCACCTGCTGGGTGATGGTGCTTCCGCCCTGGACAATTTCCCCGGCTTCAAGATTTCTTAAGGAGGCGCGAAGGATACCGAGCAGGTCCACCCCTCCGTGTTCATAAAAGCGTACATCTTCCGAAGCCAGGAAAGCCTTCAGGAGATGAGGAGGGATTTCCTGCAGCGGCACAAGGTAGCGGCGCTCGATGTAGAATTCGCCGATCAAGGAGCCATCCGCAGCGTAAACGCTGGAAACGAGCGGTGGATGATAGTTCTTAAGGGACTGAGTGCTCGGAAGCGAGCGATCCAATTCAAGGTAAAAAACCACAAGAGCAAGGCCGGCTACAACCACCGAGCCTATCACCACGACCAGAAACCC
>JADGQM010000357.1 GCA_017881795.1 Syntrophobacteraceae bacterium
ACCAACCACTAGCCGTTAACCATTAACCATTAACCACTAGCCCCTACCTACACCCCGGTCGTGCGAAACACGCTGCTCACTATTTCCTGAGCTTCATCCTGAATGAGCTTGAGGTGCTCCCGGTCCTTAAAGCTTTCCGTATAGATTTTGTAAACCTCTTCGGTGCCTGAGGGGCGGGCGGCGAACCAACCGTTTTCGGCGATCACTTTGAGGCCTCCGATGGGAGCCCCGTTTCCAGGCGCTTGCGTCACTTTCGCGAGAATCGGTTCTCCGGCCAGGGTCGAGGCAGTGATTTGATCGGGTGAAAGCTTTTCAAGGACTGCTTTCTGTTCTCGGGTGGCGGCGGCGTCGATCCTTTCGTACAGCGGATTACCGAAAATCTCGGTCAGGCCCTGATAGTGCTTGCCGGGATCGCGACCGGTGCGGGCGGTGATTTCCGCTGCCAGCAGGTCCATAATCATGCCATCCTTATCGGTGGTCCAGACCCGGCCATTTTTTCGCAGGAAGGATGCCCCCGCGCTTTCTTCGCCTCCAAATCCGTAGGAACCATCGAGCAAGCCATCCACAAACCACTTGAAACCCACGGGCACCTCGGAAACTCGGCGACCGAGCTGTCCGGCCACCCTGTCGATCATGCTGCTGCTCACCAGAGTTTTGCCGATGGCGGCGTCAGGTCGCCAGCCCGGGCGATGCTGGAAGAGGTACCAGATGGCCACCGAGAGGTAGTGATTGGGGTTCATGAGGCCCGCGCTGTGGGTTACAATCCCGTGGCGGTCGCAGTCGGGATCGTTCCCGAAAGCAATGTCGTATTTATCTTTCAGCTTGATGAGGCTGGCCATGGCGTATGGAGAGGAGCAATCCATCCTGATTTTGCCGTCTTTGTCCACGGTCATGAAACCAAAAGCAGGATCAACCGTCGGGTTAACCACGTCAATGGAAAGTCCGTAGCGTTCCGCGATGGGTTCCCAAAAGGCCACCGCGGCCCCTCCCAGGGGATCCACGCCGAGCCTGATCCCAGCAGAAGCAATGATCTCCAGGTCGACGACATTCTGGAGATCTTGAACATACGGCCCGATATAATCATGAAGATGCGTGCTGGAAGCAGCTAACGCCCGTTCGTAACCGACCCTCTTTACCGCGTTGTTTTTCGTGCTCAGCAGGTCATTGGCTCGGGTTTCTATCCAGCGGGTAGTGTCGGTGTCGGCTGGACCACCGTTGGGAGGGTTGTATTTAAAGCCGCCATCTTCCGGCGGATTATGGGAAGGCGTAATGACAATGCCGTCGGCGAGACCGGATGTCCTCCCCTGATTGTAGACGAGGATGGCATGGGAAATGACCGGCGTAGGGGTGTACCCACGGCCTCGCTGGATCATTACTTCGATCCCGTTGGCTGCGAGCACTTCCAGGGCCGTTGCAAAACTGGGTTCGGAGAGGGCGTGAGTATCCATGCCGAGAAACAGGGGACCGGTGATGCCGCTGGTCGATCTGTAGTCGCAGATCGCCTGAGTGATGGCAAAAATATGATCTTCGTTGAAACTCGACTTGAACGAGGAGCCCCGGTGTCCGGAAGTCCCGAACGCCACCTGCTGTGACTTGTTTGCCACCTCGGGATGGTTGGTATAGTAAGCGGTTACCAGGCGGGGAATGTTAACGAGCATGGATCTCGGCGCCGGTTTTCCGGCCAGTTCATGGATCGCCATCGGTAAACCCTCCTTCAAGATTTGATTCAAATAGCCTCTAAACGGTCCCCTAATAACACCGGCGACAGGGACCCCTACCGACCAGGATCTCTATACCCTAATCATTCCATCTCGTCACGGCATTCCAGGGGAGCCTGAAGAGGCAATAACGTCGATTGACAAGCTTCCCGGTAAAACGACTTTTCGTATAACTCCGCACAATACAGTGATCACAATCCTGACGCGTCATTCCGGTGAGAACCGGAATCCAGAAAAACCGCCTGGATACCGGCTTTCGCCGGTATGACAAGCTGAATGCGGACACGCGTTCCTGCTTCGACATCCCGCTGATGGCAAGACATGAACCGTTAGAACGATTTTCATCTGTCGTTGGTGGCAGGCAGGTCATGAAGGGTTCATCCTCGATTCACACATCCTCGAATCAGGCTTGATTCCAGCTTCGAATTTCGGTAGCCTCAAGAACGCTTGTTCCCATTATCTGTCCATCTCTTAGCCAAAAGGAGGAAGTCTATGGCCAATTTTCTTTTTGTCTTGAGTAAAAATGACATTGAAACAGCAACGAGATGTTTCCAGCTTGCAAAGATTGCCCACACCAAAGAACACAAGGTGAATCTCTTTTTTATTGACGGGGGAGTAACGTGGGCGGACAAGACCAGGGACCTCAATGCAAAGACCCCGACAGGTGACTGCCCCAACGACTATCTTCCTTATCTGGTGGAGAACGAAGTCCCAGTAGGAGTCTGAATTCCCTGCGCCAAGGCTCGTCAGGTCGACGAGTCCAAGTTCTTCACCAATATGATGCTCGATGGTGGGCCACATCTGATTGATCTCGCTGCTGAAGCAAAGGTTTTCAATTTCTGATCTGCCGGAAATACCTTGACCGCATAGGAATTTGCATTTTTTTTAACCACGAAGGACACGAAGATCACGAAGAAGAGCACAGAGATTATTGTGAAAGCATTCCTTCGTGCTCTTCGTGGTGAATTGTTGATCAAAGTTCGCCCACAGGGCACGGGCGCTAAGTTCAGGCGATGCAAATTGATGAGAACCAACGCCGGCTCGACGGTTGTGACCGTAAGCTCTCATGAGCTTGCCGTCTCCCCCAAGCAAATGGCTCGCTATGCGGGAGGGACGCGCTATCGCATGGATCATGCGCAACGGGAGTTCGCTCGCGCCGTTTTGGAAAGAGCCGAGCAGCTCGCGCAGCCGGCATTTGTCTATGCCGTTCATGAAGTCACCGGCTTTCTTGAGGGGGGAACCGTTCAGCTCTCTAACCGCCTGGCGTTCCCCGCCCCCCCAGGTGAACCGGATGCCGGGATCAGGCGCCTTGTGTTCTGCGTCTGCACCATTGGCCCAAGGCTGGAAGGGGCCGTGCGAGCGCTCATGGCAGCGGGAGAAACCCTTGACGGGTTGTTCCTGGACGCTGCCGGCGTTGCCTTTCTGGAGGCGTTGAGCGCGAGGGCTCATGAGACCTTGCAGAAGCAGGCGCAAGCGCGTCTGCTCCACGCCGGTTGCCGCTTCGGGCCAGGCTGCGGGGAGGTCGATCTTTCCCTCCAAAAGCAGCTCTTTAATTTGGTGGATGCATCGTCTATCGGGGTTCGGCTCAATGAAGCCTGTGTCATGAGTCCGGCAAAATCGCTTTCTTTTTTCATGAGCTGGACCACTTCACCAATATCTCAAAGCAGCCGCAACAAATGCACGGCCTGCGGCCTAACCGATTGCCCCTACCGCATTTCAGTCCCGGCAGGCGCCTAGTAAATCATGGGCGCAAGTCCGTGTCCCGTTGCGGTGGGCAGGAGGAGCCCTGCCCACCCTACGACTCCAGACGCCCCCTAAGTGAGCTCTCCGACCACCGCCTCGACCTCTTTCAGGAGACTTCCGCCTTTGATGAGGTCGACCATCGTTTGGATGTCATGGGAGAGGATGCGGTCCTTCTCAAGGTGGGAAACAGCCTTGCGGATCGTCCGGTAGGCAGCTAGAGTTCCCGCGCCCGGTTTGAGGTTGGTGAAAAGGTCCAGGGCCTGCGCTCCGCATAGGAGCTCGATGGCAATGACGTATTGAGTGTTTTTGATAATTTCCCGACATTTGCGGGCGGAAATGGGGCTCATCGGTACGTGGTCTTCTTTATTTGCCGAAGTCGGGATGGAGTCAACGCAGGCGGGATGCGAAAGGATCTTGTTTTCCGAAACGAGAGATGCTGCGGTGTACTGGGTGATCATGAAACCCGAATTGAGCCCTCCTTCACCCACGAGAAAGGCCGGAAGACCGCTCAACTGCGGATTCACCAACCGCTCGATGCGCCGCTCTGAGATGTTGGCCAGCTCCGCCACGGCCATGCAAAGAAAATCGAGCACGAGCCCGACGGGTTGACCGTGGAAGTTTCCGCCCAGCAGGAATTCTTCCGCATCCGGGAAGATCAGTGGATTATTCGTCGATGAGTTCATTTCGGTTTCCACCACCCGGCGGGAGTAGGCGATGGCGTCCTTGCTTGCACCATGGACCTGAGGCGAACATCTCAAGGTGTAGGCATCCTGGATTCGGTCGCAGTCCTTGTGCGAGGTTATGATCTCACTGTTCACGATGATGCGGCGCATATTGTCCGCAGCCGCAGCCTGGCCGGGATGGGGCCGCACCTGCTGGATTCTTGGGTCAAATTC
>JADGQM010000358.1 GCA_017881795.1 Syntrophobacteraceae bacterium
GCGATGACATAGCCTCGCCCGCGCCACCGCTACCGAACTATGCGCTGCACCTGACGGCGACAGGTGAGCTTCATCGGTTTGGGACCGTCACAAAAGTAACCCAGAGGTCAGCTCGCCGGCTTTTCTCGACTCGTAACGCACCATTCCTACATGAGGGGAAAGGCCATAACCCCCCTGACCTACCCGGCAGCTACTTTTTTTCATTGTCCGGAAGGTCCATTAGAAAGTCAACACAGCTCTCCTCATCCAAAAAAAAAGCGAACATTGAAATTTTCAAGGGTTCCGAATCATATGCTCGGGAAACGCAGTGTGACTCCCGGTTCAATTTTCTGGCAAGTTATTCTTTACGGTCCGAGAAGGCGCTTTCATGTATTCTGAAATGAACGTTTGTATTCTAAACAGTCCTTCGATAGTGGAGGAAAATCGGTTGAGGCCACCAACGATTATCCCTTTGACATTCCAATCCATCTGATTGTATTTTATTATTTAAATTTATAAATATTGTCGTATCTATGCACGGGAATAAACACGCGAGAGGGAGAGCCATGTGCGAAAGGTTTCCGAGTATCTTGATTCTGGCTTCAATATGCATGGGACTGCTGTTTGCGCCCTGCTCCACCGCAGGTCAGCGGGGGATAATTCAGCGAAATGATGAAAACTTTGTTTCAATGGGGGACTGCGTGGCGCTGGTAATTGGCAATGCTGCTTATAAAAATGTGACACCACTTAGGAATTCGATCAATGATGCTGTTATTATGGCGGATGCGCTAAAAAGCCTTGGGTTCGAACTGGTAGGAGGCAAGGCTCAGACTAATCTGGACAAATTTGGGCTTGACAATGTTATCCGGAAATTCGGGGAGACCATAAGGGGTAAGAGAGTAGCCTTCCTTTACTACTCCGGGCACGGGGTCCAGGTGGACGGCAGGAATTATCTTATACCAACGTCTGCCAACGTCGTCTCGAAGACGGATGCCAAGTATGAGTTAGTCAATATCGACAACGTGTTGGATGATATGAGTGTTTCTGGAACGAAGGTCAATATCATAGTTCTGGACGCCTGCCGCAACAACCCCTTCGGAGATAAGGGATTGCGAGGTACGGGATCAGGTCTGGCCGGTATGGATGCGCCAAGCGGGACGCTGATTGCCTATGCAACCGGTCCTGGGAAGACGGCAGCCGATGGTGCTGGAAGAAACAGTCCTTATACCGAATCACTTGCTCACATCATTACACAGCCGGGACTTGCTATCGAGGACGTATTCAGAGAAGTGGGCAAGGAAGTGCAGCTCAAGACAGGAGGCGCTCAAGTCCCATGGAAAACGGATAGTCTCACGGAAAAAGTCTATTTCAAAATGACCGTCGAGATAGAGGGAACAATCCAAACTGCAGGTGGGCCTGGTCCATCCTCCGTGCCGTCCAAGCCTGAAAGGGTAGGAGTGGCACCACTAACAAGGCCCAGCACAGAGACCCAGGTTAATCCACCATCAATCACCACAAGCTCAACTCGGCGGGAGTGGAAAGATCCAACTACGGGGATGGAATTTGTATGGGTGGAAGGTGGAACATATCGGATGGGCTGCGGGTCGGGTGATTGCATACCCACTGCGTCACCGGAGCATGAAGTAACGGTAAATGGTTTTTGGATTGGGAAATACAGTGTAACCCAAGGTCAGTGGCAGAAAGTCATGGGGAATAATCCGTCTGCCTTCAAGAAAGGGGACAATTACCCTGTCGATTCGGTATCTTGGAATGATGCAAAAGAATTCATCCAGAGACTGAATAGCAAGGGTGGTACGTTCCGTCTACCTACTGAAGCGGAATGGGAATATGCAGCCCGGAGCGGTGGGAAACCGGAAAAATATGCCGGAGGAGGCGATGTAGACTCTGTAGCATGGTATAATGGAAATAGTGGAAGGTCGACGCACCCCGTTGGGACCAAATCCCCAAATGGCCTGGGGATATATGATATGAGCGGAAACGTATGGCAATGGTGTGAGGATACATATGACGAAGCTGCATATAATAAGCATCAGCGAGATAACCCCATATCTAATAGCGGAGGCTCTGATAAGGTCTTACGGGGTGGCTCTTGGTCCCGCGACGCAACATGGGTAAGTTGCTCCTTCCGTGGTCACTGGGACCCTTCCTCCCACGGCCTGGGCGGACGCTTTGGAGGCAGTGGTTTAGGCTTACGCTTGGTGAGGACCGATTAGCTTTTAATGGTCTCGTAAAAAGTCATTTTTTGCAAAATGGCGCTTAATAATTTCAACGTGTTAGGTCATGCAAAATCACCATTTTGGGACTTTTTACGAATCCATCAGCTTTTTACTTTTTGAAAAAAGGGGGATGGCAGGGGCCTGAGGGATTTGCCCTTTCCTCGGGTTCGCGCAATCACCGGAAGATTTCACTTAAGGGGAGCTAAACCGGAAGTGACCGTAAAAGCGGTCGCAGGTATCAAAGCCTTTCGTCCAGATTACATCGTCCCAATCCATCGTGTGGAACATGAAGAGATTTTGGCTTGTGCTCGGGTGGTGCTCAAATAGTGCAGGTATCCGAACGTTACAACGGTGTCGTTCGCGGGCCTCCATAGGGTACATCGCATTGTATCTAACAAACATCTATATCTCGTAGGACAATTGGGATTCCTTGTCCAGATCGCTCTGTTATCAGGGTGGAGAAATCAACGGAAGTTAAACAATCTCTCCTGGTCCTTGAAAAACCAGAGCATCGAAATCTACAAGGGTTCCGAATCATATGTTCAGAACTGCTTGGAAGCGGGAAAGCAATCGGATTGCCCAGACACTGTCTTCGAACACAAACAAGTCCCCAGGGTTGAGAGGCCTACTTTTTAAGACGGTAAGGACATGCGTGAGTGAGGGCCTTTAACCTTTTACAGTAACATGCGCAGCTGTCTGGCGCGAAGCAGGGGTCAATGCCGATCTTGGTCTTGGCGCAATCGCACTTTTTGCCGCTGGCAAGGAGAGTGCGCAATTCTTGCTCATCTCGCTGCAAGCACGAGGCGCACCGAGGACAATCGGCGCTCTCATTATACCACGGTTTGAATACTCCGCTGGACCCTTGAGAAGACCAACGCATAACCGTGCATGATTTGCCTTCGAAGACACAACATGAAGTGCAACTGGGCTCTTCGGGGGACCTGCACCCAACCAGGGCTTTCGGAGAAATTTCAATAGACCCTTCAGCGGAAAGACATTGAACTGTAAAACCCAACAATATCAGGGTAGCCAGTCCGTAGATTACAGAAACTTTCATTTGCCCCCTCCCATCGCGGTCCTCTAAACGCTGCAATAGATTGCCACTCATCCAGACGATACATCATTTTCACTGCTCTCCGGGTAAATACTTAATCTGAAATCCCTGACAGTTCAGGAGCCCTCGCCAGAGTCCAGTCGATGGGATGCAAGCTGGGGCTGGAGTGGGCGTGGTCGTCAACACCGCAGTCCGGCTCCGTTATCAGGGAATGGTTGGAAGGCATTGACAAACTACGCCAAAGAGCCTCATAAGCAACAAGGATTGAGACGACTCCAGGCTTTATCTGGGTCGTCTTCCATTGTTGCCCTGAAAGAAAGAGGAATATGAGACCATGAATCCAAAGATCGTTATCAGGAACGAGACGCATGACGATGTTTGCGCAATAAGTGAGGTGACTGTCGCAGCGTTCAAGACCTTGGAGATCAGCAACCACACGGAGCAGTTCATCATCGAGGCGCTACGTGCCGCCAAAGCTCTTACGGTATCGCTGGTCGCAGAAATGGATGGCCGTGTAATAGGTCATGTTGCCTTCTCTCCCGTGACCATTTCTGACGGCACTCTGAACTGGTACGGCCTTGGACCTGTTTCGGTGTTGCCAGCGTACCAGCGGCAGGGCATCGGCAAAGCACTGATAAAAGAAGGGTTGTCACGTCTGAAAGACATGAATGCTCAAGGATGTTGTCTCGTGGGACATGCGGATTACTACAGGAAATTCGGGTTCAAGAACATGTCTGGACTTGTGCATGAGGGAGTGCCACAGGAGGTCTTCTTCGCTCTGTCTTTCGACGGGCATACTCCGCAGGGCGCCGTCGCTTTCCACGAAGGATTCAAAGCGGATGGCCAACCAGAGGGTTCAGTCGACGCTTTGCAGCGCGCCTGACCCTCGCGTTGGCTGGGAAGGATGACTCGAGATACCGAAATAACGGAGGCCCGCATCCATGATCATGCGAATCTGTTGCCTGCTTCTTTTGGCGATTCTGGCGATACCGCCTTTCAACGCTACGGCAAACGACGTAGTGGCATACAACGGTGTTCCGGGAAGTGGTCGGACACAAATCTACGCGCACCGGGCCGGTCG
>JADGQM010000359.1 GCA_017881795.1 Syntrophobacteraceae bacterium
ATCGGCCCGCGCCAGTAGCCATCCGGATCGTAAAGTGGGACGCCGTGTAATGTGGAGGGAATACTGGACTGCAGGGAGTCGGGAGCCTTGTGAGCAAGAAGGAGGCCGGCGAGAGGGCCCTGGCTGAACTGGAGAGGGTGGGGCTCAGGGGGCACGATCATCATTATCCGGCGCAACTCTCGGGTGGCCAAAAGCAACGAGTCTCCATTGCGCGGGCGCTGGCCATGGATCCGAAAGTGATGCTCCTCGATGAGCCCACCTCGGCGCTCGATCCGGAACTGATCGGCGAGGTGCTCGCGGTAATCCGTGACCTGGTTGCCAACGGTATGACCATGCTTATGGCCACTCACCAGATTGGGTTCTCGCGCGCACTGGCAAATGAGATCATCTTTATGGTGGATGGCTTGATCATGGAGCAGGGCACCCCTGAGAAGATCTTCTCAGACGCCGTATGCGATCGCGCCAGAGAATTTTGCTCAAAGATCACCGAACTTTATGGGGAATCGTTTTAGGTGGGTTGATGGTTGATGGTTGATGGGGGATGACGGTTTGCGGATGGATGTCGGGATAAATGGAACAAGTGCTTTTTATCCAAAATGAAGTCCTGCCGGCTTTTTTCAAAGGACTTGAAGTCAGCATCCTGCTGATCGTTCCATCGGCTGTCTGTGGCTTGTGCCTTGGGATTTTGGCCGGCTCCTTGCGGGTTTACGGCGGTCGCATTGCCAGCCGAGTGGCTAATGCCTATGTCGTCCTGTTTCGCGGCATACCCCTGGTTGTCCAGCTCTTCATCTGGTACTTCGGGCTGCCTTACTTCGGGATTTATCTCAGTCCTTTTGCAGCGTCAGTCGTGGGGTTTTCCCTTTGCAGCGGGGCTTATCACTCTGAATATATTCGCGGCGCGCTGCTCTCCATCAAAAGAGGCCAGATGCTGGCGGCGCAGGCGCTGGGATTCTCGAAGCTGCAGATGGTGGTCTTTGTCATTTTGCCGCAGGCGCTTCGGCGAGCCCTGCCCGGCTGCGGTAACGAGATCATTTACCTCATCAAGTATTCGTCGCTCGCTTACATGATCACCTGCATCGAACTGACCGGTGAAGCGAAGATTCTGGCTTCACAGACTTTCAAGTACACGGAAGTCTTTCTTACCGTGGGCGTCTTCTACCTGGTCCTGATCACCATCGCAAGCTGGTTTCTGAGTTTGCTGGAAGCGCGCCTGAGGCTTCCCGGTTTCGAACATCACAGGGTGTGATCCTTGAATCCTTCCCCAGCAACCTATGCACCCATTACTCCCGAGATTGTTGCCCGCCTTCGCGAGGCTATCGGCGAGGAAGCGGTCGTGACTGATCCGGACAAGCTCGAACCATTTGGCAGGGACGCCACCGAGCTCTTTCACCTTCCCGAGCTTCTCGTCGAGGCCGTATCGTCGGAACAAATTCAACAACTCCTGCACCTCGCCAATGTCTACCACTTTCCGGTGACTCCCCGCGGGCTTGGCACGGGATTGACCGGGGGGGCGGTCCCGCTCTCGGGTGGTGTGCTTCTGTCCCTTGCCAAAATGAATCGAATCCTTGCCATCGATCCCGAAAACTTGATCGCTGTCGTAGAACCCGGTGTGGTCACCGGAGATCTGAGAAAAGCGGCTCAGAGCAAGGGTCTCTTTTATCCTCCCGATCCGGCGAGCGTCGATACCTGTTCCATCGGCGGCAATGCGGCAACCAATGCCGGCGGGGCCTCATGCATTAAGTACGGAACCACGCGCAGCTACATCCTGGGGCTGGAGGTGGTGCTGCCCTCGGGCGAAAAAATTCAGGCCGGAGTGCAGACGCGCAAGGGAGTGGTGGGCTATGATCTGACCCAATTGCTGGTTGGCTCCGAAGGGACTCTCGGGATTATTACCAGACTCTTTGTGAAGCTTATTCCTTTGCCGCCCGCGGTGACTACACTGGTTGCTCTCTTCCCCGACCTGCCGTCGGCGATGCATGCGGTGACGGCGCTTTTGACCTCGGGCCACCTCCCCTCGGCAATTGAATTTATGGATCATCAGTGCCTGGAATTGATCGGCGATCTCCTGCCGTTCGAAGGCGTTCAGGAAAGCAAAGCCTTCTTGCTCGTTGAAACCGATGGCGCTCCCGGCGTGATTGAACAGGAAATTGAGCAGATGGGTGAAATCTGCCTGGAGCACAACCCGGTGAATGTGTTCCTCGCTCCGGACTCTTACCGGAGGGCCCAGATGTGGGAAGTCCGCCGGCAGGTTTCAGTCCGCATTGAAGAACACGCTCCCCTTTATATTCCTGAAGACGTCGTGGTGCCCCTCGGCCGCATCGCCGAGTTCGTGGAAACCCTTCCCGAGCTCGCTGAAACCTTTGGCATGAAGATCTATTCCTTCGGGCATGCGGGAGATGGGAATATTCATCTGAACATCACCGCCGAGAGCCGCGATAACCTTCAACGCATCGAGGAAGGCATAAAGGCTGTCCTCAAACGGGTCCTCTCCATGGGTGGCACAATCTCAGGAGAACACGGCATCGGTTTTGCCAAGAAGCACCTGCTGCCGCTCGAACTCTCCCCGGAGAGCATTCGCCTCCAGCAGGAAATTAAGCGCGTCTTCGACCCTAATTTGATCCTGAATCCCGGCAAAATCTTTTAAAAGTGAAAAGTGAAAGGTGAAAAGTGAAGAGTCACCAGTGATCGGTGGATCGGGGCAAGTGGTTGGTGGTCAGTCTCTAACCACCATTCACTCTTCACTCTTCACTTTTCACTCTCCAACAGGAGCATCCATGGCTTTGCAACGTTCCGCGCTGGTGGCCTCCGGTAAGGTCTACCAAACCCATGGCATCAGCCGCAGGGTGGCCCAGATTACCATTTCCGCCATCAAGGAGATGCCGCTTATCGCGAGCAAGGTGGGAGGGTGCGTGTCTCTGGGCCAGGGCATACCCTCGTTTCCCACCCCCCCGCACATCATTGAAGCGGTTTACCGCAAGATGCGGGAGGACCCCGACGCCGGGAAGTATACCCTCGGTCCGGGTATGCTCGAGTTGCGGGAGGCGGTGGCGCTTCAGCTAAGCAGGCAAAGCGGACGGACGGTTGATCCGGATAAGGAAATCTGCATCACCGTGGGCGCCATGGAAGCCTTGTCGGCAGCGGTCCTCACAGTGGTGGATCGCGGCGATGAGGTCATTTTGCCCTCGCCCAATTATGCTTCCCACATCGAACAGGTGCTCCTGGCCGAAGGAATTCCCATTTTTGTGCCGCTGCTTGAGGCAAACTGGCAGCTCGATGTGGACGAAATTCGCCGGGCTATTACCCCGCGGACCAAGGCAATCATTATCTGTAATCCCCATAACCCAACCGGCGCCAACTTCGCTGAATCGGACTTACGCATGCTGGCGGACCTGGCGATCGCGAACGATCTGTTCATCATTTGCGATGAAACCTATGACTTCCTGGTCTACGACGGGCAATCGCATTTCAGCCTCACCACCATTCCGGAACTTGAAGGCAGGATTATTGCCACGTTTAGCTTCTCAAAAAAGTACGCCATGACGGGCTGGCGGGTGGGGTATGTCTATGCTGCCGAAGCGATCCTGGATCAGATCATGAAAATCCATGACGCGGTGGCCATTTGTGCCCCGAGCCTCTCGCAGCATGCGGCTTTAGCGGCCATCGAAGGGCCTCAGGATTGTGTGGCCGAGATCAAGGCAGCGCTGCAGCGGCGCCGTGATCTCGTCTGCGAGAGGCTGGGTCAGTTGGAGGATTTTTTCGACTACGTGAAACCGCAGGGGGCATATTACCTGATGGCGCGCTATAAACTGCCGGACGTTGACTCCATGACCTTTGCTCTGCGCCTCCTTCACGAGGCCCGGGTCATAACCATCCCGGGAGCAGCTTTCGGCCCGACCGGCGAAAACCACATTCGGATTTCGTTCGGCGGTGCGGAATCGGAGCTCAATGAGGCTTTCGACCGCATCGCAAAATGGTTGGCTGACACGGTTAAGTAAAGCTCCGCAGAATAAGTGACCATATCCCACTGCGTCATTCCCGCATGTTTTTGGCGGGAATCCACTGATCTCCACTTTCTGGATTCCCGCCAAAAGCATGCGGAGGTGACGATGCGGGGCTCATTCGGAAATCACGACAAGGGTGCTCACATTCTGTTTTCAGACACGCTCTCCTATTAGCGAAAAGAATTGTCACCTGGAAATGGGGCGTGCCAAGAACCTCATCGAGCTTGACCGCGGTTCTCGATTCATCGGTCCGGCTGGCTCGAAGGGCTCTTGTTCCAGTGGTTTGCATTTCTTTTGACCCGCCCTCTGCTATCAGAATCTAGAATCTATCGCCGATCGATGATCAGTG
>JADGQM010000360.1 GCA_017881795.1 Syntrophobacteraceae bacterium
GGGCGATTTCTTCCTCGCTCGGCGGTTCCGTTTCCTTGACTTCCGATGCGACTTTCAGGTCAAAAGAACAGTTCGCCCGAACCTTCTCGACCGATTGACCGGGGAAATATTCCGCCAGAACCATCTCTTTGGTGACCTCATCGAATCGGTACACCGCCATTGTGCTGACTACTACAGAGGGACCGCCCCCGATCATTCCCAGCCTTTCGCGGGCCCCGGGGCCGTCCAAATAGCCGGGTGTCGTGAGGTAATCGACCTTCTCCACGAATTTTTTGGGATCTTGCGGCATGATGGCGAGGACTCTTTTTCCGGATGTAGCCATGTCGTTGGCGCCACCACTGCCGGCAAAGTAGGTAAAGGTCCCCGGACTGCTCCAACTGCCGACACCGGTTGAGTTGATGTTCCCATACTTATCGATCTGGGCGCCACCGATGAAGGCCACATCGACTTCTCCACGCTGCAAAGCGGCCATGGTCGCAAGCATTCCAAAGGTGGCGTCAGCGTTCGTAAACAGCGCCGGGTCGTCAACAGTGATGGCCAGGCCAGGAGGGGCTGTCGCCCGAATTGACCCCCCCTCGGTAAAGAGGATCATATTGGGAGCATGCGTAGCCATGGCAAAGCTCACTACAACCAGAGGCAAACCGACGCCGGCAAAGACGACTTCGCCATCTATGATTTCTTTCGCACAACGTACGACCATGAGCTCCGTAAGTCGATAGGTGCTCGTCATGGGTATCTCCTCAGGTGCTGTTGGCAGTTTGCTCCTATCCTCTGATGTACTTGTCGGTGTATTGCGGCACGCCCTGCCACACGGCAGGATCGTGATAGCCGTAATCGATATCCAGTTTCGGCTTGAAGCCTGACTTCGGCTTGAGCCGGTCCAGTCCCTCCCGGCCAAACATCTGCACATATTTCTTCAGATAGGCATCGTGATCCTCGCAACCGTAGATCCATTCATCCAGGAATTTGGGGAGCAGGTCCGCGCTCCTTTCGTATTTGCCCTGATACTGACAGAAGCGGATATCAAGACCATAGTAGCCGCGACATGCGGAAGGATGAGCGCCCCACGGGCATTGGACAACAGCCAGGGTCTTGAAATAGGGAACAATGGTGCGGTCCGGGTCGCTACGCACCACTTCGGTGTCAATTATTTCCTCAGCGGTAACGATAACTCCCCGTTTCGATCCCATGGCTCCGAATTCGTCGGTAACCCCGCGGGTGCCCCACGCGACCACGTTGCCCAGGGGATCCGCCTTCTGGGCATGGATGATGGCGACATCTGCCCGCCATGCACGGGCCACGGTGATTTTCTCGCCGCTGAAAGGATCCTCGATTATTTTCAAATCGGCGGTATTGTGCTTAACGATGTCGGTGCCGATGTTGCCGCGAACGGGAACAAAAGGAATGCCGAGGAACCCTGCGAGAAGGGCAGTGGTAGCGCCGAAGTTAGAGTGGTCGAAGCGCTGGATTTCGCCCGCCTGGAACGCGCGGCGAATCGCATAGGGCGCCTTCACATACCAGTTCATCGCCCACGCAAGGTGGACCTCCTTGACGCACCCTGCCGCCACCAGTAAATCAAGCCCCCCGACGTCGGTGGAAGCATTAAAAATTGTCAGGTTCTTTTTTCTCTGCCTGATGATCTCGTGGGTGAGCGCCATCGGCACCATGATCTGGAAGCCGCCGTAGTAGACTGAATCGCCATCCTGCACGTACCTGGACACCGCATCCTTGATGCTCATCCGCTTGTCGCGAACCGACATTTCGCCCTCCTCGGTAATCAATACAAAAACTAGTGGCCGCCAACTGCTCATGGGTCAGACAAGCTCCGGTTAAGGTTCGACAAAGCCTCTTTCCTTGAGCCTATCGTAGCAGTCACGGCATAAGTAGTACACGCGGATGTTCCCACAACCCGTTCCGTACAATTGGATGAGGAAAGCGCATCTCGGGCAACTCGGCAGCATGCATTCGGTCTCGCACAACGGAAAAGCATCTTCAGGAAGGCCGCATTCTTCGCAACAACGGGGCATGTTGACCATGGGAAACTCCACCACAGTTTGTGAACACCCGCTTAAAACATCTAAACTATAGCAAAACAATCGATTTATCTAGTGGTAATTAAAGCTTCATTCCGGGAGGGTTACCATGAGAATACAGAAGTCAGAAGTCAGAATAGATTCGTTCGGTTATGTGTAGCCACCGCTTCCCATCTCACCCCGCTTTCTTCTCTTGCTTCCCCGTGACCATCAGGGCCAGAGCCGGTTAGTTGACAAAAAAGCCGGGAAAGAACTGGTTCTCTCCCGGCTACTGGTGTCACGATTTGAAGTCAGTCCTCAGGATTATTTGTCGACGATTTTTCTCTTGAGGAAGAAGCCTTCGGGATCGCACTTCGTTCTCAGGAGCATGAGGTCATGCTCGGTGGGGATTGCCATTTCCTTCACATCCGGAGCGATGATCAGCTCGAAATCGACCAGATCCTGAATCGCTTCCGGACTCTTGCCTGGAAGGTATTCCAGGAGCATCATCCGCCGTGTGTCTTTGTCAAAACCAAAGAGCGCCTGATTGGTGATGACACGATAGGGGCCAGCCCCCATAACCCCGGCTTTTTCGCGGTAATCAGGGGCGCCATCGCCGAAGCCGATACTGGTGATGAAGTCGACCTTCTTGACGAAGCGCCGTTTCTCGAGGGCCATAATGGCGATGGTCTTCTCGCAGTTTGCAGCCATGGCGCCGGCGCCGCCACTCCCAGGGAACCTGACTCTGGGCACAGCATAAGTCCCGCCCTCATAGGTCGAACAAATATTTCCGTACATGTCAACCTGGGCGCCGCCGATAAAGGCGTAATCGGAATAGCCTCTCTGAGTCAGTTCGAAGACCGCGCACAGCCCCTTGGCGAACACCGCTTTGCGGAAGGCTCTGGTGTCACCCACGGACATCGGCATTCCCTGTTCCAACATGGAGGCCAGCGAACCGGCTTCAAAAATCAAATTGGCATTGGGGGCGTGGGTCAACTGGGCATGCATGGAAGCGATGATGGGCAGACCCGTACCGACGAAAATAATGGTGTTGTCTTCCAATACTCTTGAGCCCGTATAGGCAATCATTTCAAAGGGATTAACATCAGCTATCGTTACCATATTCTAACCTCCTATTCCAAGTGTCGGTTTGCTCTTCCTGGTCCGATTAAGAGAAAATCACCGGTTGTTGACCATCCATCTTCCTCAGATAAGTCAGCTTCTTGTGAGGCACGATCTTGGCGATAAAGTCATCCCACGTGTCACAACTGAAGAAATATTCATCAAAATATTGCTTTAGCTTGTCTTTGTTGCCGGTCTTCCGGAACTCGTCACAGAGGCCTCTGAAATACAGGAAGTGCTCCATGTCAAACCAGTATTGACCGTATACCGCCCCCGGCCAGGCGCCAAATTGCTGCTCACAAACGGCATCGACGACCGGATAAGGAATTTCGGTCATGTTCGGGTAGCGGCGAATGGCCATGTTATCAAGTATGGTTTCGCAGCTCATGATGGTGTGCGCAGCGGCTTGGGCGATTTCCGGACAGGTGCAGAGCGCGCCGAAGATGCGGGCATTACCGTACATGTCCGCCGCGGTCACGTGGACAATACCGACATCAGGATTACACGCGGGAACCAGGTAGACATTGTCGCCGCTGAAGGGGCACTGAATCATGGCGCCCCGATTGACCATTTCCATATCCGAGCCGCCGTGATCACGGACCGGGATGAAGGGAATCCCCATGGCGCCGGCCTTGAACCTGACCGACATGCCATAGTTGGTATAGTCATCCAGCTCGATCATGCCGTTGGCGGTGAGGTAACGCAAAATCGGGGCGATACCGATGATCTCATATCCCCACCAGGCCAGCTCAGCCCGCTTGACCGAAATGTGGTCGGGATTGACGAGCATTGCAGCCGCAATCCATTCACAGCAAATGGAGTTTGACTGGAGGGACAGAGTCAGATTTTTTGCGCCCTTCTTGATAATATTCCACACAATCGCTGTGGGCACGCGGGTGTTGACAAAACCACCAAGCCCGATGTTCATGCCGTCCTTGACATACTTCTCCACGGCTTCCTTGATGGTCATGCGCTTGTCTATAAGACCTTTTTTCTTCGCTACCGCTGCCTTTCGCGCTTCCCGCGGAGTCGGTCCCCAGTACTCGAAATTCGCTTTTCGATCACTTGCTTTTTTAAGAATTTCCTTGTCCACCTGAGTTACATGAGTAATTCCTGAATTTATTCCTGTTTCCATCTGCCTACTCCTCCACATTAGGTTTCCGTTTCACGATGCCACCCGTCGCTTCAATATGTATGCACAGACC
>JADGQM010000361.1 GCA_017881795.1 Syntrophobacteraceae bacterium
CTGGCGAATCCGAAATAGATCGCAGCCAGGGTGACAATTCCAACATCGGCGCCGATTACTGAGATCGACGCCGCAGCCGGGGCGTATTTGAGAAAAATGGGCGTGGACAAAACGAGCACGATTCCCAAAATCGCCCATTCGTAGCCGAGGATTCGGGGATCAAGCTCCCAGTGATAAATCCCCGCAAAATACGTAACGCCGTAATTCAAGGCTGAGGCGAAGGCAAAAAACGCTCCAAAATAGAGCCAGGTGACACCACCGGCAACGTTGCCAAGTTTGAGCTGAGTAAAGGCCGCTCCCAGGTAAGGAATGGTGCATGCAAACGATACGCATGACATGAAAAGAAGCGCTTTACTCGTGACAAAGCCACACAAAAACGCCCAGGCCATCCAGGTGGCTATGGCATAGGCAATCCATCCTGCCGGTCCTGCATCGGCGATTTTAACATTCATATTTGCATCTTCTCCCATCAGAATAACCTCCTCATGAAATTTCATCCGCTTGAGATGTCACGGTTCACATACAGGGCCATAATGGCTTGCCCGAAAGCTGATCCGGCGCAGCGCTCGCATACAGGCCATCGATGAATCCGGTGTCCAGCTCACCGTCCAGGAATTTCGGACTGCTCAAAATCAAAAGGTTTGCGGGAATGGTCGTCTTGATTCCCTCCACATGAAATTCAGACAGAGCCCTCACCAGCTTATCGACCGCATCCCGGCGGCTCTCACCCCAGGCGATCACCTTCGCCAACAGGGGATCGTAATACGGCGGGACCGCTGCCCCAGCCTCCATAGCATGGTCAATTCTAAGATGGGCGGGATCCGTGGCGGGAAACTGCAGACTGCTGATCGTCCCCGGCGACGGGCAGAACGAAACGGGATCTTCGGCGTAGATCCTTGCCTCGATAGCATGCCCCCGCAATTGGACGTCCGCCTGCTGCAATTCCAGTTTCTCTCCCGACGCGATCCGCAATTGCTGTTCCACGATATCAATACCCGTCAGGAACTCCGTCACCGGATGTTCCACCTGCAGCCTGGCATTGACCTCCATGAAATAGAACTGCCCCTCGGCAGAGCGCAGAAACTCCATGGTGCCGGCCCCCTGGTATCCCATTGCCCGCACCAGGTTCGCGGTGCATTCAAAGAGCATTGCCCGCTCCTTTTCATGGACCACGGGTGAAGGCGATTCTTCGATGATCTTCTGATACCGTCGCTGGATGGAACACTCCCTTTCGCCCAGACAAACACAATTGCCAAAACCATCAGCCAGGAACTGGATTTCAATATGCCTGGGACTGATTACCTCCTTTTCGATGTAGGCCCCGGGATGACCAAAAGCCAGCATCCCGATTCGAGACAGCCTCTCGAAAGCCTCTTTGGCCTGCAGGTCTTCTCTCACGACTTCAATGCCCTTGCCCCCACCTCCTTTGTCAAGCTTCAGAACAAGCGGATAACCGTGTTCTGAAGCATAGCGGCAAAGTTCATCCGCGCTGGAGATTGTATCAATGGTTCCGGGTATGACCGGAACTCCTGCGTCGGTGGCGATTTTCCTGCAATAGCACTTGGAATCAATCGCCATCAAGACGGCAGGCGGCGGCCCCACCCAGGTAATCCCATTGGTGACAACCGCATCAGCAAACAAAGAATTCTCAGAAAGAAAACCATACCCGGGGTGAATGGCGTCGGCTCCGGACTGTCTCGCCGCGTCAAGAATCGCCTCAATGTTGAGGTAGCTCTTGATCGGGTTTGAGGGGCCGATATGGTAAGCCTCGTCCGTCTCTTTCAGGTAAAACATATTGCGGTCGGCATCGGAATAAACAGCAACGGTTTTGATGCCGAGCTTGTGACACGTCTTCATGACCCGGACGACGATTTCCCCCCGGTTCGCTATGAGCAATTTCTTGATCACTTTCGCATCTTTCCTGTTGGCTGATGTCGGATGTCGGATAGCGGATGTCGGATTGAAAAGCCGATAGCCCTTCCGCAATGGAAATCCCGGTTTGCTTAGTACAGCACAGCAAAAATAGGTGTCCACCTCCTCCGTCATGCCGGTGAAAACCGGCATCCACTGTCTTTCTGGATTCCGGCTTTCGCCGGTATGACGACAGGGATAACGAACACTCAAATGTCACATCCTGTACTCAGGACAGGGAATCTCCCCTATTTGTGGTCAACCGCCATGATGATCATGGGGTTGCCGATTTCCATTTCATCCCACTCTTTGACGAGAATCGTCTTGACCACACCATCTTGGTCAGAGCGAACGGAAAGCTCGGTCTTCATGCAATTGATGACCGCAACTTCCTGTCCTTTCACAACCTTATCCCCTTCGTTAACCACCACCCGGGCAACAAGTCCGGGCATATGCGCATTTACCGATACTTCCATGATCTTCTCCCCTTAAATAGTGACTAGTGGTCAGTGATCAGTGGGTAATTACTAGCCACTAGCCACTAGCCACTTTTCTTGATTTAGCCTACTTCTTCATCTCACTCAGTTTCTTCAAGGGTATTCCAGCCCTTTCCAAACCCGCTTTAACCGTCTTGACGACTTCGGCGGCGTTGGGGGAATCGCCGTGACAGCAAATCGTATCGCCTTCGGCGTTGATCCGCTTGCCGCTGATAGTCGTGATCTGTTTTTCCCGGGCGACCATGATCGCCCGTTCGGCAACTTCTTCCGGAGAGCGGGCCTTCTTGGTGCGCTCCAAAACCCAATTTCCCTCGTCGTCATAACTGAGATCGATCAGGATTTCAGCCGCCATCTTCAGGCCCAATTCCTTGCCGCGCTTCCAGATGAGCGTATCCCTCGGGATCATGATGAAAAGCTCACGATCAAAGAGCGCCACCGCATCGAGAAAAGCTTCAACATAGCGGGCGTCGTCCGAGACCATGCGGTAGAGGATACCGTGGGGTTTCACATGCTGCATCTTCATGCCGTTCACGCGCAGCATGGCATCGAGCGCCCCCAGTTGGTATAGAGTGTCGCCCTTCAGCTCATCGGGCGTAATCTCCATCCGTCTGCGCCCAAACCCCCGAAGATCCTGGAGACCGGTATGAGCTCCCACAGCAACATCGTACTTTTTGGCAAGCTGGATGGTTTCCTGCATCACCAGAGGGTCGCCCGCATGAAACCCGCAGGCGACATTGGCCGAGGTAATGTACTTCATCACCTCTTGGTCATTCCCCAGCTTGTACCTCCCGAAGCTCTCGCCCATGTCAACGTTGAGGTCCATCGTCGTATCCTCCCTGTGAACGCTACGCCAGTGACTTTTCACTCAACCACTCGCGCTGTTGCTTGCGCGCTTCGGTGGCTTCCTCCTGGGTGCAATAGGCGAAGCGGAAATAGTCCCTGCCCGGGGTGCCCTGGCCAATTTTCCACAAATCCGCGTTGATCACGGTCAGTGCGCACATATACCCACCGAGGGTCGGCCCGTCGGCAATGAGAAGGATTGGGGTATTGCCGCAGATATTTAACGCGCCGCGAATCGCATAGGCATGATCGAGAACATTGGAAGGATGGCTTCCGGCGACCCCGCCATCCTTTCTCGCAAAAGCCAGGTCTTTGGCTTCCGCCAGACGATATGCAGAGCGATTGGAACTGTGCTGGACCCGGAAGGAATTGGAGAAAAGGAAGTCCATTCCCTTTTTGGTTAGGTAGTCCGGCGAAGCGTTCGGACCGGGTATGGCGCGGAGCACCCATTCTCTCCCGTATTCCGGCATCGCCCCGGCTTTCACCGTGCGCCCCTTGAGGCTCTTCAGTTCTTTAGAAGGCTTGCCGAACTTCAGCACGTCCCCTTCCTGCAGTTTCCGGCCCTCAAACCCGCCATAGCTCCCGAAGAGGCAGGTTGACTTGCTGCCCAGATAAACGGGAACATCGATGCCGCCGGCAATGCCGAGATAGGATCGAAAGCCGAATTCGCCAAAATGAGAAACCTTGATGACATCACCCTTGCTCACGGCCACCGCTTTCCAGATGGGAATGGGCTGACCGTTGACCGTGGGTTTCATATCCGTCCCGGTAAAGCTGATGACCGTATCGGCCCCGAATTCCGCCTCGAAATACCCGCCCGCGATCTCGACGCCCGCTTCCCCGGGAGCGTTCCCTACAAGCAGATTGGCAAACCCCAGGGCGACATTGTCAAAGGCTCCGGAAGAAGCCATTCCATTGTCCAGGTAGCCGATTCTTCCAGGCCAGTCTTCAACGACCGTCTCAATCCCACCATTGATGACTTTCAACATGGCTGTTTCCTCCTATCCAAATAGTATTATACCTTGGGCGCAAGCTTGGTGCCGGCTTCTTGCTTGGCGAGGAGCTCTTTCACTTCTTTCTGAACTCCAT
>JADGQM010000086.1 GCA_017881795.1 Syntrophobacteraceae bacterium
ATCTGGCAATTTCGTTAACGGAATGAGCCTGGCTCCTGGCAGGTGAGCTTCTTCGTATTCAAAGGGTTGGCGTACGTCAAGCAGGGTATACGTTCCCACCTTATTCTCATCGAGAAACGCTTTCGCCTCATCCGGAAAAATCACCTTGACATCGCTCGGTTCGCTCACCTTTGACACGCTCCGCCCCGCTACAGTCCGCCGAGTCCTCTCAAAAAGGCCCTCACATTTCGTCCCAGAACCTGATGATTATAACCGCCTTCAAGGATTCCAAAACAGCCTGCCCCCATGCGCCGAGAGGCTTCCAGCACCATCCGTCCCATGGTCTGGTAATCCTCAGTTTCCAGGAGCCCTCCCCAGTCCTCGACGTGATTGTCAAAGCCCGCTGAGACCCCGATGATATCCACCTCGGCCTGAGCGAGACCAGCCTCGACCTCAGCCAGATAATGCTTTCGCGCATGCGACTCGGGATTCAGGATGGTCACATACCCTTTATCCTGAAGGATATTTACGTTGCCGTCCCCATAGTGCAGGTCGAAGTCAAGGACGAAGGCTTTTTTGATGAGCCCGTTCCTTTTCAAATGATCCAGGGCGATTGACATGTTGTTAAAGTAACAGAATCCCCAGCAACTGTCCGCCGAGGCATGATGTCCGGGTGGGCGAATGAGAGCGAAACTGGGTTCCGAGAGTCCTGTCACCGCTGCCTGGATTGCGCCGCCGGCGGCAAGAGCGGAGATATTATAGAGCCCTTGTCGCGTCACATATTTGATGTGGTAGCTCGAGTGGATGGCTTCGATATCATCGGCGCCGGCAGGAAGTGGCTCTTCAAAAGTGACTTCGTTCTTAATTGCCGCCACAATCGCTTCGATCCTCCCCGGTGCGGCTGCCGGATCGCTGACATAAACCTGGCGAAAATCGTCATGGTAGAATACTTTCATGGATACACCCTCCTGCTTCCTCTGACTTTTCCATGGACCAACTCCTTGCAAGAAATCACCGCCCCCGTCCACCGCTTGAGAGGGAGATTGGGACACAGGAAATAGCGGCGAGGGAGGTATTCGATAGAAACTTGACTGCGCATCGCCCAACAGGCGCTTGACTATACTGCATCAAACAAGCGATACAAAGCAGAAAGAGAGACTGACTTACGTCGATTTCGGATTTCGGATTGCGGATGTCGGAATGAAGAACCAACTGGTCCCTCCGAAGCGGAATTTCCGATCCGATCAGATTCGGTAAGAAATGCTCTTTCAGCTTCCGTATCTTTCGTGCAGCTGCTAAACTGGTAGGTACCCAATTCACTTTTGTTTCCCCGGAGGAGATGAGTTTATGGAGATTCGTTTCCAAAAAAGCGAGGTTTTCCCACAGGGTATGGCCCCTTCAGATGAAAAGCGTCTGCTCCAGGTTGTTGAGATCTGCGGTAGAACAGCCTACAAATCGGAGGACAAAATCACTGACGACTCGGCCAAAGCTTTTGTCCTCATGTTGAAGAAGCATGGCCACCTTTCGGTTCTTGAGCACAGCAACATTGTCTTGAAGCTTGAGGCTCATCCGGTTGCAAAAACCCCCAAGGCGAACATCCCCTCCGATAACGAGCTTTTTGAAATGCTCATCAAGACCCTGAAAGAACGCAATGCTTACCACCGAGTCTTTCCGCTGCATCCTCTAGCTGCCGGCGGTGTTGCGATTGCGGCAAATTTGCGTGGCTGGATCGAAACATTACGTTACCTCAAGGCGAGCAGCAGAGACCTCCACCAGCTTTTCAGCACCAGCCTGAGCAAATTCTACCCTGTTCTTTTTCAACCTGAAGGTTCCATTGCCGAAGGGAGCGGGCTCCAGGTATCCCTCATGCCCGAGGAGGAACAACTGGCCCTCCTGCGAAAAGACGCTGCGTCGGATCTCCCCATGTTCATCTTCAAGTTTATCTGTGATCGGGGGATCACTCATGAGGTGGTGAGGCACAGGGTTTTCTCGTTCACCCAGGAGAGTACACGGTATGTGAACTACAAGAACAAGGGCATGATCCTCATCCTTCCGGAAGAGATCGAGGACTGCTATGACAGCGTTCAGGAACAATTTGTGGATCACAACCCCACGGTCCAACAATGGATCAATCGCGCCGAGATCCTCTTCGATTGGTACCGGGATGATCTCAATCGCGGGCTGCGACCTGAAATTGCAAGAGACATTCTCCCCAACCTTCTAAAAAGCGAGATCTATGTCAGCGGCAGATGGAGCGGCTGGCGGCACTTCATCCAGTTGAGAGACTCCCAACAGGCTCACCCCAGGATTCGATTCCTCGCCAGGGAAGTCAGAGGTTACTTCGAATCGCTTGGCTTACACTGAATCACCGCTGGGCTCGAAATGTCATCTCCGGAATCCGAAATTCCCTATCACTTTGAACATGGATGAAAGGAACACCATGGAAGAAATCTTCAAACTCCAACGGCAATTGAACGTCTTCACGCTCAGAAATATCGGCCTCGACTACGAGCAAACCATCGGTCATCCAGAAGAAAAGCTCGTGTGGATTGAAAACTACAGGAAAGCACTATCAGCGGAGCTCGCCGAGCTCATACGGGAAGTCGAAGAACATGGCATCGGCACCCAAAACGGCAAGGTCGAGATTGTCGACATGCTCCATTTTCTGGTCAGCCTGTCTCATATAGTCGCCCTGGAGCCTCATCAAGTTCCAATATCTGCTGCTCTGACGAATGGAGATACCTTTTGTGGGTGTGTTATGAGAACTTTCCTGGCTCTGGATGACGTTCAAAGCAGCCTCAAGTGGAAATGGTGGGCCAAGGGTGGAGGATTTAAGCCGGATAAGGCAAAGGATGCCGTACTCAAACTCTGGGAAAGCTTCGCCGAAAGTTGCGCCCTGTTCGGCCTGGATTTCTTCACCGTAAAGAGAATCTACATAGCCAAGAACCAGGTCAACTTTCAGCGTCAAAACCAGCATTACAATGAAGACACCAAGACCGAAGAGGACAATCAAGCGCTTGAGGCGTGATGGAGACGGTTGGGCGAGATCACGCCATTGGCGTCCTGAACGGCAGGAATACCCAGGGTGAAGAGAAGACTCTATGAATGAACTCTCTCAACAGCTATCAGCAAAGTTTGTGAGTTTCGAAGGGATTGATGGGTGCGGGAAAAGCACCTTGGTCAGCGAACTGGCCGGATGGTTGCGAGAGAAAACTATCCCTTTTATCAAGACTCGAGAGCCTGGTGGAACCCGTCTGGGGGAAAAGGTCAGAGAAGTATTGCTCGACCCTTCCTTTGAAACCATGAATGACCAGGCAGAGGTGCTGCTCTATTCAGCAAGCCGGGCGCAACTGGTGCACGAAGTCGTGCAGCCGGCTTTGCGGCAGGGAATGTGGGTGCTGGCGGATCGCTACATTGATGCCACCCTGGCTTATCAGGGTTACGGGAGAGGTCTGGACCTTGCACCGTTGCGCCGGATACAAGATTGGGCGACCGGTGGTCTGTGCCCTGATTTCACCATCCTTCTCGATTGCGAGATCGAGGTTGCTTCCAGCCGGATGCAGGCCCGAGCGGCAACTGGGGACCGCATTGAACAGGAAAGCGGAAGCTTTCATGAGCGCGTGCGAGGCGGTTACCTCGAGCTTGCCCGAGCCGCGCCCGAACGGTTTATTGTTGTCAATGCCAATGGGCCGCTTCAGGAAGTCGTCACGAACTTTCGCGTGGCCTTTGCTGAAGCCTTGACGGGCCACTGCTGAGACCACGGCGAAGAGTCATGCTCATCTTTTTGCGGGAGCGGAGCAAACGATGGCTCTTGCACCATGCAATATCAGAAGAAATAATCGAACAGTTGCTTAAAATCGATGGGGCCGATCTTTTCTTCTCTAAATTTTTCGTAAATATACTCTTTGCCCTCCTCCAAATTGCGCGATTTGATCCCATGTTGAATCGACAAGGATGCCTCGATGAAGGCTGCAAGCTTATCACAGGCCCTGATGACCTGCCCGTCCACCGGTGAGAAGCGATCCTGATTGTACAGCGACATCATGTCTTCTTGAGAGACGTCCTTTCTTATTGTTTCATTATCCGTCACCTTATTGGTAAATTCATCATCCAGGAAATACATAATTTCCTCACGCATCGCGGACGGAAGCAAAGGTAGTATTTTTTCCTCCAGATGAAGCTTCTCATACCCCTTGATGATGTCATCCAACCCTTCAACGGAACTTTTTACAGGCGATACAATGTCCCTTGTCGAGACCTCCGGAAGATCATGCAGGAGGCCCGCAAAGTAGTTATTGCACACTCTCTTGTCACAGGCATCGATCTCCACTGAACAGAGGTAGGAGAGCATGGCGACAATCAGCATGTGCCCTAATACCGACGTCTTGGGAATTCTTGGAGATTGAGCCCACCTCTGTTGGAATCGCAACTGCCCGCAAAGATCTATAAAACCGAAGGATTTCTTGCGGAGAGAAATTTTCTGGACCCCGATCAGGTCATAATGATCCTCAATCTGATTCTCGATCTCTTCTTTGGTCCTGTCGATGCCATATACAAAAGGCGCCGTATGGTAAATTATCTGAAATTCCCAATTGGTGGCAAGGTAGTGGGCCGCTCTCAGCAGCCTTTTCTCGAAGCGAGAATAGTCTTTATTAAAGAGATACCTCTCCAACTTTCCAGCGAAATCCCCTTTCACAGTGATGATGTCGTCATGGAGCTTGCGCAAAACCACATCGTTAATCTGATCACCTTTTTCACTCATCATCTTGTGAAACACCGGCGGTTTGATGTCGGTCATTATGACCCGTTGAAGGAATTCAAACATTGCTCCTTCAATCAGCTTCCTCCAATCAATAGTGACCTGCCGCTCGTATTCTTCCAGCTTACCCAAGACATACGCAATGATGTTCTTGTGCGCCTGCTTATCAAGCTCGGTAAACTCCACCGGCCTGACGTGGTCATTCCACCTTTGAATACTCGCAGCCTCAAACAGCCGGGCAATCAATCCCTTTTTGATCATATGAGTAACTCCCTCATTACAGACGACAGAATCTGGAAGTCAGCGGTTGGAGAATAAGCAGTCAATAATCATTCCGATTATTGGAGGGGATTTGACGTTGATTTTTGCAGGGTTTCTTCTCGATGCTGCCAGTCTTGGCGAAACAGGCCACTCTTATGGCCGAATCGAGACGGGGGTCCCCACCGAGGTGATCTGAAATAGTTCATCCATATCACTGTTGTACAGAGCAACACAGCCTTCGGTCCAATCTTTGTGGGCCCCTCCGGCATGGATGAAAATCTGTCCACCCAGAGCGGTATTCCAGGGTGGTGTAGCCTTATTCTCAAAGGCCAAAAGGATATCCCGAAATTCCATCGGAGTGATAACTCCCGCAAAGAACGCTCGCTCAGCATGTTTCTTGTCGGGGTAGTTCAACCCAAGGGATTTTTGAAACCGACTGTTAGGTTTTTTGACGCAGACAAAGAACTTGCCTTCAGGAGTCTTTCCGTCGCCTTCCTTTTCCTTATCACCAACCGGATGGAATCCCAATCCAATAGGGTAGTCTCTTACCAGGACGTCCGATTGGATGATGTAAAGGCGCCTTTTTTCCTTATAAACAAAGACTTCAGGATTCTGTATCGCGCGGACAGGGGTGAGATAGTCCACTTTTAGAGTGACTTTATCTTGAGCCGCATCCCCTTCGGCAACTTTTTCTTGTGGCTTGGCGTTCCGGTCGAACTGGGTCGACTCCGCCTTCGAACCTGACTTCTGCATAGAGCAGTTTGACAAAGCAAATATGAGCACGCAACATAGCAAGCGAAAAATCATTTTATCATCCAGAGCTTCATTCTCAGTTTTTGTTCGCAGACCTTCACCCGACAAAGATTGCCAATCACTTTGATACATGCTCCGTGGACGTAATTCAAGAAGAAATTCACTCAACCCGAGCAGAAGTTTAAAATAACTGCATTTGTTCAGGAACCTTTAGCTGCGCGGCGGCCCGACGACTCAATGATCTGAGGGCTGATAAAGATTAGTAGTTCATCCTTTCTGTTCCCTGTGGTTTGGCTCTTGAAGAGCCAACCGAAGAGAGGAATGTTTCTGAGGCCGGGTGTTCCTGTACTCGCCTCTTCCTCCCTGGTGTGCAAGACTCCACCAATCACAATCACCTGGCCGTCATCCACCAGGAGTTCGGTATTGATCTTGCGGGTATCGATGCCGGGTACCGAGCTATCACCCACCTGATAACTCTTGGCGGTAGGCTCATCCTGTTTCGCTTGAATTTCCAACCGCACTTTTTGGTCGGGCGTAATATGGGGCGTTACCTGCAGTTCAACCACCGCATCCTTAAATTGCGTTGAGGAGGAGCCGTAATCGCTGCGCACCAGGTAGGGAATCTGTGTGCCCTGGGTGATCACCGCCTTCATGTTGTTGATCGTGAGAACCTTCGGAGCAGCCACAAGGTTGATCTGGTCGCCGGTCTCCAATGCCGAAAGCTTGAAGTCGATACTTGCGAGCGTTTGACCCCACAAACTGGCGATGGTAAAGCCAACCAAAGGATCAATGGGGCGGTTCACCTCAAAAGCCCTGGTCCCTGGCGCTGGGGTGGTCCCAAACTTTTCAAATTTTAGATGCCACTCCGTGCCAAGAGTAGTGGCGATCTCTTGCGTTGCGGTAACAATCCGCGCCTCAATCATTACCTGTGAAGTAGCCCGATCCAAACGCGTCAGAAGATTTCTAGCCGTCTCAATGCGGGTGGGATAATCAGTGTAGATGACCAAATTGCTTCGCTCGTCGACTGAAATTTTTCCCTTATCACTCTTGATCTCAGTGATTTTAGCTGCGATCTCGACTGGTTGTGCATAATTCACCGTGAGATATGCCGTGGCAATCGCGCCAATATCCTTTTGTGCCTCCAAGAGCTCCTGTTCTGCCTTTATTCTCGCCACCTTCTGATCTGATTCCTGCTTCAGCTTCGCCAGGCGGGCAATGCGGATGACATTGCCGCGCTCTTCCTTGCCCAAGTCATTCATTGCCAGGATCATGTCCAGCACCTGATCCCATGGGACCTTTTCCACTTTGATGGTCACCCGGCCAGCAACATCCGGTTCGATCACCATATTTTTGCCCGTAATATCTGCAAGCAAACGGAGTACATTCTTTAGATCCGCATCGAGAAGATCGAGGCTGATAGGTTTACCGGAATAATTTTTCGCAATCTCATCCGCCATGCTGGATCCGGATTTTGGCGCTCTTTGGGTGGTGAGTCCTCGAACATTTTGTGGTCTGCTTACGAACCCGCCTCGGTCGGGCGACGTCCCCTGAGGTGAAACCTGTGCAGGAATAGAGCTCGCAGCCTTAGGCGGAGCTGGAGGAGGAGCTCCACCCATGGCGTTTGACGCTGATCGCGGTAAAGCAGCCTGAGGTTCCACCGAAACATGAGTATCTTTAGATAGATACAGGGCCAGAATGAGCTCGTTTCCGGCGGCATCCAACACGTAATAGTCGAGTGGCTTCTGCAGGGTTCCCACCAGTTGAAGCGCTTTCGGCGACACCATCCCGCCATCGCTCAACATCAGCTGCTCGGACGAAATCGGCAGTGAACTCAACGCGCCTCCGGCTTTGATATCACTCAACTCCAGGACAAATTGCCGGTCGCCGGATCGACGAAACTCATAGTCTTGTAGTGGCGCGTTTCCTGTCATTCTCATCAGGGTTACTTCGGAAGAGTCGTCGATATGGATGTCAAGAATTTGGTCGGCCTTGTTTGCTATGGCCACCGGCGACACCGGGGCAAGCGGCTGACCTTCACCCACCTCTCCGGGCTGACCGACCCCGGCACCCGTCCCGAGGGACCCTTGTCCTGCGCACCCTGAGCAAATGAGAACCATTGAGAGTGCAGCAAAAAAACCGACCATTAGCCCTCTGCAATACCGCATGAACCCTCCATTTCCATCCCTCATTGCTCGAGAAAAACCGCGTCTACCTTACCTGCCTTAGAGCTCCCATACCGCCGGCTGCCGACTATTTGCTCTTGGGAGCGCCCGCTTTTTCCTCCGGCTTTTCAACAAAACGATAGGTTATAAGAGTGCAAGCCACCTGCAGTACTGACCCTTCTTTTTGGCGAGTCATGGTGAGGTTTTCAACCTTCAGAATACGGTCCAGCTTGCTCATATTGTCAAAAAAGGCCCCCAGCTTGTGGTAGCTGCCGATAAGATCGAGTCGAATCGGGATAACCGCGTAGAATTCATGCGCTTGTTCAGCTTGGGGCTGGAAAAGGATATTTTCGAGGCCTGCCTGAGCTCCTAACTTGGAAACGGTTTCGAGGAGAGCAGGGATTTCTTTTTGATCTGGAAGCAAAGACAACAGGTGAGCGAACTCCGCTTCGGCCCTGGCAAGCTCTTCCTGGAGTGCAGGCAGTTTGGCTGCCGCCTCTTTGAGCACACCCAACCGTGTTTCTTGTTGGGCAAGGTCCGTTTTTAGTGTAGCCATGACTTCCGATCGCGGCTGGTACTGCAAGAAGTAGAATGCAGACACCATGCAAACGAAGGTCCCAACGAACAGCATAACCCTCTGCTGGGGCGTTAGAGCAGCGACCTTTTCCTGTAGAACAGCGAGTGAAAAGCGATCTAAATTCATGATCCTTCTTTTTTGGGCGATTGTGGCAGTTGCGAGAAACGGACGAACTGGTAAGTTATCTGAAATACCCTGAGCTTCTTGTTACTTATGTCAGTTTGACGCGAATGGGTCAGATTTACCGTCCCCTTTACCACATAGGGTGAGGATTCGAGATTTCTCATGAATTCAGCAACGGCTTCATTGCTCAACGCCACTCCATCCAGCGTCATTGAATTGGAAGACTGCACCAGCTTCTCGAGCCAGATCTTTTCCGCCGGAACCTCCGCACTGATCAGCGCCATCAACCGCACAATGGTGTCCCGATCACGTTGCAGGTCCCTAATGATTTCAAGCTTTTTATCAATGATTTGTTTCTTCTTGGTCACGTCCTGGAGCAAAGGCTCATACTTGGCATACTGTTCCACTTCTGCCTTTACTTGAGTGATTCGACTATTCAAATTACGGATTTGAATCTCCTGATAAAGTGCGATACCTCCTATGATGATGGTACTGGCGACAACGGTCGCCAGGTAGGCCAGGAAAAAATGCCTGACAGTTACTTTTCTCTTCTTGGCGCGAAGGGGAAGTAAATTAATCCGGATCATTCTCTGGCCTTCCTCAAAGCCAACCCAAGGGAAATCGCCATTTGCGGTCCAATATGGTCAATGTAAGCCGGGTCGAAGACTTGTGCATCGTATTCCAACCGGGAGAGCGGATTGAAAATATTCACTGCAGCACCGAGGTTTTCTTCAAACACCTTATCGAGTCCTGGTATCCTGCAAGAACCACCGCTCAGATAAATCTCCTCAATTTTGTTCTCAGGAAAATTAGTATAAAACAGATTGATTGCCTTCCGGCATTCGCTCACCCAGTTCCTAACAATGGCTGCGAAGATTTCTTCCAGTTCCGCTAATGGCATTTTTGAGGGAATATCGCCAAGTTTGACACGTTCGGCTTCTTCAAGGGAAACTCCAAAATGGTCTCTGATCGCTTCCACTATTTGCCGCCCCCCAATGGATACTCCTCTTGTAAAGACTGGATATCCTTGGCCAATGATACTCATGATCGCCTTGCTCGCACCGATGTCGATTAGAACAATGTTTTTCTCCCCAAAGCCGTGCGTAGCCTCAAAGGCATTGCTGAGAGCAAAATAATCTACATCGATCACCATCGGGTTCAGATCACAGAGTTTGATGAGGTTTACGTGATCGTTCACCGTCTCCTTCTTGGCTGCCACCAGCAGCACTTCCATATAATTGGAGCGTTCTTTTGCAGTGTCCAGAATCTGATAATCGACATCCACCTCATTGATGCTGTAGGGGATATAGTGTCCCAGTTCAAAATGCATCCGGTTCTCCAGTTCTTCGTCGGTCATGACGGGCACCTCGACCTTTTTGCTGATCACCTCATGACCCGAAACCGACGCAGCGACAACTTTATCTCTGATTCCAAGGTGCTGTATCAATCCCTGGACCGCACCGACAACCGTTTCAGGCTTGGTTGCCTTGTCTTCGGCAGGCATCTCTGATGGCAGTACCGCCAGCCCAAAACCAAGCAACGCCACGCCCGTATCACTCGCCTTAAGCTGCACCACCTTCACCGAATGAGAACCGATGTCCAACCCGATTAGATTCTCTTTTTTCTTAAACACAGACACACGACACTCCATGCGTGACGTAGAGCAACACTGATTGTGTCGCCAGCGATCACGGTAATGCCCACAATCATTGCTGGCGCCCATTTTCACGGTTCGCGGCTGAGGCCGCGGTATGAAAATGAGCGAAGGTTTTGATTGACAACTGGTTACATTTTTACTTTACCATCCCCGGTTGAAAATATGCAAGAAACCCTTTAGAGTAGATGCGCCGGTGGCCACTGACCCAAATCCTCCGAAAACCAGGAGTTGACATTGCAGCTCACAACCGAGAAAAGTGTGTCAAGAAGCAAGCCGAAAAGCGTCGTTCGTGATTATGCTGAAGCCATTATTATCGCTCTTCTCTTAGCTTTGGTAATCCGCGCTTTTGTAATTCAGGCGTTCAAGATTCCTTCCGGATCCATGAAGCCGACACTCCTCGTTGGGGACCATATTTTAGTCAACAAATTCATCTACGGGATCAGAATCCCGTATTGGAACAATGAATTTTTTCACATTAGTCAACCCAAGCGCCAGGACATAATTGTGTTCCGTTATCCGGTTGACCCCTCAAAAGACTTCATCAAGCGGGTGATCGGCCTGCCCGGCGATAACGTGAGGATCCAGAATAAACAGGTATTTGTCAACGACCAACCCCTTTCAGAACCTTACGCTGTCTACAACGACAGCAGGATTCTGCCAGCGAGCGCCAGTTCGAGAGATAACATGGCTCCCATCGAAGTTCCACCCCATAGTCTTTTCGTAATGGGGGACAATCGCGATGAAAGCTACGATAGCCGTTTTTGGAAGTTCGTGGATATGGCTGATTTGCGGGGCAAGGCCTTCGTCATTTACTGGTCCTGGAATCGCGACGGCGAACTCACTCTTTCCCCCGCGCAGAGCTATGTTCGGTGGAACCGCATCGGTAGCTTGCTTCACTGATAGAGAAAGCAACTGACCGTTGTTTCTTTGTATTCTCCAAGCTCCTTCGTCCAGTTCGCTTCCACGGTGCTCATATCGTCCCCGTTCTCGAGCTTCTGCCTCAAGGTCCCGTCGCCCAGAAGGATGTCTATGGGCGATCTCTTCCATTCGTACTCATAGGGGGGAGGGAGCCACGAAAAATCGTCCCTGTGGATGCGATAAAACGTCTGAAGCAATGAAAGACCTAATCGGTAGGGTCGGAATTCCTTCTGATTGGTGACGTGAATCTGAAACCCATAACAGGTTTGCCCAGCCCATTTATCAAAAACGGGTTCAAAGCACACGGGGCGAAAGATCACGCCCTCTAAACCAGCCTTTTCCATGTGCCTCAGGAACTTTCGTTGGTCGATGAAAGGCGCACCAAAGATGTGAAAAGGCATTGTCGTCCCACGTCCTTCGCTGATGTTGGTGCCTTCAAGCAGAACCATGCCAGGGTACAGTAAAGCGGTTTCCCATGTCGGCATATTCGGAGAAGGGAAAACCCAGGCGAGGTTCGTGTCACCCAAGTACTTCTCCCGCTTCCACCCTCTCATTGGAATGACCTCCAAGTCACACGGAACTTGACATTTTTCAACAATGAAGCGCGCCAACTCCCCCATCGTTAGGCCATGACGCATCGGCAGAGGATAGCGCCCCACAAAAGATCGGTAATCCTGGCAGAGGATATTTCCCTCGACAGACTCTCCGTTGATCGGATTGGGTCTGTCCAGCACCACTACTCTGACGCCGATCCGAGCGGCAGCCTCCATGCAGAGCCCCATAGTTGTGCTGTATGTGTAGACTCTCGTCCCCACATCCTGCAGGTCGATCAAAAGGATGTCGATTTTTTCCAGCATTTCATAGGAGGGTTCACGCACAGCGCCATACAGACTGAAGATGGGTACACGCAAAGAAGACTCCCAATTATCCATCGATTCCTGCATGTTCGCTTGTTTTTCCGCGTAAAAGCCATGCTGAGGAGAGAAGAGGCAGGCGAGGTTTCCTCCATGCCGAGAAATGAGACTGCTGGTATGAGTGAACGAACCATCAACTGACGCCTGGTTGGCAAGCAATCCCAAACGCTTAGACAAAAACCACTCGGGTGTCTCCTCAAAGAGCACCTCACATCCAAGCTGGATTCCGTTAGAGCTCATGTCATTTTCTCTTCATCACGGATCTGAAAAAAAGCGGCTTTATTTCCATGCGTCGCGCCGAATGGAATTCACGATGACTGATCTGTTTCTCAACCCTCTACAATACTATAACCCACCGCGACGGGAAGATGAACAATAAAATTCGCGCTAGAACCGGGTTCACTGATGGTCTCAATCCTTCCGCCATATTGGTGAACCAGTTCGTTGCTGTAGTAAAGCCCGATTCCCATTCCCGCGCTGCCCATCATGCTGGAGGCGGCGGTCTTCGTACTGAAGAAGGGTTGAAAGATTTGGTCCTGCAAGTGCCATGGAATGCCGGGTCCCGTGTCCTGGATGCTCACATGAATACCCGAGGCATCATGCCAGGATTTAATGGTTAGCCGTTTTTCCGGTTGATCAATCATCGCCTCAGCAGCGTTGCGGAGGATATTCCCAAAAATCTGGTTCATCTCCAGGGGAATGCCCCGAAAAAGCGGCAACTCCTCTGCAAGTTGCCACCTCTTTTCAACCTCGTGTTTGAAATAAGGCTGGCATTCGAGGAAAAAAACCTCCTCTTGCAAGAGTTTATTAATCTGGATCCATTCCAGTTTTCGGCTCTGAGATGACTTTATCCTCTGCATAATCGCCGACACGATTTCTCTCATCCGTTGCGCTTGTCTCCTGATAACGTTGACATTCTCGAGATCCGGATGAAGGATACGCAAATACTCAGCCTGCCCCATGATACTCATAAGAGGATTGTTCAGGTCATGCAATATCCCGGCAAGAAGCCTTCCTGTTTGGATCAACGGCTCAACTTCAGAAAACCTTGATATTTGGTCCTGCAGTTGTGTTTGAAATGAATAGAGCTGTTCGCGAAGGAAGGCCTTTTCTTCGTGAACCAGACGAGTCGCATGGAGGTTTTCTCGTGCTCGATCCAGCGCCTCTTTCAGGTCTCCGAGGTCGATAGGTTTGGTGATAAAATCAGAGACCTGCAAATGAATGGCGTCAATCGCCGAATCAAGGGTGCCGTAGCCGGTAAACACAATAATCGCCGTGTCCTCTTTCTCTTTTCGGATTTCCTGTATGACCTCAAGGCCCGATATCCCGGGCATCCGCAGGTCAGTCAAAACAAGGTCCGGCTTCACGGTGCGAAAGACCGCAAGGCCTGCGCAACCGTCCTGAGCCTCGTGTACGTCGTATCCCTCGTCTTCCAGAAATTCTCTTAATCCATCAAGGACTGCTTGCTCATCATCGATAATCAATACGGGAGTTTCCTGCATTCCTGAGGCCTTTCTTGCTCGCAGAG
>JADGQM010000362.1 GCA_017881795.1 Syntrophobacteraceae bacterium
TAAGCCGGTATCCAGGAAGCTTTTGTGGATTCCGGCTTAAAACCTGCCGGAATGACGCCTTTGGGCAATGGTCACTCTATTATGCGGTGTTGTACTAAGCATTGAAATGGGCGGCAGGGGCCTGCGCAGGACTCTCTTGCGATCGGTTGACAAAATAGGTACACTCCAATGCACACCAACTGCGGCGGCTCTGCCTTGATGACGCTGCGTCCGCCTCCAGTTCACGCATCTTGCGCACGGTTCACAAGCAGCGAGAGGGGTAGCCATGGCTCAGTTCAACCGCTTTATATTCTCTCTGAGCAAACTAGGGGTAAGTGCCCTGGAGCGCCTCTTCAAGGCGTCGGTTCGTGTCCACGGTCAGGAGCATCTCCCCGATGGCGTTATCATCTTCATGGTCAATCACTTCACTCGTTTGGAAACCCTGGTCCTCCCCTACGAGCTCTTCAGACTGACTGCCAGACCGGTAATGTCTCTTGTCCATCATGGGCTGTTTGTGGGTGCCCTGGGTGACTATCTCGACCGGATGGGGGCGGTCTCCTCACGCGACCCCAATCGAGACAAAATGATTATCCGCTCCTTGCTCATGGGCGACCACCCCTGGCTGATTTTTCCTGAGGGCTCCATGATCAAGGACAAAAAGATCGTGGAGCGGGGCAAGTTCCTCATCTACAGCACCACGGGATCCCGGCGTCCCCCGCACACCGGAGCAGCTGTGTATGCGTTGCGTACGGAATTCTACCGCCAGCGCATCCATCATCTTCGTAATGTTTCTCCAGGGCTGCTAGCCGAGCAGTTGCAGTTCTTCGACCTGGAGTCACCCGAACAGGTCAGTACCAGGGAGACATTTCTCGTCCCCGTAAATGTGACGTACTTTCCCATACGTTCCAGACAGAACGCTTTGGAGAACCTGGCCACCCATCTGGTGAAGGATATCCCCGAGCGTTTCCTCGAAGAGTTGCAGACTGAAGGCACCATGCTGCTCTCCGGCGTGGACATAGACATTTGCCTCGGCAAAGCTCTCGCAGTCCGTACCTT
The DNA here is from genome assembly GCA_017881795.1 of Syntrophobacteraceae bacterium. Lineage (GTDB taxonomy): Bacteria > Desulfobacterota > Syntrophobacteria > Syntrophobacterales > Syntrophobacteraceae > JADGQM01. The sequence goes on from JADGQM010000362.1 coordinate 1,036, forward strand.
TCTGCAGAACCCTCAGATCCAGGAAGATATCATTGCCCGCCGACGCATCCTTCCCGACGAAGCCATTCCCTCAAGACCGGTGTTGAGGAGGATTGCTTCGAAAGTCACCATGCGGTTGATGGGCTCCATTTACCGCATGACCACTGTCAACTACGACCACCTGGCTGCTTCTCTCCTCAAGCATTCCCCTTGGAACCAGCTCAGTACCTTCGATCTCATGGAGCGGCTCTATCTGGCCACCGAGGAGATCAGCCGGCTCAAAGACATCCGCTTCCACGAGGCCATACGGAAGGATCAAGGGCCGAGGCCCATCAGTGAAGATCGCCGCATGCTGGCCGATTTTTTGGACGCTGCCCGGCAGAGCGGAGCGGTGGAGCTCAGGAGTGACATCATCATCAAGAAGCAGCTCCGCATGAAACCGCTGTGGAATGTTCAGAGCATTCGCCGAGAGAACCCTTACCTGGTCATACTCAACGAGGTGGAATACTTGTGCCCCCTCACCCGGCGGTTGCGTCAAATTGCCTGGCGCCCACAGTTCTTGGTTCGACGCGCCCTGCATCGACAATTCCTCCATGCGGCTCATGAACAGTTTACCTCAGACCATGCCGCACACCAAACTGACGGTGATTCCAAGCCCATGGAAGTTGGCGCTCCATTTCTCCTCAAGCGCGCGGGTGCAAGGACCGGAGTGCTGCTCGTCCACGGCTACACGGCCGCGCCTGAAGAGGTCAAACCCCTCGCGATGTTTCTCCATCAGCACGGCCTCACCGTGTACGCATGTCGCCTGCCCGGCCATGGCACCAGCCCAGCAGACCTTGCCCAAAGGAAGTGGGAGGAATGGCTCACGGCGGTTGAACGCGGCTACCTTATTCTGGCCAATTGCTGTCGGGATGTTGTTTTGGGTGGTTTCAGCACCGGAGCAGGCTTGGTACTCCTCGCCGCGGCCGCTAACCCTCCTGGAGTCAGGGCTGTCTTTGCCATCAATCCGCCCGTAAAGTTGAGGAGGAGGAAGGCGAGGCTCGCACCCGCGATGATGCTCTGGAACAAACTCGTGGAAAGAATATCCGGAGAGGACGCAGAACAGCATTTTGTGCCCAACGAACCCGAAAACCCGGACATCAACTACCGGAGGAATCCGGTCAGTGGTGTGATCGAACTCATGGAGCTTATGGAAAAAGTGTCCGGATGCCTCAAGGATTTCCGCCTTCCTGTCCTGGTCATACAAGGATCCGACGATCCTTTAGTCCATCCGGAGGGCAGTGAGGACCTCTACCAGGAATTGGGCAGCAAGGACAAAGAATTTGCCGTTTTCCCGGCAGACCGTCATGTAATCATCCGTGGCGACGGCTCGGAGCGTATCTTTGCAAGGATTCTGTCATTCATTCAGAGCAGAGGGTGAGACTGAGGAGATCATATGCCGTCACTTATCTTTCGGAACAAGACCTACGAGCTCGGCGAAGAGGACTTCTTGATGCATCCGGACCGTTGGGATGAGGATTTTGCCGAAGCAATGGCGCCCCGTGTCGATATAAAGAGTGGTTTAACCACTTCCCATTGGGACGTCATAAGATTTATTCGCACCGTTTTTTCTGAGTCCGGCAGATGCCCCATGGTCCATGAAACCTGCAAGGCTCTTGGATTGCGCACTCTGGACCTCAGCCGACTTTTTCCCACGGGTTACTTGAGGGGCGCCTGCAAACTGGCCGGAATCACCTACCGAGCGCAAGAAGTTCATCCGTCCTGGTTGCCCAAGGAGAGGCTGGCCAAGGTTTCCACACCATTGGAAGACCGCGTATATCGTGTCAACGTCCGGGGGTTCCTGGCTGATCCTTCCGAATGGGATGAGGATTTTGCCATCCACAAGTCTCAGGAGATGAAGATGGCGGGGCCGTTGACCGAGAATCATTGGCAGATCATTCGCTTCCTTCGCCAACAGTACGCAAAGACCGGAACGGTGCCTACGGTTTACGAAACCTGTTCAGCCAATCAGGTGGAGATTGAACAACTCGGTGAGCTCTTCCCTGACGGATACCATCGTGGAGCTGTCAAGCTCGCAGGATTGCGGGCACTCTAGAAGAAGTTTGCACTGACTTGTTCCAGCTTTCCAACTCCTTTCTGTAAAGTGCCGCGATTCCCTGTGATCCCAGGTCCGGCGCCAGAATCTCAAGCTTCTCATACCTGGGAAGGACCCGGCTAAAGCCATAAACCAGATAAAGCGCACCGGGCTTGGCTGCCGCTGCGATCTGTTCGGCAAAAAGATCGTGCAGGGTGATGTACGTGTAGAACAGGTCAATATCGGCGAAGCGAACACCAAGCTGAGCGTGGATCTTGGAGTAGGTTTCAGGGTCCAGTGAGCTCCCCCGGAAGAGAGTGATGTTGTCGGGCGGAAGAATGAGTTTAGTCTGCTCGATCCTTGAACACAGATCGGCTTTGCGGGGACCGAATTCAGCCAGGATCTCCGAATCAATCTCAATCCCGACAGACAGCTTGACAAAATAGCTCATGAGGATATTCACGCGGCCGTCGGCGCAGCCCAGGTCGGCAAAAACGGTGTGTTGGGAATCAATCAGCCCGGAGGCTTCGAGCTCCTGAATGCACCTTAAAAGTTTATACAAATCGGTGGACTTACGATAGCCTTCGAAACCCTCGTAACCGAAGCGGCAGCTATCAAAAAACGCAGCGATCAGGGAAAAGGTGTTAACCTGATGGTCAGTGAACATGACTTCGGCCGTTTATAAATTGTTTTACCGCTTCATGAAGGCGAAACATGGTCTCCATTTCTTCCCCCGTCACCGTTTGCAGGCCTATAAGGTCTTGCCGTGAGAGCCATTTTTGAATGCTGGTGCAAAGGTAGTTGACGCACAGGATGTGGCGAGCGAGCAGGCCACACCCGTCCTTTCCCAAAAAATAGCAGCTATTCGCAATACCGTGCCCGGTTGGCAGCTCTCGGCCCAAGAGAAGATTGAGGAGCAGGAGGTGGGGGGAATATCGGTTTTCGATTCGCGCTCCGCAGCAACTGCCTCCGTCTGCTTCCTCGCAATGTTTACAGACCGCAAAAACCCCAAGATCAACGTTTATCTTTCTCGAAGCCGCAAGTTTCTCCTCCAGGACCTCAAGGAGTCCCCTTACCCTTGCATCTGCCCATATCTCATCGCGCCACACTCTGAAGAGGTCCTGTGCGATTTTGATTTTTTCATCAATAGTCATGTCGCAACGATACCTGTGAACTATGGAAAAAGGCGCGGGGAAGCCTTTTGCTTATGATCACTGATCACTG
>JADGQM010000363.1 GCA_017881795.1 Syntrophobacteraceae bacterium
TTTTTATTGTCGCGATTTTTCCTTCCCGATGCGGGTATCGTTACAAAATTAGCATTGGCCGGGTTGCTCGTATTGGCTGCCTACGTCCTTGAATCGTTCCATAAGGGCAGGCGACCATAGTACTCGATGTCCGTTGCAGAGCAAGACGATGCGATGCGCTAGTCGGGTTCCGTTTGCAAATTTGAAGTGGTGCTGCGCAATAACAATCAGGAGGAAAGATGGATTGGGAAAGGCCTCCCCGCAGAAATCCGGGGCCAAACAACTTGCAGGATCTGGAGAAGCTTTTTAACGACCTCAAGAGCCGCTTCGATTTTTCCGTCTTTAAGCGCGGAGGCTTGTGGCTGCTGGTTTTGGCTGTTCTCCTGGTGCTGGTGGGATTGAATTCCTATTATACGGTTGAACCGCAGGAAACCGCGGTGGTGCAGCGGTTCGGAAGGTTCCTCTACACTGCTGATGCCGGGTTGCATTTCAAGATTCCCTTTGGCATCGAAACGGTCCGAAAGGTAGTTACCGGTCGGGTGCTCCAGCGTGAGTACGGGTATCGCACCGTCCAGCCAGGGGTGCGCTCACGATTTGTGGAAAAGGGTTACGAAGAGGAATCCATGATGCTCAGCGGGGACCTGAACGTGGTGGATATTCAATGGACGGTTCAATACAAGGTGCAAAATCCGGTTGACTATCTCTTCCAGCTCCAGGATGTCGAGGGCACTTTGGATGACATTTCCGAATCCGTGGTTCGCCGGATAGTGGGAAATCGCTACGCGGATGAGGTCCTCACCATCGGGCGTTCTGCCGTTGCCGATAAGGCCCGAAACGAAATCCAGCAGATCATGGACCTTTACAAAACCGGGCTGCAGATTGTTACGGTCAAACTTCAGAATGCCAACCCTCCTGGCCCTGTAAAGGCAGCCTTCAACGAGGTCAACGAGGCGCGGCAGGAACAAGAACGCATGATCAACGACGCCCAGCAGGCTTACAATCAGAAGATACCCAAGGCTATGGGTGAAGCGCGGCAGGCGGTCACGCAGGCGGAAGGCTATGCTCTGGAGCGGATTAACCGGAGCGAAGGTGAAGTGCGCCGCTTTCTTGATATTCTCACCGAATATGAGAAGGCTCCCGATGTGACCAGACGGCGTATGTATCTCGAGGCCTCTGCTGAACTTATCGGACGTGTTGATCACTTGGTGGTGATCGACGAGAGCCAGCGCAATATGCTGCCCATGCTCGATTTGAACTCATTCTCAAGAGGCGGCGCCGACCGGACAAAACCCGGAGATACATCGCCGTCGCCGTCCTTGAATCCCAAAAGTGAGGAGGGTCGATGATGTCTTCAGGAATTCGCGTCCTCATTGCGATTGTTGTGGTACTGGCAGTTTTTGTCAGCGGGGTGTTTTTTATCGTGAACGAGACCGAACAGGTCGTCATCACGCAACTTGGGAGGCCCATCGGCGAACCCATTACCCAGGCGGGTCTCCATTTCAAGATTCCGTTGATCCAGAAAGCCAACTACTTTGAAAAGCGGATTATGAAGTGGGATGGCAGCCCCAACCAAATCCCCACAAAGGACAAGAAATACATTTGGGTCGATAGCACGGCCCGCTGGCGGATCAAGGATTCTCTGCTCTTTTTGAAGCGGGTTGGGACGATTCCCACAGCCCACAGTCGCTTGGATGGGATCATTGATTCGGTCGTGCGCGATCACGTTTCCAATAACGACCTGGTGGAGTTGGTGCGCAGCGAAGGCTGGGAAGAAGCCAAGCAAACGCTTCGCGAAGCGGGAATCCCCGACTTCCAGCCGATCGAGTTGAGCGGAGACAGTGCTCAAGGTGGTGAGACGAGTGACCATCTTACCAAGGGTCGGGAGAAGATTACGCGCGAAATGGTTGCCGACGCCTCCCGCCTGCTGCCTGAATTTGGGATCGAGCTCCTTGATATTCGGATTAAACGGATCAATTATGTGGAGTCCGTGCAGCAAAAGGTTTTCGACCGTATGATTTCTGAACGCAAACGCATAGCGGCGCAATACCGTTCGGAAGGAGAAGGGGAAAAGGCTGCCATTTTGGGGCAAATGGATCGGGAGATGGCCAAAATCACCTCGGAAGCCTTTCGGAAGTCTCAGGAAATCCGGGGGAAAGCCGATGCTGAAGCCACTCGCATTTACGCCGAAGCTTTTGGGAAGAACCCCAAGTTTTATGAGCTCTACCGAACCCTGGATTTCTACAAGAACTTCAACAACCCCAGGAGCTCCTTTATTCTATCGACCGATGCCGACATCTTTAAATATTTGAAACGAAGCACCGAGCCGTCGGGCAAGTAATCCAGGAGAGCCGTATATGGCATTTTACGAGGAAAATCCAGGGGGGATCACCAGGGCTGACATGGTCCTGGCTATTCCCACTTTTAATGAGGTGGAAGGTATCGGGCGCACCACAATGCAAGCTGCCAAGGGGTTGGCGGAGCATTTTGGAAATCTTCAGAGCGTCATTGTGAATTGCGACAACCATTCGACAGATGGGACCAGAGAAGCCTTCTTCTCGACTCCCAGTGAAATGCCCAAAATTTATATTTCAACGTCTCCCGAGCAACAAGGAAAAGGGAACAATCTTCGCAACCTTTTTGAAAAAGTCCGGGAGCTGGAAGCCCGCATCGTCGTGGTCTTGGAGGCGGACACCCGGAATGTGGCTCCTTCCTGGATCAGGAAACTGGGAGAACCCATCCTTAAGGGGTCCGGCTATGTCTGCCCGCTCTATGTCCGCCACAAGTATGAAGCGACTCTAACAAGCTCCCTGGTCTACCCCCTGATGCGTTGTTTATATGGTCGACGAGTGCGGCAGCCGAACGTGGGTGATTTTGGTTTCAAGGGCGACCTCGTGGAAGCATTCCTGAAGTCATCAGTGTGGACCGATTCCGTCCAGCATTTTGGCGTCGACGTCTGGATGACCACCATCGCCTTGAATGCGCGTTTGCCCATTTGCCAGTCTTTGATCGGCGCCCCCAAAGTGCATCGGATGAAAGATCCCTACGCGCACTTGCCGGTCCTCTTTCCGCAGGTAATCAGCACGATTTTTGAGCTGATGATGGTCTACTCGGACTTCTGGCGTCAGGTCAAGTGGAGCAAGCCGACCTTGTTGTTCGGCACCGATACCCACGAAGTCGAGACGCCCGTGCCTGCAGAGGTCAACGTAGCGCTTTTGCATGATTATTTCTTACAAGGTTTTGATAAGTACCACGGGATGTGGCAGGACGTCTATGATCAGACGGTGTGTCCCAAATTGGAGGAGATTCGCGGTCTGGGGTTGCAGCATTTCTCTTTTCCGACACAAACCTGGGCCAAAATCCTGTTTGATATGGCGAAAGCCTATGCTCAAGCGGAAGAGTCGAAACGCGCTATCCTCCTTGACTCCCTCTTGCCTCTTTACCTTGGGAAGGTCTTGTCGTTTGTGAAAAAGACCGAGCGTATGTCAATCCAGCAGGCCGAGGAATACGTGGAAAACGAATGTACCACTTTTGAAGAAACCAAACCTTACCTTCTCAAGGTCTGGGAATAATATTTAAGTCAATGGAGGAAAGACTATGCCGAAGATCCTGGTCGTCGACGATGAAGAGCACATTCGACTTCTCTATTCGGAGGAACTGAAAGAAGCAGGCTATGAGGTCATTACGGCCGAAAACGGAAACAGACTCCTCGAACGGATTGAAGAGGAAAAACCGGCTCTGATCATCCTCGATATCAAGATGGTTGATTATAACGGCCTGGACATCCTTCAGGACATCAGGAATCGCTTCTATGATCTGCCGGTTATCCTATCCACGGCATACGACACGTTCAAGGAGGACATGAAGTCCATTGCCGCGGATTTTTATGTGGTGAAGAGCTTTGATTTGACAGAATTGAAAAAGAAAATAGCCACGGCTCTCGAAACCAGCCTGCCATCATGAAGGCTTAGCTGTTGACCGTCGGTTCTTGGCTTTTAGCTGTTGGCTCTTATCATTACGAGATTCTTCGCGACTGGTGTTCTCATCGCTGCCACTGATCACTGACCACTCTCTTTCAACGACATGAAAACCCTCACTGAACCTTAGCCATCCAGAGATATCCAGCCAGGGCTGCAAAAATTACATCCCCGATCCACACCCCTAAGAACGGCGGAAGAATTCCCGCCGTTGCCAGAGCCGAGCCCAGATGGAGCAGGGTGAAATACAGAGAAGCCAAAAGCAAAGCGATGCCAACCCCCACAGCAATGCCGCCGTGAAGCCCCTGACTGAGAGCAATGGTGACTCCCAGCAGGGCTACAATAAAGGTGGTCAGGGG
>JADGQM010000011.1 GCA_017881795.1 Syntrophobacteraceae bacterium
CACAGGGCTTCCTAGAAAGGAATGCGCAGCCGTGGGAGAAACACTCATTCTTACTGGAAATCAGACCGCTGCACTGGCAGCGAAACTCTGTCGCGTGCAGGTGGTCGCCGCCTATCCTATTACCCCCCAGTCAAGAATACCGGAAATATTATCGGAATACGTGGAACGAGGAGAATTGCAGGCGGAATTTGTGCGGGTTGAGAGCGAACATTCCGCTATGGGCGTGTGTATCTCGGCCTCCATGGTCGGTGCGAGAGTCTTCACCGCCACGGCTGCTAACGGCCTCGCCTATATGCACGAACAACTCCATTGGGCGGCCGGCGCGCGACTGCCCATCGTTATGCCGGTGACCAATCGGGGCTTGGGGGCCCCCTGGACCATTCTTAACGATATGCAAGACACTATCTCGCAAAGAGATACCGGATGGATGCAATGCTATTGCATGACCAATCAGGAAGTTCTCGATCAGATCATCCTTGCTTACAGAGTGGCCGAGCAGCTTATGGTTCCCATTATGGTCTGCTTCGATGGCTTTCGTCTCTCGCACACGATGATGCCTGTAAATTTTCCGTCGCAGGAGGAAGTTGATGCCTTCCTGCCCCCGTATCGATTATCTTATCAGCTGAGCCCGGAAGTACCGGTCAACATGAATCCAGTGGTAATGACCGACCCTCTGCCCGGTCCCGATGGTGCTCTTTGTCCTAGTTACATGGGATTTCGGAGGCGTTTGCAGGAAGCGCTTGAAGCCGCCCCCGCAGTGATTGCTGAAGCCGGAAGAGATTTCCAGCAAGCGTTTGGCAGGTCTTATGAGGACCCCCTTTATCGCTATTGTTCCGAGGATGCCAGATTTCTCTTCGTCACCATGGGATCGTTGGCCAGTGAGGCGAGTGAAGCCGCCGACATCCTTCGCGATCAGGGAACGGCGGTGGGCGTAATTGGGGTCCGGACGTTCCGGCCATTCCCGGCCAACGCCCTGGCTCAGGCAGTTGCCGAGGCTGATGGCCTCATCGTTCTCGAAAAAGCCATCAGTTATGGTTATGAAGGCGCTTTAGCCACCGAATTGAAAGGCGCTCTCTTTAGCCACAACGGCCATCGGCCTTTTGTGTATAATTATATCCTGGGCCTCGGCGGGAAAGACGTTAAGCCGTCAGACCTCCTGGAAGCCGCCGAGCATACCATGCAGGGATTCAAACAAGGGAAACGGCAGGAGCATCCACTCTGGATCGGCTCTGGAGTATGATTTGAACCACTTTAAAGGAAAGCGCCAAGAACCCATGACAACTACTACAATCCTGGATCTCCCGGAACAAGAATATATCGAACCCGGCACGCGGACCTGCGCCGGGTGCGGCTTGCCTATCGCGTATCGGTACATACTCAAGGCCTTGGGCCCGAGGACGATCATGACCCACCCAGCATGTTGTCTGACTATTCTTCACGGCATCTACCCCAAGACCCCCGTGGCCATCAATGCCGTGAACAACACTTTTGCCAGCACTGCAGCCTCTGCCTCGGGATTGGTGGCCGGCTTGAAAGCCACCGGCCAGGATGACTACACCATACTGGCAATGGCTGGAGATGGCGGTACGTTCGATATGGGTATTCAGGCTCTCAGTGGCGCCGCCGAGCGTGAGACCGATTTCATTTACGTCTGCTATGATAATGAGGCCTACATGAATACCGGCGTCCAGCGCTCGAGTGCGACGCCATCAGGGGCCACCACCACGACGACGGCGGTCATTCCCAAGGAACAGCCGAAAAAAGACTTCCTCCAGATCATGGAGGCTCATCACCTGCCATATCTCGCCTCCGCATGCTCCTCCTATCCCGGGGATATTTTCAACAAGTTCATCAAAGCTAAGAGCATCAAGGGTACACGCTTTATCCATCTCAGTGTTCCCTGTCCTGCAGGATGGGCGTTCCCAACAAAGGACACGATTAAGATCGGACGACTGGCGGTGGAAACCGGCGTGGTCATGCTTTATGAAGTGGAAGACGGAGTCTTGAGGTTAACCGGAAAAACCCTGAACATGGCCCGAAGCGGTCGGAAACGTTCGGTCGAGGAATATCTGCAACTGCAGGGACGGTTCAGAAAGATGACCGCTGAGCAGATTGTGGATTTCCAGCGCCAGGTTGATGACCGCTGGGAACATTTGCTGAAGCGGGCCGATGTCTAGGGCTCGCCGTCATTTGACGAATTGGTAGGTCGTTTCGACAAGGCCCGGTCACCTCGACCCAGGGAGAAATCTCGACCAGTCTGCCTCATCACAGATTCCCCCTGTGATCGACATGACACTAAGTACAGGTCCGCAGAATTAAGGTGATCAAGATCCTTACGCGTCATTCCGGTGGCAACCGGAATCTAGAAAAACTGCCTGGATACTGGCTTTCGCCGGTATGACGAACTGAATTCGGACACCTATTTTGCGGTACTGTGCTAAGTAACGGCCAAGAGCTAACAGCTAACAGCCAAGAGCCAAAAGGAAACTTCACTCCCACCATCGGATAAGCACGCTCCCCCACGTGAAACCGGCGCCAAAGGCCGACATCACCAGATAGTCCCCTTTTTTCACGCGCTTTTCCTCCACCAATACGTCGTACAGGCAAAGCGGGACGGTGGCAGCCGTGGTGTTGGCATATTTTTCGATATTGATGACGACTTTACTCCGGTCGATCCCCATGCGGTTGGCGCTGGCTTCAATGATACGCAGATTCGCCTGGTGTGGCAGGAAAAACGCCACATCGTCACCGGTGAGTCCGTTTTTTTCCAGAATCTGTGCCGAAACATTCGCCATTTCCTTCACGGCATATTTAAAAACTTGCTGCCCTTCTTGATAGACGTAGTGTTCCTTATTCTTCACGGTTTCCAGGCTTGATGGTCGTCGGCTTCCGCCGGCTTTCATGTGCAGGTGTTTCCCTCCCGAACCATCTATGCGTTGGATAAAGTCCAAAACACCGTGCCCGGCTTCAGGGCAAGGTTCAAGAAGGACCGCGCCCGCCGCATCGCCAAACAGCACACAGGTATTGCGGTCTTCGTAGTCGACGATCGCGCTCATAACATCGCTGCCAATCACCAGAACCTTTTCGTGCCGACCGGATTCGATCAGTTGAACGCCGGTGGTAAGCGAAAAAATGAAACCGGAACAGCCGGCAGAAAGATCAAAGCCCCAGGCGTGAGTGGCGCCAATGCCGTCCTGCACCAAACAGGCAGTAGAGGGATAGAACATATCCGGGGTCACCGTCCCGAGAATGATGGCATCCACTTCCTCCGGCGCCACTCCACACCGTTCGAGACAGTCTAGAGCGGCACGAATGGCCATGTACGAGTTCCCTAGACCGGGTTCCAGAATGCGCCGCTCGCGGATGCCGGTTCTGCTGAAGATCCATTCATCGGTGGTATTCACCATCGTTTCCAGATCTTTATTGGTAAGCCGTCGTTCCGGCAGGTAGCGACCCACCGAACGGATGAAAGCATGTCTACTTGGCATTTTCAATTACCACGCTCCTACATAATTCCTTTGTAATATCCGCCATCGATTTGGATGGAGGCGCCCGTAATGAAGCCGGAGCGCTCGGAGGCAAGGAAGGTTACCAAGTCCGCGAACTCTTCCGGAGTACCCAGACGCCCCATCGGGATCAAAGATTCCCAGCTTTTGATGACCGCTTCGGGCGTTGTGCCCCGTTTTTTAGCGACATCGACAGACAATTTGCGCACCCTTTCGGTCATGGTATACCCCGGACAAACGTTGTTTACGGTCACGTTGTAGGGAGCCAGTTCGTTGGAGAGGGTCTTGGCAAAACCAATCACTCCGGAGCGCACCGTGTTCGAAAGGATAAGTCCATCGATAGGCTGCTTAACGGATATGGAGGTCATGTTGATGATCCGGCCCCAACGTTTTTCCATCATGATCGGAACAACCTCTCTTGTCATAATGATCGTGCTCAGGAGATTCAACCTGATCCCTAAATCCCATTGCTCATCATCGACTTCCAGGAAAGTCCTGTCGGGAGGCCCGCCGGCATTATTGACAAGAATGTTCACCGTGCCGAAGTACTCGATTCCCTTGCGAATGAAGTCCCTGGCCTGCTCGGCCTCGCTGAGGTTCGCCGGAACCCCAATGATCTCTCCTCCGGTTGCCAGCCGGATTTCCTCGACAGCTTTGGGAAGCTCAGGATCATCGAGAGCACAGATGGCAATTTTCGCTCCCTCTCGGCTCATTTCCATGGCCACGGCTTTTCCCAAACCCTGGCTGCCTCCTGCCACAAAAGCTACTTTCCCCTTTAGACCCAGATCCATTGCTTTCTCCTGTTCCTATTTGACCAGACTTTGTGTGAATTCTCCATCACGCTCTTGCCCATCTTCGTAAAGCAGGCGCATGGCCTCTGTGTAAGTCTTGTCCTCCCGGTAGATAAAAAACGGGGGAACAATCCGCAGTTCTTCACCCGCTCCCTTCCTGCATTCCAGGTGCACCAGGCGCGCCACAGAAGCCGCATCGGAATAAATCATCGTGAGGTGCTTCGGAGCCAGGTGATAATGATGAGCCGTCACGAGAAGATGAGCGAGTCGCGTCGCGGGATAAATGATTGACAGGCGTCCTCCATGGCCAAGAAGAGCACTGGCGGTCCCGAACACATCTGCAATCGAGGATTTCAATTCATGCCGGGCAACAGCCTGCTGCTCGTCTCGATTCAGACGACCACTGCGAAGGCGTCGGTAAGGGGGATTGCAGGTCACGAGATCAAAACTACCCGGCCGAAACTCTGCAGTAATCACCCGAAAATCCCCTTCAACAATTTGGATCTTTTCAGTAAAATTATTAACCTCCACGTTTTGCTGCGCCAATCCCGCAAGATCCGGCTGAATCTCCAACCCCACGATCCGCTTCCCCAGATTGCGGTGTGCAAGAATAAGCGGGATCACCCCACAGCCGGTCCCCAGATCCAAAATCCGATCACTGGGATTCACCCTGGTGAGTCCGGCAAGCAACACGGCATCAACGGCGAACCGATACCCCCCTTTTCGCTGATAAATAAACAGTTTTTTATTAAATAGCGTATCGCAAGTCAGCAAGAATTACCCATGGTCGGGGAAGGCGTTGTCAATCCGCTGTAAGAGAGTGGACAACCAGGCCGCTCCAAACTTTTGGATAAAAGTAAGTAGCCTTGTGAGGCATGATGAGGCCGGCGCTGGCCACTTCCTGAACCTGTTTGATACGCGTCGCGTTGATAAAGAACCCAGCCTCATAAGACCCTGCCTGCACTGCCGTAACAGCTTCCGCAAGATCCTGTTTGAAATGGATATTACGCTCGCTGGCAAGAAATGCGTCAGAGAGTCCGAGCAGGCGCCGCAGCAACAACTGGTCCAGGATTACCACATCCAAAGAGCGAAGAATTTCATGGAGACCGCGGTCGGCAAGATAAGATAAGATTACCTCACGCCTGGCTTTCAAGAGATAAAATGCGTCGCCATGCCGCCAATAACAACCGATGAGCGTCTCTTGGGCCGACTGACCTTTTTCCAATTCTTCACGCCACCTCGATTGGCCCTGCACCGTTGTCTCATAGTCGGCAATATCAAAGTAGGCTGAGGCGTCCCGCAGAAAGGCTTGAGGCTCCCATGAGCCCATATGTCTGAGCAGGCGATGGGTCGGGAGAATCATCAAACCTCCCTGATCAAGATTGGACAAATACATCATGATATACTCAAAGGGAGCATCTTCGGGAGCATTACCCAGGAGCCGACGCTGAATCGAGCGATAATTAAGGGCCGTCTCATAGCGGTGATGTCCATCCGCTATATAGATTGGTTTGTCGCCCATCAGGGTTTTCACCTGTCGAATCGTCTCCGGATTTACCACCCGCCAGAGCCGATGCTTCATCCCCTCTCTGTCCACGAAAGAAATGACAGGGGCTGCCTCTCTCCCTGTTTTCAGGGTATGGTCGACGACCATGGCGGGATCGGAATAAAGCGCGAAAACGGGACTAAGGTTCGCCTGACACGCCAGCATCAGACCGAGACGCTCATCCTTTACCGACTGAAATGTCTTCTCATGGGGGCGGACAAACCCCGAGCTGAAATCCTCCAGGCGTAAAGTGCAGATAAACCCATACCGGGTTTGGCGTAATCCCGGGGCAAAGGGATAATCCAGCTCGTAATAGTAGATAGCCGGTTGCTCCTCACGAGCCAGGATCCCCTTTAGTTGCCACTCCTGCAAATATTTCGCCGCGCGCGTGTGGGGATTGTTGGCTTCCGTGTCATCTGCGGCAGGTATGCCCAATTCCAGATGGACCATGTTATACGGACTGAGGTGATGGAAGAGTTCCTGCTCCACCGGCGAGATGACATCATAGGGCGGAATGACCACCGCAGCGAGATTTTCCACTTTTTCAGCAGCGTAGCGCAGCCCGCAGAATGGGGCGATTTCTGCCATGATTCGCTAACCCTTTGCCTTGAACAATCGCGTAGGCTCAAGCCCAACGTTCCAAGAATTATCCACCGCCTTGCAACGACCTCAAAGTTTTTATAGCTAGCACAGCTCATCTCATTTTACAAGCGCGATGCAAGGCATCTGGGCATCGAGAGTTTTGGATTGAGTTCGTGACCATCACAAGGGCATCGGAGGGCCCTGACGAATTACTCCTGTGAGGATGAGTGACGAGAAATCTTCGGTAAGCTGCAATGATTCGCTGAACCTGAGGACCAGACTGGCTAGATCCACCCACCTCGAGGCCTGCTCCATGACAGCCTGGTCACTGCTCGCAACAATAGCCTGGTCGTAAGGAAACTCGCGCTCCGGCACCGGCACTGCTCGAGCCGTTCCTCTTAGGCCAAGAACCTTCATGCGCTGTTGATAGGAATGCGCCAGACGGCCGCTGTGGCTGATGGGAGCATCAAACAGGAACAACGCCTGGGCCGGCCGGAACTCTTCCAGGAAACGGAAAACAAGGTCAATGGCTAGCGAACTTGCCTCCGTCAGCCGGAAATTCGCCGATTGTCCCGCCAGATCGCGTAGGGCGCCATCGTTGGCTTTGAGCACGGGGCGCCCGAGAAGAGCACTTTCCACGGTTATTTGTACATTGTGCCCATCCACCACCAGCCATTCTTTCGGCCAGACAATCCCCCAACTTCGTCTGGCAAGACGTCGCAGAGCATCCCCTTGACCGAAGACACCGCGATGGAGCAATTGACGCTCCAGGTGATCCAGCCGGTAACGATTACCGACCCACTCAAGCGCAGACCTTCTCGGGTAACCGCGATTCTGCAAGAAAAAAAAATCCTCAGCGGCTTGATGGATTTGGCGCACCAGTTTGTGCTCTTGAGAGAGCTGGGTAGTGGTCATGAAATGGCGAAGAAGCAGTAATCCAGAAGAACAGGCAGGGCATCCCTGATCCTAGCCATTCCGTGTACCCCCTTGTTCTTCATAATGCTGCAGTACTTCCTGGCGTAGCTCTTTGCGGAGGACTTTTCCCACCATACTCTTGGGCAAGGATTGGCGAAATTCTACGGATCTTGGAACCTTATAGGGCGCCAGCCGGACCTTCGAAAACTGAATGATCTCCTCTTCCGTGACCGCTTCTCCCGGCTTTAAGATAATGAAGGCCTTGACAATCTCTCCGCGATAAGGGTCAGGAACCCCGATGGCAACGGCATCAAGGATCTTTGGGTGTTCGTAAAGCACCTCGTCAATCTCTCTTGGATAAACGTTATACCCAGATGAAATGATCATGTCTTTCTTTCGATCCACAACGAAGACATAACCATCTTCGTCCATCCTGGCGATGTCACCGGTGTACAACCAACCCTCGCGAAGGGTGTCAGCAGTCTCTTGCGGCAGTTTCCAGTAGCCCTGCATTACCTGTGGCCCCTGGACTATCAATTCTCCAATCTCTCCGAAAGGTTTCTCTTCAACTCCTAGATCCAGGTCAACAATCTTGCAGTCCGTATCGGGAAGGGCAATACCAATGGAACCGACTTTGCGGGCGCCGCCAATCGGGTTTGCATGCGTCACCGGACTGGCCTCTGAAAGCCCATAGCCCTCAAGGATGATGCACCCCGTAAGCTCTTCAAATCTTCGCAGCACTTCCACCGGCATGGGTGCTGATCCGGTAATGCAGAGTCGGATTGAAGAAAGGTCATAAGAATGCGCTTTGGGGTCACCGACAATGGCAACAAAGATGCTGGGCACCCCGGGGAAAAGCGTCGGTCTGGTTTTTTTCAGGATCTTCAGAAACTCACCAACATCAAATCGAGGGACGAGTATGACGGTGCAACCCGTGTAAAGGGTCAAGTTCATAGCAACAGTCATCCCGAAGACGTGGAAAAAGGGTAGGATTCCGAGGAATCGCTCTTCCCCATGGCGCAGGTCCGGGACCCATGCTGCAAGTTGTACTACATTCGATAAAAGATTCCGATGAGAGAGCATCACGCCCTTGGGGGTTCCCGTGGTGCCACCGGTATACTGCAGCGCCGCCAGCTCATCCAAGGCGCCGGCGAAAGGCAGCGGATGCGGCGCAGTTTTCCGGATCAACTGGGAGAAACTTAGGACTCTTTCACTGTACGGGACCGCGGTAAAAAGCTTTTTTTGCCTGGCTTTCAAAGGATAGAGGACCTTGAGCAGCGGGGGGAGATATTCTCTGATGCTGGTGACAATGACCTTCTGGATCCCAAGCTGAGGAAGAACTCTCTCAACCTTCGGATAGAGGTGATCGAGAACAATCGCGAACTCCGCTTCCGCATCACCCCACTGGAACTCTATTTCGCGCTCCACATAGAGGGGATTTGTCATCACCACCACCGCTCCCAACCACAAAGTCGCATAGTAAGCGATCATGGTTTGCGGGCAGTTGGGCAGCATGACGGCCACCCTGTCGCCGGGTTTTACGCCGAGCAAGCTGAGGGCATTAGCAAACCTGAGGATTTGGCTCCAAAAGGAACCGTAAGTGAGCTTCGCTCCAAAAAATTCGGTGGCGATGTTGTGGGGGAGGTTAATGGCATTTTTCTGCACGCAAAGCGGCAGACACTCGTCCGGACCCTTAATGGTATGAGGAATTCGCGGATCATAGTTCTTATACCAGACCCGGTCCATCTCCTCCCCTTTTGCGGCAAGTGAGCCGTCGCATTAATCCAGGGCCGTCTCGGGCGACAGTTATGAGCAGGTCGTTTTGTATTTTCGCACCTCTTCCGTAAAGGCGGGGATAAACTGAAAAAGATCCGCGACTACCCCATAGTCGGCTTTGCTGAAGATGGGAGCATCGCTGTCTTTGTTCACGGCCACGATAAACTTGGAGGAACCCATGCCGGCCAGGTGCTGGATTGCTCCCGAGATGCCCACCGCAATATAGAGATTCGGGTTGACTACCTTTCCCGTCTGTCCAACCTGGTCCGAATGCGGCCGCCATCCGGAATCCACAGCGGCGCGCGAGGCTCCGACTGCTGCACCCAGAAGCGCCGCCAGCTCCTCCAGCATCGCATAATTGGAAGCATCCTTCATGCCTCTACCCCCGGAAATGATGATGTTCGCTTCCGTTAGTTCAATCTTGCCGGCGGTGTCGAGATCGACCCTTTGAACCCGTGAGCGGGCTTCCGGAATGGGGACCTTAATCACTTCCACCGACGGTTTTTTGGTTTCGTCGGGCATCAGACAATCCATGACATTGGGACGGCAGGAGATAAAGGGGATGGTGCCTTCGGTCCATTCACTCCAGGCAAAGCACTTACCCGCAAAAATTGGCCATTTCGCTTTGATGATTCCCTTGTCGCAAATAACCTCTACACAGTCCTGAGCGAGCCCAACCTCCAGTCTGGCTGCCAAGCGGGCTCCCAAATCCTTGCCGTTTACCGAAGCGGGCAAGATGACCACCGCCGGATCACACGCTTTGATGATCGCAGCGGTAACGGTGACGTAGGTTTCTGTCAGATAATGCTCCAACGCCGGGTCATCGGTCACATACACCGTCTCCACACCGTAGGCGCCTAACTCAGAGGCCTTTTCCGTAACTCCCGAACCGATAACGATGGCGCAAAGGTGAGCCCCCAGAGCATCGGCAATCCTTCTGCCCTCACTGGCTACTTCAAAGGAAACACGGCGAAATTTCCCTTCGCGGAATTCCGTGATGACGCAAACACATTTTGGCATGGTGTTCTCCTTCCCTTAAATCACCCTTGCTTCTTCATGGAGAGCGCGAACCAGTTCGCTTGCCTTGCCTTCGAGCTCCAGGTCGCCGTTAAGAATGCGCCCTGCCGGCCTTTGCGGAGGTGGCTCCAAGGCCGTGATAAGAATCTTGGCAGAACTTCCACCAAATTCCGCAAGATTGAGGCCAAGGTCAGCCAATGATTTCATGGCAAGAGGCTTCTTTTTCGCTTTCATAATTCCGGGCAAAGAAGCGTACCGTGGATTCCAAATGGAGTGTGAACCGCCAAAGGTGACCAGTGCCGGTAAGCTGGCTTCAAGGGTAACGTTACCTCCCTCGATAGGACGCTTGATGGTCACCTTGGTCCCATCGGATTCAAGGGACACGGCCAGAGCCAGGTGGGGCCAACCCAGAAATTCAGCCATCATGGCTCCGCGCTGGGCTTGGTCGTAATCTACGGCCCTGGCGCCAGAGCAAATGATATCAGGGTTTAGTTCTTTCACCACCCCTGACATTGCCTTAACAGCTCCGAGGAGATCCCCTTCGGCGAGGACCGGATCATCAATCAGCACGGCATCATCGGCACCCATAGCCAGCGCTGTCCGAATGGCTTCAACCACCCGCTGCGGACCGTAGCTTACGATCGAGACTTTGCCACCGTGTTTTTCTTTCAGCCGCAGCGCAGCCTCCAACGCAAACTCATCGTATGGATTAATGATCCACTTAAGATCATCGGCTACGATTGACTTGCCATTGCTGGCGATGCGAATTACCGACTCAGTATCAGGAGTTTGCTTGAGCATCACCACGATATTCACGGCCGTTCCTCCCTTTTCCTTGTATTTCTGGATAAGCGCTGTTCTGAGACACCTGACAGCTGCCCGGATGATGGCAGTAGATTCTTCCCATGACCACCATCGTCCCTTAGCATATCACACTTCACGGATTCAAGCAGAAAGACCGGAGAGATCAAAAAAGAATTGTTGCTACCTGTTTCTCGCTGATTCGCTCACACTGGAAGGCCGTCATCACCTTTGCGGCAATGCGCACAGTATCCTTGGAGGAGGATCTGTTGGGTGGTCACTTTGAAGCCGTTTCTTTCCGGGACTGGAAGCTTCAGTTCCATCATGAGATCACTCGCATCCTGGACGGACTGACACTCCAGGCAGACCATGTGGACGTGAGGAAGAGTCATGGCATCGTATCGCGCAACCTCAGTCAAGGGACTGACCTTTTGAATCAGACCGACATCATGGAAGCGCTCAAGGGTCTTATAAACTGTGCCAAGCGAAATCATCGGAAAACGCTTTCTGACCTGTTGATAAACCAACTCCGCACTCGGATGCTCTTTGCTAAAAAATAGCGACTGGTAGACGGCGAGCCGCTGGTAAGTAACCTGGAGGCCATATTTTCTCAACATCGCGATGAAATCCGTATCTTCTCTCCCCTCCATGCCCTGACCTCCCTGTAGTGATAAAGTATTCATCCTGGTTCAACAACGAGCACAATATGTCGCCAATAACCATATTATTCTAATTTTACAAGGACTAACAGCTATTATGCAAGCTCTTTCTCCGTAGTAATAATTATTTCCTGGCTGGGATTTTCAGTCCTCTGCACGGGAAAATTGTGCACTTTTTTTAAGTAAATCAATAGAATCGAAAGAGCCGCCGGGGTCATCCCGGGAATTCTCGAAGCCTGTCCGATGGAAAGCGGCTTGATGTTCTGCAGCTTCTGTCTAATTTCGTTGGAAAGTCCTGGAATCTCGGCATACGAAAGATGTTCCGGAATAGATGCCTGCTCAAGCTTCCTGAATTTCAACACTTCTGCTTCCTGACGCCGCAGATATCCCTCATATTTGCACTCCACTTCCACCTGTTGCCGGACTGCTTTAGGAAGCGGCGCAGGAGGTGGAGAAAAGGTCTGAATGTCCGGGTAGCCGAGTTCCGGGCGTTTGAGCAGTCGCTCCAATGATACTGGCTCTTCAAGAAGGGCAGATCCCCTGGCATTGAGCAGCTTGTTGACGGTCTCCGATGGGTGAAGGGTTGTCCTTCGCAAACGTTTCAGCTCAGCCATCATCGCTTCCCTTCGCTCCACCAGTTCCCGGTAAGCGGAATGAGGCTGTAAGCCGAGCACATGGCCTTTTTCAAGAAGCCGCAGATCGGCGTTGTCTTCCCTCAAAAGCAACCGATGCTCCGCTCGCGAAGTGAACATTCGATAAGGCTCATTGGTTCCTTTGGTAATGAGATCGTCCACCAGAACTGCCATATAAGCTTCTGACCGGTCCAGAATGAAGGGCGGTCGCTTTTGGACCCGTAAAGCGGCATTGATCCCTGCCCACAACCCTTGCGCCGCAGCTTCCTCATAACCTGATGTACCATTGATCTGGCCTGCCAGGTAAAGCCCCCGGACCAGCTTGGTTTCGAGCGTGGGGAGCAGTTGTGTTGGCTGGATGAAGTCGTACTCAATGGCGTAGGCGGGTCTCATCACCTCTGCCGATTCCAGTCCCGGGATGGAACGGATGAGCTGCAACTGGATTTCATATGGAAGCGAATTGCCGGTGCCGCTGGCGTAGATTTCTTCCGTCTCCAAGCCTTCAGGCTCTAGAATGATCTGATGGAATTCGCGGTGGGGAAATTTTATGACCTTATCTTCCAGAGACGGGCAGTAGCGAGCAGATACTCCGGTGATGCTGCCATTGTAGAGAGGCGAAAGATGGATATGGCGGCGCACCAGGTCGTGAGTCTCCGCATGCGTCTTGCCGATGAAACACGATACCTGCGGCAACACCACGCCATCAGTAAGGAGGGAAAACGGCCTTGGTTCAGGATCGCCCTCCTGTTCTCTGAACTGGGTGAAGTCGATACTTCCGCGCCGGATTCGTGCCGGGGTTCCGGTCTTCATGCGGCCCAAGATAAACCCCAGTCCCTGCAACTGATCCGCCAGGGCGTTGGAAGGGAATTCCCCGGCTCTGCCCGCGGGAATCCGGGCAGGGCCGACATGAATCAAACCATGCAGGAAGGTTCCCGTTGCCAGGATCACAGCCGGGGCCTCAAAGCATACACCGAACTGGTCGACAATGCCCATGACGCGCCCATTTTCTACCAGCAGAGACTCCGTAAGAGACTGCTTTAATTCAAGATTTTCCTGTGCTTCCAAGCAGTGCTTCATAAGGTTGCGATAGCGCACCTTATCATTTTGGGTTCGTGTACCGCGCACCGCCGGACCTTTTTTGGTATTCAGCCAGCGATATTGGATCGCAGTCTGATCCGTGACTCTCGCCATTTGTCCGCCCAGCGCATCGATTTCCTTCACGAGATGCCCTTTTCCTATGCCGCCCACAGAAGGGGAACAGGGCATATGCGCCACCGTATCGAGATAGATAGCAAGGGCCAGCGTTCGGCAGCCCATGCGCGCCGACGCCAACGCCGCTTCACATCCCGCATGACCGGCCCCCACTACGATGACATCAAAACGTTCGGTCATTTCTTCAAACCCTTGCTTCCAAGCGGGCAATAGACGAATGTTGTGCCGAACCTACCATCCTATGATATCATTATCTGCGACGGACATCGAGTCTGCCGTAGCATCAATTTATCCTTTAGAGTTACGCATAAGGCAAGAGGCATTATCAACCCTTTCAAACTGCCGGTGGGCGACCAAGATGCCGGATGCGTCCTGGATCTTTCCATCCACCAGGGCTGATTGCATGGAATCTCCCAGAATCTATCGTGAATTCAGTTCCTATCTGCGTGAAGTATTCGGGTGTCGCGTCCAAAAGATAACTATTGATGCCGGTTTAACATGCCCGAATCGAGATGGTTCCGTCGGTTATGGGGGGTGTATCTACTGCAACGAAAGAGGTTCCGGCACCGGCGCGGCACAAACAATCCAAAGCGTTAAACAACAACTGGAGGCGGGGAAAACCAGACTTGCCAAGAGATATAAGGCGAACAAGTTTCTTGCCTATTTTCAGTCCTTCAGCAATACGTACGGGCCGCTTTCCACCCTCAAGAAGATGTACGAAGAGGCCCTCGCGGTGGAAGATATCGTAGGCTTATCCATTGGTACTCGCCCGGATTGCGCATCGGATGAGATTCTGAATTACCTTGAGACCCTTTCAAAGGAGCGCTTGATCTGGATCGAATATGGCTTGCAGTCCGCGAGCGATGCCACGCTCACTCGCATCAACCGAGGCCACACAGTCAGTGCCTTCGTGGATGCTGTTCAGCGCACTCGAGCCTGCGGGCTTCCCATCTGTGTTCATGTCATCCTGGGGCTCCCAGGCGAGAGTCGCAAAGACATGCTCAGGACAGCTCAGTTTCTGGCTTCACAGGACATCCAGGCAGTGAAGATTCATTTGCTGTACGTTGTCCGAGGAACAGTTCTTGAGCGCTGGTATCGGGCTGGAACCTTTCAGTGTCTCAGTTCCGAGGAGTATACATCGATCGTCGCGAAATTTTTGGCCCTTCTCCCCCCTCATATCATCATCCAGCGCCTGACCGGTGATCCGCACCCTCAGGAACTGGTGGCCCCGATGTGGGCGCGGGAAAAACAGAGAAACCTCCACGCTATCCATAACTACATGGTTGCGCGCGGAATTTACCAGGGGAAGTTCCACCGGCCCGCAATAAATTGCCACGACTACGAGAGTCCTGCATTGGAAGCTTGATTGACACAGCGAACGGAGTCAGTTAAATTCTTTCCTGCTAATAATTCCGAGCAGATCTTTCGAGAGACGATGTTGGAGTTATTGATGCGTGTCTGGAGAACAGAAACCAGTTTGGATGGAGAAAAGTATGGGTGAGGATGTCGTGAAAGTTACGAGGAGGAAAAATCCGTTCAGCATATCGCAACGGGGTTTTACTCTCATTGAACTTTTGATTGTTATGATCATTCTTGGTCTGTTGGCCGCCCTGGTAGCCCCGAAGATGTTCCAGAAGGTTGGTTCTTCCAAGCAAAAGGCAGCTAAGGCTCAGATTTCCATGATCGGCACCGCGCTCGATGCTTACCGTCTGGATGTCGGGAGCTATCCCGGTGCCGACGAAGGTCTTGTGGCGCTGCGTAAGAATCCGGGTCATGGCGCCTGGGACGGGCCGTACTTGACCAAGGAGGTACCCAACGATCCCTGGGGGCGCCCTTATGTGTATCGCTCCCCGGGAGAACACGGCGACTATGACCTCTACTCCCTCGGCGCCGATGGCCAGGAAGGAGGCGAAGGAGAAAATGCAGATGTTCTCGGCTGGGAATAAGTGACTTTCGCCCCATTGCTCTCCTGTCACCTCTTTTCACCTTCGTTTTGGCTTGACGTTTTGATCCAGAAGTGATCATAGGAAAGGTCCAGGGCTGATACTTACATTTTTGGGCGAGAGTGGCGGAACTGGTAGACGCACTGGACTTAGGATCCAGCCCTGGTCACAGGGTGGGGGTTCAACTCCCCCCTCTCGCACCATGTGATCACCCATTCTTGTTGACTGTTATATCATTACAGAAAGGTTTATGGACGTGGAGATGAACGTTTCCGTTGTTGATCTGAGTGCAAATCAAAAGAAACTCCAGGTGCAAATCCCCGCATTGAAGGTTCAGGGGGAGCTCGACGAGAAGTATCGGGAATTGGCAAAAAGCATCCGCATTAAGGGATTCAGACCTGGCAAGGTGCCCCGAAACATCATCAAATCCTATTATGGAAAGACCGTGGAGAGCGAACTGTCCTCGCAGTTCATTCAGGAGACTTTCCAGGATGCCCTCCGCGAAGCGAATGTAAAGCCCCTCGTGGAAGCCGATGTGAGCGAGGCACGTTTCGAAGACAACGGCGCGTTTACCTATATTGCTCTGGTGGATGTTTCGCCGCCTTTTGAATTGGAAGAATACAAAGGGCTTGCCCTTCATCGACCATCCGTTGAGATCAACGAAACCCAGGTTGAAACGGAACTGGAACGAATCCGGCAACAGCATGCGCAACTCCGCAGCGTCGAAACCGAAAGGCCGGTTACGGAAGGGGATGTGGTGCTGGTCGACCTTCTCCCGACTGTGGATGGAACCGTTTTCGAGAAGGGAAAAGCGAACGACTACATGGCCGAAATCGGGAAGCAGACGATTCACCCCGAGTTCGACCAACATCTCATCGGCCATCACTCAGGAGAATCGGTTGCCTTCGAACTGGATTATCCCGAGGACGGGCCCACGCGGGAGGTTGCCGGAAAGCGGGTTCACTTCGATGTCACCATCAGAGAAATCAAAGAAAAGCTCATCCCGGAACTCGATGACGAGTTCGCCAAGGAGGTGGGGCAGTTTGAAACGCTCGATGGCCTGAAGCAAACCGTTCGCGAGCAGTTGCAGAAGCGTGAAGCAGACAGGGCTTCCGCCGATGTGCGCCAACAGATTATTGATCAACTCCTGGCGAGAGTGGAGATCGAGCTGTCCTCCCGGGTCATCGAACGTGAAGTCGACCGGCTCCTTGGCCTGCTTCATTACCAATTCGAAAGTCAAGGTCTCAAAGTGGACCCTGGCAAATTCAATACTCCGGAAATCCGTGCTGAATACCGGCCGCAGGCAGAAAAGAACGTGCGCTGGCGCCTCATCTGTGAATACCTCGCCAAGCGCGAGGAGCTGGACCTTTCCGAGCAGGAATTGGAAGAGGTCTTCCAGGATGTGGCGCGTGTGGCGCGCGTGGACGTCGAGACTGTCAAGCGAGATTACGCGGACGCTGCCATAGTCCAGCAAGCCAAGGACGGCAAGCTTCAGGATAAAGTCATGAAGATGCTGGAGGAAGCGGCTGTTCCCACGGAATTCTCGCCAGCGGAAAGAGACCCAGAACAGGAGTAACACATGTCCCTCATTCCCATCGTCATCGAGCAGAGCAGCAGAGGCGAAAGAGCTTTTGATATTTATTCACGGCTGTTGAGAGATCGGATCATTTTCCTGGGCACAGGAATTTCCGATGAGATGGCAAATCTTATTATCGCTCAGATGCTCTTTCTCGAATCCGAAGATCCGGACAAAGATATTCACTTTTATATCAATTCACCAGGCGGGCTGGTTACGGCGGGACTGGCGATCTATGACACCATGCAGTATATCAAACCGGACGTATCCACTCTGTGCATGGGGCAGGCCGCCAGCATGGCCGCGGTGCTCCTTGCTGCAGGCGTGAAAGGCAAGCGCTACGCCCTCCCCCACGTGCGTATCATGCTGCACCAACCCATGGGCGGCTTCCAGGGTCAGGCCACCGATGTGGAAATCCAGGCACGGGAAATCCTCAGACTGCGTGAAGAGCTCAATCGCATTCTGATGGAGCATACCGGAAGAGAGACGGATCAGATTCAGCGAGACACCGATCGGGATTTCTACATGTCCGGCCACCAGGCCAAAGAATATGGGATGGTCGATGAAGTCATAACCAACAGGGCCGTTGCTCGCATCGTGTCCGGTAAATAGGAACTCCGTTTGACCCGTTCGGGCTGCCTTGTGCTGGCGCCCGGTAGAAAGCTTGATCTCGCCGGGAAAACGGTCACTCGGCTTTCCTCATGATGCCTTTGGAAGGAGCCCGGAGTTTTTCCTTCCGGTTATTGTGGAACAAGATTTGCATCTTCCCAGAAAGTGGCGCGCTCTCGTTCGCATCAACCAGGTTTTTGTGCTTCACGCTTTTTCCGACCCTGGGGCGTAGCCATTTTAAGGCTTAATGAACGCCGTAAGCCGTTGTTCCCGACACATAACTTCTTGAAAACTGGAGATAAAGGCATTTAAGGGTGGCTATGATGCGTCTCGGTGGTTATAATACGACCAACTTAGATCAAGTGACAGCGCGTACTGAGGCGTGAGCCCAATGCATGGGGAGCCTGGACGCGCGGAATTTTTTTTGGCCAAGGAGGAGCTGGATGGCTCGGAAGCGCGATGACCGCACCGGTGAGTTGAGATGCTCTTTTTGCGGTAAGAGTCAGGACGAAGTCAAAAAATTGATTGCCGGACCAACGGTTTACATCTGCGATGAATGCGTTGAGCTCTGCAATGACATTATCGCTGAGGAATATGAGAGGGAAGAGTCGGCGCGGGCGACAAGTATTCCCAAACCCGTGGAAATCAAGTGCATTCTTGACCAGTATGTGATCGGTCAGGATCGTGCCAAGAAGATTCTTTCCGTGGCGGTTCACAATCACTACAAACGTATTGAGCTCAAACTTGACAAGAATGACGTCGAACTGCAGAAGAGCAACATCCTCATGATCGGCCCGACCGGCTCAGGAAAAACGTTGCTCGCGCAAACTCTTGCCCGCATTCTCAACGTGCCGTTCACGATTGCTGACGCCACGACCTTAACCGAAGCGGGCTACGTCGGCGAGGATGTGGAGAATATCCTCGTGAGCCTCATTCAGGCCGCAGATTATGACGTTGAAAAAGCATCTCGCGGGATCGTGTATATCGACGAGATCGACAAGATCGCAAAGAAGTCAGACAGCCCTTCCATTACCCGGGACGTTTCCGGAGAGGGGGTTCAGCAGGCGCTCCTCAAGATTCTGGAGGGAACGGTTGCGAATGTTCCTCCGAAAGGAGGCAGAAAGCACCCGCAGCAGGAGTTCATCAAGATTGATACCACCAACATCCTCTTCATTGTTGGTGGCGCTTTCAATTATCTTGAGACCATCATCCAGTCCCGAATCGGGGTGAAGGGTGTGGGCTTTGGCGCGCAAA
Organism: Syntrophobacteraceae bacterium; assembly: GCA_017881795.1. Lineage (GTDB taxonomy): Bacteria > Desulfobacterota > Syntrophobacteria > Syntrophobacterales > Syntrophobacteraceae > JADGQM01. The sequence continues at coordinate 18,820 of JADGQM010000011.1, forward strand.
TACGCAGCAAGCACGATCGAAATATCGGCGAAATCCTCGCCCAGATTCAACCCGAGGATCTTATAAAGTTTGGCATGATTCCGGAGTTCGTGGGCCGTTTACCGGTGATCGCCACGCTGAACGAGCTCACTGAAGATGAACTGGTCAGCATTCTGACCGAACCAAGGAATGCTCTGGTGAAGCAGTACAAGAAGCTCTTTGATTTGGAGGATGTGCGCCTGCGGTTCACCGATGCAGCACTGAGGACCATTGCTAAAGAAGCAATCAGGCGGAAATCCGGAGCACGGGGTCTACGCTCTATAATGGAAAACATCATGCTCGACGTTATGTACGACCTGCCCTCTCATCCGGAGATCCAGGAATGCATCATCAACGAAGAGGTGATCCTTAAAGGAGGAGAGCCGTTGCTCTTGTATCACGGGCAAGGCCAGGAATCAGCCTGATGGTCTGCCAGCGCTATCCTTTAAGAGCTAACAGCTAAGAACCAAGAATCTAACGGGAAAACCCGCTTAAGATCAAAGAGATGTTCGGCCTATGTTCAGAATAAATCGCAACAAAGAAGAATTGCATAATGGTGCGGCGTCGCTGATGGTGCCTCTGCTTCCGTTGAGAGATATCGTCGTGTTCCCGCTGATGGTAGTGCCGTTATTTGTCGGTCGTGACAAATCAGTGAATGCTTTGGAAAAGGCGATGAGTTCTGACAAGAAGATCTTCCTGTCAGCCCAGACTAAGGCAAAAACTGATAATCCTACCGAAGCCGATATTTACCGTCTGGGCACCGTGGCGAATATCCTGCAAATTCTGAGGCTCCCCGACGGTACGGTCAAGGTTCTTGTCGAGGGTGACTATCGCGCCAGAGTGATGAACTTCGTTCCCCATGCCGATTATTTCCTGGTACAGATCGAACCCATGGAGGAACACGGCGCAGAGACCGTCGAAATCGAAGCGCTCCGCCGCGGAATTCGCGCAACCTTCGAAACCTATTCTAAACACAATAAGAAAATTACTCAGGAGGTCCTTGACAGTGTCGCAGCCATCGAGATTCCCTCACGATTGGCCGATACCATCACCTCCTATATGCCGTTTAAGCTCGAAGTGAAGCAGGACCTGCTTGAAACGCTTGATGTCGCCAAGCGGTTGGAGAGGCTTTTCGGCCATATCCGCGCCGAGGTTGACATCATCCAGACGGAAGAACGCATCAAGGGTCGAGTCAAGAAACAGATGGAGAAGACCCAGCGGGAATATTATCTCACCGAACAGATGCGGGCCATTCAGAAAGAAATGGGGGATAAGGACGATTTCAAGTCCGAGCTCGAAGAGCTTGAAAAGCGCATCAAGCGGAAGCGCCTGAGCCAGGAGGCCGCGACCAAGGTCCGTGCCGAATTCAAGAAACTGAAATTAATGTCACCGATGAGCGCTGAAGCTACGGTGGTCAGGAATTACATCGACTGGATTCTTTCTTTGCCTTGGTTCGAGAAAACGAAAGATAAGATTGACATCGATGAAGCCACCCGCATCCTGGACGAAGACCACTATGCACTGGAAAAACCCAAAGAGCGGATTCTGGAATACCTTGCGGTCCAGGCGCTGGTCAAAAAGATCAAGGGGCCGATCCTCTGCTTCGTTGGCCCTCCAGGGGTCGGCAAGACTTCCCTGGCGCGATCCATTGCGCGTTCGATGAACCGGAATTTCATCAGGGTTTCCCTGGGAGGAGTTCGCGACGAAGCGGAAATCCGCGGCCACCGGCGCACTTACATTGGCGCCCTACCGGGAAAGATCATTCAGTGCCTGAGGAAGGTTAAGAGCAGGAACCCGGTCTTCTGCCTGGACGAAGTGGACAAAATGAGTATGGACTTTCGGGGAGATCCGTCAGCGGCACTGCTCGAAGTGCTGGATCCCGAGCAAAACTTCGCTTTTAACGATCATTATCTCGACCTTGACTACGATCTGTCCGAGGTATTCTTCATAACCACCGCCAATAACCTGCACTCCATCCCGCCACCTTTGCGAGATCGCATGGAAATCATTCAAATGACGGGTTACACGGAGTTTGACAAAGTCAACATTGCAGAGCATTTCCTGGTGGCAAAGCAGTGCAAAGCCAATGGCCTTTCGGCTGACAACATCGCCTTCCCGGAAGACATGCTCTTCTCCATCATTCGCCATTACACCAAGGAAGCCGGAGTGCGCAACCTGGAGCGAGAGATCGCGACGGTTTGCCGCAAGGTCGCCAAGGAAGTAGTGCGCAACGGTCTGGAGACGCGAGTAGAGCTCACTGAAGAACTGATTCAGGAATACCTGGGGATCCCGAAGTTCCGCTACGGGCGCGCCGAAGAGAAAGACGAGATTGGTTTGGCGATGGGGCTTGCATGGACCGAGTTCGGCGGAGACATCTTAGGGATTGAAACCGTGGTGATGCCCGGTAAGGGCAAAGTCATGATCACCGGTAAACTTGGCGAGGTGATGCAGGAATCGGCTCAGGCAGCCCTGAGCTACGTCCGGTCCCGGGCAGCCCGCCTGGGGATCGAACCGGACTTCTATCAGAAACTGGACATCCACGTACACGTCCCTGAGGGTGGTATTCCCAAGGATGGTCCGTCGGCAGGGATTACGATGGCAACCTCCATCGTGTCTGCCCTGACCCGCATTCCGGCCCGGAGCGATGTCGCCATGACCGGCGAAATCACACTGCGCGGGCGAGTTTTACCCATTGGCGGTTTGAAGGAAAAGATCCTGGCTGCCCACCGGGCATTGCTGAAAACGGTTTTGATTCCCCAGGAAAACGCCAAGGACTTGAAAGAGATTCCGGAAAAAATCCTTCAGGAAATCGACATCGAATTGGTCGAGCATATGGATGACGTGCTGCGCCTGGCTCTTACGGTTAAGGACGATAGCGAGCTCTTCCATGAACCCCCGTCAGCACCGCAGCAGCCGGTACTTTTCGAAACATCCGCACCCTCCGCTGATGAGATAAGAACGCATTGACATGTCGATCTGAATCAGGCAGGGGCACTCCCCCTGCCTGAAAAATTGTCATCGCTTCCCCCTTCAAGGGGAAATGCTGCCTATCTTTTCTGAGATCCAGCAACAATCTCCATGCTTCTCCTATTTCTTCCTCGGCACGCCATGGTCTGCAGCAGGCTTGTCATCCAGACCGACTTATGGGGCATAAATTTATGTTTTCCTTGACTTTTGTTCGTCCTTTCCATTAGAAGAACACGCTTATAGTTAAATCCGTGACAGCTTTTATCGAGGGTTTTGTATGCAGAGTATTCAAGCCATCAGAGGCATGAACGACATCTTGCCCGATCAGATCGGGTGGTGGCAAAGGGTCGAGCAGACGGCGCGGGAGCTTCTTTCCAGCTTCGGTTACCGGGAAATTCGCACCCCGGTTATCGAGAAGCTGGATCTTTTCGCGCGAAGCATCGGGGAGAGCACCGACATTGTGGAAAAAGAGATGTATGCTTTCCCGGACCGCAAGGGCGAGATGCTCGCCCTGCGGCCCGAGGCCACCGCATCCATTGTGCGCGCCTTCATCCAGCACAACCTGCAGGCCGATCCGTTAGCCAAAAAGTTATACGCCATTGGCCCCATGTTCCGGCACGAACGCCCACAAAAAGGAAGATACCGGCAGTTCTACCAGATTGACGCGGAGGCCTTTGGCATCGATGATCCGATGCTGGATGCCGAAGTGATGCACATGCTGCGGCTGTTTTTGGAGCGTCTCGGCTTAACCGGAGTCGTCCTTCACATCAACTCCCTGGGCTGCCAGGAATGCCGCCAGGATTACCGGGATTTGCTCAAGGAATTTCTTGAGAAAAACGTCGCTGAACTCTGCCCCGACTGCCAGCGGCGCCGTCATACGAATCCCTTGCGCACTTTTGATTGTAAGGTCGAGCGCTGCCAGGCAATTCTAGCTGATGCGCCGGTCCTGCTTCACTCGATTTGTGGAGCCTGCGCCGACCACTTCGAGAGCGTAAAATCCTATCTCGATCAGCTCAAGACCGCCTATGTCATCAACCCACGCATGGTGCGGGGTCTGGATTACTACATGCGGACCACCTTCGAAGTCATTACCGACCGCTTGGGCGCTCAGAATGCAGTCGGTGGCGGCGGGCGTTACAATGGCCTGCTTCGCGACCTGGGTGGACCGGATCTTCCAGGGATCGGCTTTGCCATCGGCATGGAGCGGCTGATTCTGCTGCTGCAGCAAGAACAGTCCGAAGCGCAGCGGTGTCCCAAGATCTTTGTGGCATCCCTGGGGGCGTCCGCTCGCGACACGTGTTTCCTCCTTGCCCAACAGCTTCGCAGCCTGGGTTTGGAGACCGAAATCGACTATGAAGGAGCGAGTCTCAAGAGCCAGATGCGGCGGGCAGACAGACTGGGGGTCAGGCATGTCCTGATCATGGGGGATGAAGAAATCAGCAGGGGAGAGGTGCAGTGCCGCGACATGATGAATAAGACGCAAACGGTTCTGCCCCTGGAGGCGGTTGCCCCGAGACTGCAAGAAATATATAAGGAAGAAATCACCGAGAACGGTTCCCGATAACTGCTATGCTGTAGCGCCGATGAAACATGACGACACCCCCCTTAGCCCCGCTGGTGGGCAAGAGCCCACCTTACAGGAGATAGGGTGATCTTCCAGGCAAGAGGAGAGAGCAGTGAACCAATTAGAGCAACCAGAGGAAACCACCACCAGCATTCCAACATCCCTAGACTCATTGGGTGACTGGAACAAGAGCCACGACTGCAATCGCTTGAGCCTGGGAAATATCGATGAAGCGGTGACCCTCATGGGCTGGGTGCAGCGCCGACGCGACCACGGGGGATTGATTTTCGTGGATCTTCGGGATCGCGAAGGGATCACGCAGGTGGTTTTTGACCCTCTGTATGATGCAACCGCCCACGAGCGCGCCCATTCCCTGCGCAGTGAATTTGTCATCGCCGTGCGGGGCAAAGTGCGTTCACGCCCGGAAGGCATGGCCAATCCGAAGCTGGTTACCGGGGAAATTGAGATCATTGTCAGCGAGCTCAAGATATTGAATTCTTCGAAGACACCGCCCTTCCAAATTGAAGACGATCTCGATGTGAGTGAAAACGTACGGCTGCGCTACCGGTATTTGGATCTTCGCCGCCAGGGTATGTTCAATAACCTCTTGCTGCGGCACCGCGCCGCACAGCTTACCCGTCAGTATTTCAGCGACAATGGGTTTATCGAGATAGAAACCCCGGTGCTCACCAAGAGCACTCCTGAAGGCGCACGGGACTACCTGGTTCCGAGTCGCGTCAATCCCGGTAAATTTTACGCCTTGCCCCAATCCCCTCAGATTTTTAAACAATTGCTGATGGTTGCAGGCGTTGAGAAGTATTTCCAGATTGTTAAGTGCTTCCGGGATGAAGACCTGCGCGCTGATCGCCAGCCCGAATTCACGCAGATCGATCTGGAGATGTCTTTCATCCGGGAAGAGCTCATCTATGAGCTGATCGAAGGCTGGGTGGCGCGTCTCTTTCGCGATTTGCTCGGGCTGGAATTGCCGGTTCCTTTTCCGCGGATGAGCTACGCGCAGGTTATGGAACAATACGGCACGGATCGACCTGACACGCGCTTCGGTTTGGACTTGATCGATGTTACCGATATCGCCCAGAGCTCCGAAGTTCGAGTTTTTCTCCAGGCCATCGAGCGCGGCGGCCTGGTTAAGGCGGTGCGCCTGCCGGACGGGAACCGTCTCTCCCGAAAGGAACTGGACGATCTCATTGAATTTGTTAAAATCTTTGGAGCGCAGGGGATGGCCTGGATTAAGATCCAGGCCGACGGCTGGCAGTCGCCGATCGCCAAGTTCATCAAGGAAGAAGTCCGGTCCCGGCTGGTTGAGCGGCTCAACGTCGGCGTAGGTGATATCATCTTCTTTGTGGCTGACCAGAGCAAGATTGTTCACGCGGCGCTAGGGAATCTCCGGGTCCGCCTCAGCCAGCAGTTGGACTTGATCGAGCCCAACCGGTACAATTTTATGTGGGTGACTCATTTTCCCCTGGTGGAATGGGATCATGATGAGAAGCGCTACACCTCAATCCATCACCCCTTCACGGCGCCTCTTGAAGCGGACCTGGAGCTGCTGAGTCAGGAGCCGGAAAAAGTCCGGAGCCGGGCGTATGACCTCGTCTTGAATGGTACGGAAATTGGTGGTGGAAGCATCCGCATTCATCGCCAGGATATCCAGGAGCAGGTATTCAGCGTCCTTGGAATTACGAAAGAAGAGGCGCAGCAGAAATTTGGGTTTCTTTTGGAAGCGCTCCAGCTTGGTGCGCCACCACACGGAGGGATTGCTTTTGGGTTTGACCGCTTGATCATGCTCCTTTGCGGGTGCAGTTCCATCCGCGACGTCATCGCATTTCCCAAAACCCAAAAGGCCACGTGCCTGTTGAGCGGAGCCCCATCGGAGGCGGAGCTCAACCAGCTTCTCGAGCTTTGTGTGCGGGTGGAAACCGAACGGAAGAGTTAACGCCATAGCAGGTTGGCTGTTGGCTGTTAGCTCTTGGTTATTGGTTATTGGACGTGCAGTAAGCGTGTGGGAGGGTTAATTCAATGGCCCGGTGGAATGCAAAGAAACGGGTCCTGGACCACGAACATTCCCGGTACTGGCAGCACAGTTTGCTCGACATTCCGGGACCCAATCTGATGAGGGAAATTTTCCCTTACGAAGAAGTGCCGCGGATCGACTTCGATCACAAATTGCTGCCCATCGATCCAGCGGAAGATATTTTTATCACCGACACCACTTTCCGTGATGGTCAGCAGGCCCGGCCTCCCTATACCGTGAAGCAGATTGGCGCCATCTTCGATTTTCTCCACAGACTCTCGGGTCCGAACGGCGTGATCCGCCAATCAGAGTTCTTCCTCTACACCGAGAAGGACCGCAAAGCGATTGAACTGTGTCTTGCCAAAGGTTACCGCTATCCTGAGATCAACGGCTGGATTCGGGCCGTGGAGCAGGATCTTCAGTTGGTAGCGGAGATGGGCCTGAAAGAAACAGGAATCCTTACATCCGTTTCCGATTATCACATCTTTCTAAAGCTCAAGAGCGACCGCAAAACCGCCCTGAAGCAGTATCTCAGTATTGTCGGCGAGGCTCTGGAAAAGGGGATCATCCCGCGGTGCCATTTTGAAGATATCACGCGCGCCGATATCTATGGCTTCTGCGTTCCCTTTGCCCTGGAATTGATGCGGCTGAGAGAAGACAGCGGGATTGACATAAAGATCCGTCTCTGTGACACGCTTGGCTTTGGTGTAACCTACCCCGGAGCAGCTCTCCCCAGAAGCGTCCCGAGACTCGTTCGAGCTTTCATTGATGATGCCGGCGTTCCCGGACATTTGCTTGAATGGCACGGCCACAACGATTTTCACAAAGTGATCATCAATGCCGCCACCGCCTGGCTCTACGGGTGCAGCGGCGCAAATGGCACCTTGCTCGGCTTTGGTGAACGGACCGGGAATGCTCCCATTGAAGGACTCGTCATCGAATACATCGGCATCAAGGGAGACGCGCACGGGATTGACACCAGCGCGATCACCGATGTTGCCGAATACTTCAAATCCGAACTGTCCTATCGTATTCCTCCGAACTATCCTTTCGTCGGCGAAGAGTTCAATGCGACTCGCGCGGGAATTCATGTCGATGGTCTGGTGAAGGATGAAGAGATCTACAACATCTTCAACACCGAGAAGCTGCTGAAAAGACCTATCAGTATCATCATCACCGATAAATCCGGAGTTGCCAGCATTGCTTACTGGGTCAATGTGCGTCTGGGACTCGAGGGAGACCGGCGCTTGGACAAACGCCACCCGGGAATTGCCAAGATCTACCGGAGAGTCATGCAAGAATACGAGCAGGGCCGCAACACCTCGATCTCCACCGAAGAATTGGAACGGTGGGCAAGGCGCTATCTGCCCGAGCTCTTCGTCAGCGAATTCGACCTGCTCAAGCGAAAAGCCTATGCTCTGGCCGCCCATCTGGTCGAAGAAGTGGTGGAAAGCGAAGTCATCAAAAGCATGGCACCTTCGCGGCAGGAGACGGTTCTGCAAGCTTTGTTGGATTTCAATCCCTTCATTCAGTATATTTACATCACCGATCAAGAAGGACGGAAAACCACCCGGAATATCACGCATATCACCGATAAGGCCAAATATGAAAGCGCCAAGGTCGGCGAAGAGCTTTCCGACCGCCCCTGGTTTATCGAACCCATGAAAAACGGAAAGGTTCATGTCACGGACTTCTATACCTCCCGCTACACTGGGGCGCTCTGCATCACCGTTTCTGCTCCCATTACCAACGAGTACGAAGAAATCGTGGGAATTCTCGGGATTGATATTCGCTTCGAAGATTTGGCCAAGATGGAAAAGAATGGGGATGTGTGAGAAGCAGTGGTTAGTGGTTAGCGGTTAAGTGATGGGTCCGGCGAAGTGCGGGGAGTGATGCCGTGATCAGGGTAGACCGATGACTGTACCTCTTCAAAGGCACATGGGGATCGGCCTCGTTCTCATCATTCTTCTGGTCAGTTGCGCCAAGAAAACCCCTCCACCGTCCACGACCATTCCCTCATCCGGGCTCCGCACTCAAAGACCTTACCAGATCAAAGGAGTATGGTACTATCCCCTGCCTTCGGCAGATGGCTACGTGGAAGAAGGCCTTGCCAGTTGGTATGGTCCCGAATTTCACGGCAAACCGACCTCCTGTGGTGAACCCTATGATATGTATGCTATGACTGCGGCTCACAAGACCCTCCCGCTGGGGACCTACGTCAAAGTGACTAATTTGCGTAACGGCCGGTCGGTCATCCTTCGCGTTAACGATCGCGGACCCTTTGTCTCCGGGCGCATCATCGATCTCTCATGCCGCGGCGCCCAGGAACTGGGATCGGCAAACCCCGGACTGGCTCCCGTGCGGGTGGAAGCGGTGCAGGTGGCCTCCGAGCAGTTGATCGCCGGCAGCACCTACTGGAAAGTTGATCCGGTTCCATCGCTTCGTTACGGCCTCTTTGCCATTCAAGTCGGGTCTTTTCGCGATCAGAATAACGCCACTCGATTGAAGGAAAGGATGCAGAGTGGATACGGGACGATTCAAGTCCTTCCTTTCTCCGACCGGGATGGCTATCGCTATCGGGTCCAGGTTGGGTCGTACCGGGATATCCTCATGGCGCAAGACGAAATGAAGCGTCTGCGCAGCAACGGATTCGCCGATGCTTTCGTGGTGGCGACGGAGGTCAAATAGTATGGTGGAAATGATCGAGTATCCCTCGGCACAGGCGGAGATCAGACTGTCTCACATTGCCACTCGAAAGATGGGGGCAGATCCGTCGCTGGAAAAACAGGTTCTGGGAATTCTGGAAACCGTCAGAGATCGCGGAGACTCTGCCCTGGTAGAATATACCAGGCAATTTGACGCTCCCGCTTTTAACGGAAAACAGCTCACCGTCTCTGAGGACGAAATCGATGCTGCTTACAAGAAGGTCGATGATGACTTTCTGGCCATTCTGCAGGCAGCTATTGCCAATATCGAAGTCTTTCACCGCAATCAACTGCGAACCTCCTACTTCATTACCAGGCCGGACGGAACCTTCCTGGGACAGATGGTGACGCCGGTTGCGTCGGCCGGCCTGTATATTCCGGGAGGCCGGGCAGGAGAGACCCCCCTCATTTCTTCCGTGCTCATGAATGGCCTACCGGCGCGCCTGGCCGGAGTGAAAGACATCGCGCTGGTTACCCCGCCTCGGCTCGATGGCGCGATCAACCCGTATCTGCTGGTAGCAGCCAGAGAGGTGGGAGTAACCAGGATTCACAAGATTGGCAGCGCCTGGGCGATCGCGGCATTGGCCTATGGGACGGCATCGGTGGCGAAAACGGACCTCATTGTTGGTCCCGGCAATGTTTATGTTGCTCTCGCCAAGAAGTTGGTGGCAGGAGAGGTCGGCATTGATATGCTTGCTGGTCCCAGTGAGATTCTGGTCATCGCCGACCACCAGGCCAACCCCGATTACCTCGCGGCGGATCTCCTCAGCCAGGCGGAACATGATGCCATGGCGTCATCCGTCTTGATAACGACTGACCGCCGCGTTGCAGAACAAACCATGCAGAGTCTTGGCCGGCAGTTGCTCCAGCTCCCGCGAAATGAAATCGCCAGGCAGTCGTTTGAAAATTATGGAGCATTTTTCCTCGTCGCGGACCTTGATGCGGCCATCGAACTGGCCAATCGGATTGCCCCGGAACACCTTGAGCTTCAGATCCGGGACCCGTGGTCGTACCTTGGCAAAATTACCCATGCCGGGGCGGTTTTCCTCGGTGAGTATACTCCGGAAGCCGTGGGAGACTATTTCGCCGGGCCAAACCACGTTCTGCCCACCGCTGGCACGGCGCGGTTTGCCTCCGCCCTGGGTGTAGAGAATTTCCTCAAGCGGACGAGTGTGATTGCCTATTCTCGGTCAGCCCTCGAGCGAGATGCTCATGCCATCCTGCGACTGGCAGAACTGGAAGGGTTGGAAGCCCATGCAGCCTCCATACGTGTCAGGATCAAATAGAGGTGCTGTCAACCACCCAGTTGAGATAATCGGACAAACCGTCGGTGACAGGAAAAGCAATGATTTCCGGCACTTCATAGCTATGGATTTGGCGAATGCGGCTTTGGAGCGCGGGATAGAGCTCCGACCGTGTCTTCATGATGAGCAACTGTTCCTCTTCATCGCAGATCTCCCCTTTCCAGCGATAGATGGAACGGATTCGGGGAACCATATTGACGCATGCAACCAATTTTTCCTCAACCAAGGTTCGGGCAATGGACAAGGCTTCTTCACCATTGCCAACGGTGACCATGACTATCGATATAGCGCTCATGGAATGCTACTCCCTTTAAGGTTTGAAGAGAGCAAATCATGCCGGACGGTTCACCCTTAAATGAGCCGCATTATGCTTTGCCATCAAGTTTCTTCGAGTGTCTGGTCAAAGACATCCCGGCCGACACTTGGATTCGCCTGCTGAATGCCGATCTTAATCTAAAAGCTGCAATTCTGGAAGGGTTCAGCGTTCCGGCCAACAAACTGAGACGCCTCGTGCGGCAGCCCCACATCGTGAAGCGGTTGGAACGTTTTATCCGCTCCGAAAACGTCCTGCTTGAAGAGGTCCTTCAGATATGGGGGCAGGAGCAGCTTTCCACGGTGGCTTTTCTGGAAATGCTCGACCGAGACTTTTTGCTCGACAACTGGCAGAGCCTCAAGAATTTCATTGGACCGGAGCGATTCTTTGCCGGGATTTCCGTTTTGGGCCGTTTGACAGACTCTGAGTTTCAACGTCGGATCAATGAGGAGTTCTGGAAGCGTCAGATTGACATGGAGCTCATCGGCCCCATGATTCCCTTTTGGGACCTCTGGAGCAGCCTGATCAGGCAGTTTCCTCAGGCAAATGGCTGGTTGCGGAACGCAGGCCTTGTGCCGGCAGCCGAACCCGAGAGCAGCCAGGAAGAAGAGGGCAAGCAAACTGGGCGCGAGCAATTGCACCGCCTGGAGGAACGCTCTTCGAAA
>JADGQM010000087.1 GCA_017881795.1 Syntrophobacteraceae bacterium
CCATTCCTGCTCAGTGTAAAAGAGGTGGTCACCGAAATCGGTGAAGTCCAGGAAAGGCGCAACGTGGAGATCGTTCCCGTTACGACTCCCGGCAGAGCCTACCTCATCACCAACATTTTGGAAGGCGCGGTTCAAAACGGGACCGCTCGTGATATCAAGAATCTGGGAGTGGATTTTCCCTGTGCGGCCTATGCGGGTGTTTCGTCTGATGATCGCGACTCCTGGTTTGTCGGTTATACGGCGGATCTCCTGGTGCTCGTATGGCTTGGATACGACGACAATCGCCCTGCCCAACTGAGTGGTTCTCAGGGAGCAGCTCGGATCTGGGTAAGATTTTATAACCAGATTCGGCCGTGGATCCATCCTCAGGAATTCAGGATCCCGCCGGGGATTGCGCAGCGCCTGATCTGCACTGAGTCGGGACAACTCGCAACCGCCCATTGCGGGGAACCGCGCCTCGAAGCGTTCCTTAATGAGCATGTTCCGAAGGAATATTGCACCCTCCATCAGTGAGGGACATTTTTGCTATGCATTCACAAAGTGTGCTTTTCGTGCTATGTGTCGGAGCCGGTCTCCATTCTATCCTTTATCTTTTGTTCCAGAGTATAGAGGAAGGATTGTTAGGATGAAAATGTTCGACGTAAATATCCCCTCTGACAACCTTAAGACTTTAGGGTTGACGTTGATCCTTTCGCTGTTTCTGGTTTCAGCCTGTACGGCTAAGAAACCTGTCTATATGCCCTCTGAATGGCAACCGCCGCCCCCCAGTCAGGAGCCCGCGGCCCCGCCTCCGCTGCCTGCGCCGGCGCCGAAAACTACGGCCATTCTTAAGCCTGCCCCGGTGATCAAGGAAAGCGACATAGCGGCCCCCGCCGAGCTGCCATCAAAACCACCCGAAAAGAAACCTGCTCAGCCCCCCCCACAGCAGGTCGCCTCAATGCATCTGGTGGATCAGGCAAAGGCTTCATTGGCCCAAGGCAAAGCCGACCCAGCCATTCCCTTGCTGGAAAAAGCCATCCAGGTCGATGTCCATAACGGTGAAGCCTTCTTCAACCTGGCTAAAGCGTGGCGCATGAAGGGGTCTCGTCAGAAGGCGCTCCAGTTCAGTCAAAAGGCAGAAGTCCTGTTCCAGGATGATCATGGGAAGTTGAAACAGGTATACTTGTTTGAAGCGGACTTGTTTAAGGAGATGGGAGAACCTGCCAAAATGGATTCATACCGTCAGAAGGCAGCAAAGCTCAAATGAGCATGAGGAGTGTCAAGAGGTTGATTGATTGCGCCGAGCAAAGGGGGAGCAGTGGATAGTCCGGGTGAAGAACACCCGAACCCTTCCCTGACGGTTAGAGGCTACCGGCCGTTCTTACTGGTTGTTCTGTTTTTCTCTCTCTACCTCGTGTACTTGATCCTCGGCCCGTTCATGGACACTCTCATCTTCGCTATCGTTCTCGCTTCCCTGTTCTATCCGCTGCAGGTCTATTTCGTACGCTTTTACAGGGGCAGAAATAGCCTTGCGGCCCTGACGATTATTTTCATCATCACCTTTCTGCTGGTCATTCCAGTATTTGTATTTGTGTCGGCATTGGTTAGCCAGGGGTTGGATTCGGTCAACAAGGTTCATGAGTGGGTGAGAGCTGGCAATCTCCATAAAATCACCGAGGACCCTCGAATTCTTGCCTACAGTGCGAAGCTTACGGAGCGTTTCGGGTTCCTGGAATTGAAGAAACTGGATGTCGTCAGTAACCTCCTGGAGTTCAGCAAGAATCTCGGCCAGTTTCTATTGAGCAAAGGGGCGACGCTGCTTGGAAATGTGGCAAGCCTTGTCACCCATTTCTTTATCATGATCTTTGTCGTCTTTTATCTTGTTCGGGACGGCTATGAAATGCTGCAGAAGGGGAGGTCCCTCTCACCCTTGCGGGAAGAGCAGGAAGAAGAGCTCCTGCATGGTATTCGCGCGGTCGCCAAATCGGTTCTGCTGGGGACGTTCCTTACGGCGCTATGCCAGGGGCTTGTAGGCGGCATTGGCCTAGCGATTGTCGGAATACCGGGCCTATTCTGGGGGACGGTGATGGGGTTTGCTTCCCTTATCCCCATCGTTGGTACGGCTCTAATCTGGATTCCCGCTACGGTATATCTAATCATCCTGGGAAATATGAAATCTGCCATCTTTCTGGCACTGTGGACCATTCTCCTTGCTGGATCGATCGACAATTTTCTTCGACCATTCCTGATGCGAGGCGAAGGGCGCATGTCTCCCATCTATATTTTCCTGGCCATCATTGGAGGCGTCCAATACTTCGGGCTCGTAGGGGTCCTTTACGGTCCGCTGATCCTAAGCTTCGCCATGATTATGCTCTACCTCTACGGCGCCGAATACCGTGGCGACCTGCTATCCGAGAGTAAAAACACGGAAGGTTAGAATAGGGCATGCTTAAGATCGGTAATATTACACTGTCTGTCCCCTACGTCCTTGCGCCCATGGCCGGGGTGAGCGATCTACCCTTTCGGATTGTCACCCGCTCCTTCGGCGCTCCCCTAGCCTTTACGGAGATGATCGATGCAAGGGCCATAAGTAACCATGAACAAAGAACCCGTCATATGCTCGCCTCTGCCCCGGAGGACCGCCCTCTGGGAATTCAGCTTTTAGGTAATGATGAAGAATATCTGGTGAAAGCCCTCGAAGGCATTGAAGGTTATGATTTCGATCTCCTTGATCTTAACGCAGCCTGCCCCACACCCAAAGTGACGCGCAAAGGAAAAGGGGCGGCACTCCTCAGAGAGCCTCACCGGGTTGGAAAACTGCTCAAAGTGCTCGTTGACCACGCGACGGTCCCGGTGACGGTGAAAATCAGGGCAGGATGGGACCCCGATTCGGTGAACGCACGGGAGGTTGCCCTATGCGCCGAGGATGCCGGTGTCAGTGCTCTCTTCATCCACGGAAGGACGAGGACTCAGGGGTACAGCGGAACGGTCGATTACCGGATCATAAAGGAGGTGAAAAAGGCCTTGACGATACCCGTCATTGCCAGCGGCGACAATCTCTCAGTACATTCCATCAAAAAGATGTTTGATGAGACCGGTTGTGACGGTGTGGTCATTGCCCGAGGCTCCCTTGGATACCCATGGATATATCGAGAAGTAATCCGGTTCTTTCAAGACGGCACGCTTTGCGAAAAACCCAGCATGGATGAACGCATCGCCACAATCACGAACCATCTTAACCTTGTCGTTAAACATTATGGGGAGAAGAGGGGGATCAGTTGCTTTCACAAATTCTTCATCTGGTACACAAGGGGGCTCAGGGGCACGAAACCCTTACGCGTGAGCGCATTCCGGGCTGATACGCAAGAGGAGCTTCTCAATGTTGTCGAAGAATTGCGCAGGTTCGGTTGAACTATGCCTTGTCCTGGTTTGCAGTAATAATGACAATTCTCGGACAGCCTCCTAGACCTGCCACCAGGGTTTATTCTGCTTTGCTTTCGCCTGTCCCCGCCGGCTTGCGGGTTCTTGAACCTCTTCAGGCGCTCCCGTGTGTTCCTTCTGCCTTTTCATTTCCAGCACACGGACTCTCTCCCCCAGGAGTTCAACTTCACGTTCAAGATTTCGGAGAGCCTCTTCTTTTGACTGTAACATTCCCTTGAATTCCAGGAAGAATTGGTTCTGCTTTCGGAGCTCACCGAGTTCGAGGAGCATTTTCTCATAGCGTTCCCTGCCGAGCGTTACGGTGTCTCTGAGCTGTCCCATCCCCAGGCTCTTTTCCGAACCTGCCGAGGGATGTCCCTGTCCCAGCAATGGATCATCCTCCATGGCCTTTACTTCAGCAAGCAGGACAAGTGTCCTTGTCCCTTCCTTAATCCTTGTCAGGCGTCCTTTTGCAAGATAGCGCTGGATCGACTTCGTCGACACGCCGAGGATCTGCGCCGCACTGTTGATGGTAATCTTTTGCTCTGTCTTCTGTCCCTTCATGGCCGTCCCTCGCAGTTGAGACACATTATGGCAGTCTTTTCCAAGTGTACAAAGCGCAAAATCGGTATAAGATTCTGATTCGTCGAATCAGAACGAGGAAAAGCAACCGCGAAACTTGGTTGGTGACCGGTAAAGAACGAGAGGGAAGAGATTTGGCAAGGTGTATTTAACTTCTTTTATCCATCGTGACGAACTTTTTGATATTGCCGAACGCTGGTTCTGCGGTCATTTAAGGCCCAACGATGGGCTGCGCTTGACGCAAATCCTGATCTGCGACGGCTTTGTTTTGGGGGAAACCCTTGCGAGTCTTACCACGTATTTACTCCAGAGCATCTATCATGAGCCTGTCAGACGAAGACGGATTCACCTCAAAGGGGAGCTGAGGGAAGTCATTTGTCGCGGCAGCGGCGTGATAACAGAGAGAGAGTTGGAGCTTTTTTCCATGTACCGGATGAATCCGGATTTCTACTACCGGGAGACGCCGGTCGATGGCGTCATGTGCCTTGATGGAGAAGGGCAACTCGTTGGTCTGTACCGCATAAAACGGCCAAGAAGGATCGCGGAGAAGGCCAATCGCAAGATTGCCAACTGGATCTTCAACGTAGTGCAGAGCAAAGCTCAACAAATGGCGGCAGAGCGGGCAAGAAAGTTCGGGATTCCCCTTGAATGGCTTCTCACCCCTGAATCTGAGATGGCTGGTGAGTTTATAGAGGCCGAAAAGGCCATTTCTCAGAGTTTCAGCGAAGGAAGTATCCGATTCGATCGCGAGGCGTTAAGGATCAATGATGTTGGAGGGATTAAGATCATCGCTGACGAGGAACAGCTGGCGAATCTTGAAAAAGCCTTGCACCATGATGCGAACCTCCGGGTTTTCGATAAGGAGAGCTTCGATGGGTGTTTTCGCGCCAAGAGTTTGATCCTGGAGTCCTCTTGGGATACAGAAAACGTCTTTCGGAAGTACAAAGAATGCCGATGCTGGCAAAGATATTTGAATCGGGGAATCCCTGAAAGCGATCTAATGAGAGGGTTAGAGTCACTGCTTCAGGAGCCCAAAGCAGCGATAAATGTGGAATTGATCCTTTCAAACTTTCCTGATCTGGTGGAATCGGAACTTGGAAACAGCATTCACGAGGAGCGGATAATCGCCCAAAGGGACAACAGGATTTATCAGGGTTATATCCCGATGAATGTTGAATTTGTGCTTGAGTATCTTTTTGCCGTGGGATTCAGCCCCGAGGTGCACATCGGGGACCTTCCCATCAAGCTGTGGGGAAGATACCTCCCGGACACCTTAATTTCTCATGTTCGCAAGCTATATCACCTTCCCGTACAGGACCTTTTCTGCTGAATTTCCCCGCCTTGCGATGTTTCTTCAAGACCGATTTTTCAAGCCAACGGATATCTGGGTATTCCCAAAGAACGTGTGCGGCGCCCCATCCCCCGTTCCTTACTCCCTGCTCCTTACTCGTTACTCCCTACCACTCAGCCCCTACCAACGCACGACTGTTGACGCCCAGGTGAAGCCGGAACCGAAGGCTACGAGGAGGAGAAGATCGCCTCTTTGGAATTTTCCGGCCCGATAGGCCTCGTCCAGCAGCAAAGGAATCGATGCCGCCGTGGTATTGCCATATTTTTGAATGTTGCTCAGGAACTTCGTCTGACCGAATCCGAGGCGTTCAGCGACGAGTTGGTTTATTCTCATGTTTGCCTGGTGGGGAATAACGTACTTGATGTCCTCCGGCTGCAGGTTGCACTGGTTAAGGGCATTCGTCACCAGTTCGGCCATGCGAATCACGGCATGTTTGAAGACGGTTTTGCCGTCCATTTGGGGCCAGATCTCTCCTGAATCGATGCTCTCGTGGGTGAGATAGGGTTTCCGGGAAATATTCCAGACGTCCATATGGAGTGCCTTGGCGAACCTGCCGTCGGCGTGGAGTTCGGTGTAGAGGACACCGCGATCTTGTTCCATCGAAGAAGCGAGCACCACCGCTCCTGCGCCGTCCCCGAAAAGCACGGCAACGTCTCGGCCTTCATCGGAAAAATTGAGGGCGCTCGAATGCAGCTCGGACCCGACTACCAGAATATGACGGTACATGCCCGTGCGGATAAAGGCATCGCCTACCGCCAAACCGTATATAAAACCTGTGCACTGATTGCGCACATCCAGGCAGCCAATGGAAGGAACACCGAGCTTGGCTTGCAGGAAACATGCGGCGCCGGGAAAATGGTGATCGGGGCTCAAGGTGGCAAGGATAATAAAATCCAGATCCGTGGGTTCGAGATGGGCGTCCGCCAGGGCGTTTCTGGCCGCTTCGAGCGCCAGATCCGAACAGTACACCCCCTCGTCTGCAAAACGCCGTTCTTCGATGCCGCTACGCATTCGAATCCACTCGTCGCTCGTTGCCATCAACCCGGCAAGGTCATCATTGCTGACCACTCGCGGTGGTACATAGCTGCCAATACCGGCAATCACGCTGCGCGTCATTGACTCCTCCTCAGCCATATTTGGGGGCGCCGGCAAACTCGCCTTCATAGGAATTCCAAGACTCCTCTCTCTATACCAGCATCACCGAAAAGTCACTCTCAATCCAATCCTCAAGTCTTCAAGAAGAGCCTCGACCCGTCCCTGGGAAAGGCGAGATAAACCTTTTGCCGTAATTTCCCCTTGTGTTACCATAAACTCCTCTAGCTGGCTGGGTTTGGAATCGCTAAGATCCGGGTTGGCAAAACGGATGGCAGAAACCAGGTCGGAAAGACATGCTCAGACTCTTTGAACCAATGCGGGAGTTGTTGGATTGACGCAACAGAGTTCATCATCATTTCTCCATGAAGGGGGCACATGACGGCGCTCCTTCGAATTGCCCTCCTTTTTGCTCTGCCCCAGGAATATACGGCTTTGAAGCGGCTCACTGCGCCCTGGAAACTCACAAGACGTGAGCCCTTCAAGAGCTTTGTTCGCCATGCCCCTCCCAAAGAGCTCGTCCTGATCGAGAGCGGAATGGGCCGTGACCTGATGCCCGAGGCCCTGGAATGGCTGCTTGGGTGGACGCGTCCGGACCTCGTGATCGCGGCGGGCTTTGCCGGAAGCCTTGCGCGGGATCTGGCCGTGGGTGATGTTTGTTTAGGAGAGCGCTTGATCGGCTATGACCTGCAACCTCATTCTGAACTCAGACCCGCGATCACTCTCAAGGTTTCGGAAAGATTGGCTCATTTTTGCGATGAGCGCCGGATACGAAAGGTCCAGATGGTCACCGTAAAGCAGCCGGAAGCAAAACTACGACTAGCCCGCGATTTTGAAAAAATACCCTCGATCATGGATATGGAGAGCTATTTTGCGGGACAATGGTGTTACCAAAATCACATTCCCTTCCTCTCTTTCCGTGCCATCAGCGACGGTCTTTCCGATGAAATTGATTTTGATCTGGAAACGATCAGCGACTCCCGGGGGCGGGTGAAGATTCCTCTGGTTGTGGTGACCTTGCTCAAAAACCCCCAACTCGTCAGGAGCTACTACCGGTCCTGGAAGCGTTCCGCAAAGGCCGCAAAGAATCTGGGGAAGGCACTGGCCGGTCTGCTCAATCTCTCTGCTTCGGAACTCCACACGGTAATCGAAGAGAACCGCTCATTTGCCTGAGGGTAGGGGAGGGGGCAACGCTGTTGAATTAACAATCCAGGAATTGAGGGATTCAGGGATTGGGTTTGCCAAACCAGGATAATCTCTACCTTGCGGTGTAAGAAATCCTCAATTCCTGAATTCCTGAATTCCTGAATCCCCTAATTCAACAGCATTGAGGGGAGGGAGGGTGACCTCCAACTGAGGAAAATCCATGGCGTGTTGGGCGAGGTGCGGGGGGCTCAGGTTAGCGCGCTTATAAAAAGTGAAAAGCAGGACCAGCAGGCTCGGGAAAAACAGGATCGTACAGCCGACAATCCCTAGAAAATATTCCCCAATCCAAAAGGTGACCGCCAGGTTGAAGGCGAGAATACCAACGTAGAGCAGAGGCCCGAGCAGCCCTATCCCGGGGATCCTGGCAAGCGTCGGGGGCTTCCTGGGCTCCAGAGAGGGCAGGGTATCCAACGCCTGAAGCGCTGCGATCATCGCCAAACCCACCAACAGCCAGCCGCCAAAGTTGCTCATCGGGATGCCGAAGTAAAGGCCAATTTCCCGGTACCCGTAAATCTGGCCAAGGAACCAGCGGTCGCCCCTGAGCGCCACCGGATCGATAATGATATCGAGTAAAACGAACAGAAAAGCTCCCAGGACAAGAGTCTGTGGGGATCGCCTGAGCTTGTGAGTTTCGAGAATGACGACCCGACTCCTGCTCAAGAGGACCGGGCTGAGGATAAAAAGCGCCATGGAGTAGCTGCAGTACGACAAGAAAACATAGGACAGCGAGTCCATGAAAGGCACTCCGAACACCCACAGTTCTCGATCCCGGGTGCTCGGGATATAGAAGTAGTCCCCGTAAGGGAACCCCCAATGGATGGAGGAATATTCGGAAAGCCAGGCCAGGCTGTAACCGAGAGGAAGGAAAAGCAGCGTTCTGCGCCACCCGAGATGAGTGGCAGCGGCCGCAAGGTAGACGGTCAGGAAGGCAAAGACGTAGGGGCGAAGAACAATGGTTCCCAGAAGCAGTCGGCAGAAATCAAACATAGAGATTCCACTTGACCATCCGTAACAAATCTTTCCCACTCATCTGCAGGACCACCGTCGGTTCATATCCGCAATGGACCATGCACTGAGCGCAGCGGGGATCTTTGCCGGAGACATAGTGGTCCCAGTCTGTTTGCTCCATGAGCTCCCGATAGGTTGGGTAATGGGTGTCGGTGATGAGGTAGCACGGCGACTTCCATCCTTGCGCGTTCCGTGTCGGGTTGCCCCATGGAGTGCACTTGAGAGCCCGTTCACCTGCTACGAAATCGAGGTAGAGCGGATTGCTGATTAAAGGAAAACGCCGACCCCATTGGCGTATTCCCTTGAATTTGTGCATGATTTCGTGGCGGGTTAGAAACACCTCCCCGGTCACGTCTTCATAGCTGAATCCTGGCGCCACCAGGATTCCGTCCACACCGGCAGCGGTAAGTTGCGCGAAAAGCTCTTCCAGGTCAGCAAGATCGGTCTCCCGGTAAACCGTAGTATTGGTACTTACCCTGAAGCCTTTCCTCTTGGCCGCCAGCAGGCCGGCGAAGGCCTTCCGGAACCCGCCCGAGCGGCCGATGATGAGGTCATGGACCGCTTCGGAACCGTCGAAATGGATGTTCCAAGTGAAGTGAGAATCTGGCCGGAATTGTTCCAGCAATTCTTCCAGAAGCAGACCATTGGTGCAAAAATAGATATGCTTTCCGCGCGCGAGCACGGCGTTGACAAGCTCGGTTACGCGCGAATAGAGCAGCGGCTCCCCACCGGTTATGGTCACCACGGGAGCACCGGCCTCGTCCACCGCCCTCAGGCACTCACCCAGGGTCATTTCATCAAGAATCGTGTCGCGGTATTCGCGAATGCGCCCGCAACCGGCGCAGGTCAGATTACATCGATGGGTGGGCTCCAGCATCAGCACAAGAGGAAAAAGCTCTGCCTTCTGCAGTTTCTTCCCAAGCAAATATCGGGTCATCGAAAGATAAAGACTAACGGGAAAGCGCATTCCATCCTCAGTTCTTCTGGTGTTTGGTTACATAACCATGGTCTCGGAACCACGCGACGGCTTCCGCCAGGGCAAGCTCCACTGGTGTTTGAGAAAGCCCCAATTCGCGCACCGCTTTGCTCGCATCAAAATACATGAACTTCCGCGCCATCTTCACCCCTTCATAAGGGACGAGCGGTTCCTTGCCGGTGATCCTTGACAAGGTTTCAAAAAGATAACCCAGGCACAAGATCGGGTAATAGGGCAGGCGAAAGCGAGGGGCAGGAATTCCAGAGACTCTTTCGAGAAGCGCGAAGATCTCGGCAAGCGTCAGATTCTGATTCCCCAAAATGTACTTTTCGCCGACGCGGCCTCGTTCCAGGGCCAGCAGATGGCCTTGCGCGACATCGCTCACGTGGATCAAATTCAGGCCCGTATCCAGAAAAGCAGGCATGCGGCCATTCAAAAAGTCGACAATGATTCTTCCGGTCGGTGTGGGCTTATGGTCGCCGGAACCAACCGGCGTACTGGGGTGAACCATCACCACCGGCGCACCTTGGCCCAGGAAGCGCTCTGCCTCACGTTCCGCCAGGAATTTAGAGCGCTTGTAATGTCCGACCATATCATCCAGGCGCACCGGAGTCGTTTCGTCAGCCGGTTTTCTGTCACGTCTTAACCCCAGAGCCCCAACGCTGCTGGTGTAAATCACCCGCTCGGCACGATTCAGAAGCGCTGCCCGCAATACATTGATCGTCCCGCCCACGTTCGTTTCGTATAGTTCTTCGGGATTCCGGGCCCAGAGACGATAATCAGCGGCAACGTGGAAGACGGCCTCGCAACCGGCCATTACCGAGTGGACCTGGTCAAAATTGCGAATGTCTCCCGAACACCACTCGATATCCAGCTTTCCTATATCCGGCGCGAGCACAGCCGAGCGCCTTAAAGCGCGAACGCGCCAACCCTTCGCAAGCAGATGAAGGGCCACGTGACCTCCAATAAACCCCGTGGCGCCGGTAACAAAAGCAGTTGCCATCCCAGCCTTCTTTCTATCTGATCTGATAACACTCGCCCGTTTCCTATAACAAAATCACACACGGTCTGCAATCTAATCCCCATTTCGCCCACTTCCACAGAGCAGCCTTGGCCCCAACGAAATGAAAAATTTACCGCATGACCAACCCTCTCGTTTCTTTGGGGTGAAAGTTTGAGTTGCCCTCATTAGAGATATGGTATTCTATTCAAAAAGAAGCTTCAGTTCGATTACAGAGCATTCCCTCACGCACACAGGTTCTTGCATCTGCTACGAAGACTGAACGGGATTGGATCAACCACTACTCACTGACCACTTATCACTAGCCACCGGCCACTGACCACTAATCAGTTGACAGCAGAATTCTCTCGGAGTAGAGAACACTTATCCGAAATCGGTATGAGTGTAATGACCTTAAGGTTTGTATTCTTCCCATGAACAGGCATTGAGATCGAAGGAGAGAGAAATGAGAAAGACAAGTGTTCTTGCAGTGCTGGCGTTGTTGGGTGTTTTTCTGTTGGGAATTCCCGGTCTCGGTATGGCTCAGGATGTGGTAAAGCTCGGGGCCTTTTTGCCCATGACAGGTGGCGTGGCCGCGTACGGTGACATGGAATGGTCCGGGATTCAAATTGCCCACGATATGGAACCTACGGTTCTGGGCAAGAAAATTGATGTGGTGCTGGTCGACACAAAGAGCGACAAGATTGAAGCGGCAAACGCGGTGTCGCTTCTGGTGGAGAAGGAAAAGGTTGCCGGCATCCTGGGAGAGGCCATCAGTGGCAACAGTATGGCTGGAAACCCCATTTCCGAGGCGGCCAAGATTCCCTCTGTGAGCCCGACGGCAACCAATCCTCTCGTTACCCAGGGGAAAATGTTCGCGTTCCGCGCATGCTTTATTGATCCCTTCCAGGGCGAGGTGGCTGCGCGGTTTGCCTGGAATGAGCTCAAGGCAAAAACTGCGGCTTTGATTATTGATCAGGCCCAGGATTATTGCGTCGGCCTCGCGAATTACTTTGAAAAAGAGTTCGTGAAACTCGGTGGGAAGATCGTGTCCAAGACCTACATCCAGACTGGGGACCAGGATTTTTCCGCGCAGCTTTCTGCCGTGCAGGCCGCCAAACCGGACATCATCTATGCGCCCAATTATTACACGGAAGACGCTCTGCTGGCCAAACAGGCCCGTGACCTCGGAATCAAACTGCCGATTTTGACCGGCGACGGGGCTCAAGATGAAACGCTGATCAAGGTTGGCGGCGCCTCGGTCGAGAATATGTACTTTACCGGCCATTTTCATAAACAGGCAGCAACTACGGAGAGGGCAAGAGAATACATCAAGCGCTACGAAGAAAAATACAAGAAAGAAGCGGGCGCCTTCGACGCTCTTGGCGCTGATGCTTATTTCTTGATGGTCGATGCTATCAAACGCGCAGGCTCAACCGACGGCGCCAAAATTCGTGAGGCTCTTGCCGACACCAAGAACTTCCAGGGGGTTTCCGGCACCATCACGATGGGAGAAGGCGGAAATCCTATTAAAAGCATGGTGATCAACAAAGTGGAGGGAGGCAAGTTCGTCTACGTCACCACCGTCAATCCCTGATGGTTTCATGAAGGAACAGGGCCGAGCGCTACGGCCAAGGGCGCGATTTTATCAACCATAGTTGTCCGAACACCAAAAGAAACAGGAAAGCTGGGTGCTTTCCTGTTTCTTTTTTTTCGGCCAGCAATGTATTTTCGATTTGACCATTGAAAGTGCCGTGTAAAATTTTATGATATTGCCGCTTTAGACTCAAGATCGAGGTGCGTGTGGATCTGACGATTTTTTTACAGCAACTGATCAATGGGATTTCCCTGGGTAGTCTGTATGGTCTTGTGGCCATTGGTTATACGATGGTTTACGGCATCCTCAGGTTGATCAATTTTGCTCACGGTGATCTCCTGATGTTTGCTGCTTACGTGGCGATTTATTCGATCGCGCTCTTCAGCCTTCCCTGGTACATCAGCTTTCCTGTGGCGATACTGGCTACGGGCCTCATGGGGATTCTCCTTGATCGCGCTGCCTACAAACCTTTGCGCAATGCCCCTCGCATCTCGCTTCTTATTTCCGCGATCGGAGCTTCTTTCCTCTTGGAAAATCTGGCTGTGGTGATCATTGGCGGTGTTCCCAAAGCTTTTCCCAGACCCCCGCTTTTCGATAAGGTGATCGTATTCATGGGGCTGCATGTGCAAGTGCTTACCATTTATACCCCTCTGGTCACGCTCATCCTGCTTGCTGGACTGCTCTATATCATATTTAAAACCAAGGTCGGTAAGGCCATGAGGGCAGCATCCAAAGATTTCGAGACCACCAGACTGATGGGCATCAACCTGGACCGGATCATTGCGGTTACCTTTCTCCTGGGTTCGAGCCTCGCCGCAGCAGGGGGGATCATGTGGGCCATGAAATACCCGCAAGTCAATCCTTTTATGGGGATTTTCCCGGGCATCAAAGCTTTTGTCGCCGCCGTGCTGGGTGGCATAGGGAACATCATAGGGGCCGTAATTGGGGGCTTTGTGCTGGGTCTCGGGGAGATCCTGATCGTTGCCTTCGTGCCCGAGTTGGCCCAATATCGAGATGCTTTCGCTTTTGTTATCCTGATTCTGGTTCTGCTGTTCAGACCTACCGGGATCATGGGAGAGCCGATGACGAATTGATTTCGGATTTCGGATGTCGGATTTAAGAACGCGGATTGGGAATCCAGGCTTGCTGATTAATGAATTCCATTCGTGTGTCTTCGTCCATCTTCGTGTGACTTCGTGGAAGGCTCTTATCGGTGGTTGAATGAGACTTGGTTTCAAAAAGGGAAGATCATGAATAGCGAGAAGCGAAACTTCTGGTTCGATGCGGCTGCCATCATCGTCTTGTTCGTTATTCTTTATTTATTCAAGAATTATGGCAGCGAATACCAGAT
>JADGQM010000364.1 GCA_017881795.1 Syntrophobacteraceae bacterium
GTTCCTTTGTAAGGGATTCAAGTTCTCGACAAGGCATTGCCATCACTGGTTGGAAAGCGAACTGGAAGGTTATTGGTTATCTCGAATTGGCCCTGCGGATGGGTATCTGCCGGTTTTGAAACAAATCGCCGGGAAGAGTAAAACACGCGAGAACTGCATCAGGTGCTTCAGGATGATCCTGATGCAGTTGGGGCTCAAAGAAATTCCCGATGAGAAGAAGCTTGGTCGATGCCTCTTCTGGCAGGCACTTCTGCTCTACCAATTCTCTCTGGCATCTTGGGGGAGGTGGCGAAAGCTCTTTCTCCAGTTCGGCCCAACTCGTTATGTTGGCGCCTTGATCGTTCCACGAGGAACCAGTTCAACCCCCTTGGAAAAATTCCGTAGCGATTCGGCTGAACCTTTCGAGGACCCTTGCCACAGTGAGCTCATGGCTCGCTCGGTCATCACCATAGCGCAGCATCTGCATGCGCTCTTGCGAAAGCTTTAGGGTCCATCCAAAAACAACTTGTTTTCATTTTGATCCAATTTCAGACCACGAAAGACACGAAGATCACGAAGCAATCACTTCGTGTCCTTCGTTTTCTTCGTGCTCTTCGTGGTAAAAGAAAAACTTTATTTTTCGACATCTCCTCAAGAAATCAGAAATACCCCGTCAGTGTAAGGTCTTCATTTCTGGAGCCAGGGCGCTCTCGGAAAATTTGAGCTCTTTCAAAACCGACTCGGCAAATTCCTGCAGCGCCTGTTTGAATGGAGAATCCGTGTCCTCCTCCAAAACCGGGCGCCCGCGATCACCGCCCTCCACAACCGCCGGATCAAATGGCAGGGCGCCCAGGAAGGGCAGTTTCATGCGCTCTGCCGTTCTCTTGCCACCACCCGTGCGAAAGATCGGGATAAAACCCTCGCAGTGAGGGCAATGCAGGCCGGACATATTTTCCACAAGGCCGACAATATTGAGTTTCACCTTGCGACAGAAGTTGATGGATTTCCTGACATCAGCGAGCGCTACTTCCTGAGGAGTAGTCACAATGATGGCTTTGGCATCAGGGATGAGCCGCGCGACGCTCAAAGGTTCATCGCCGGTCCCCGGGGGGCTGTCAATAATAAGAAAATCGAGGTCATCCCACCGGCAGTCAGCCAGGAATTGCTGGATGACTCCGTGTTTCAACGGCCCCCGCCAGATGACTGCGGAATCCGTGTCCTCCAGCATGGACTCAATAGAGACCACTTTGAGGTTGGAGCTATACTCTTGCGGAATAATCTGGCCGTCGGCAGCAATATCGAGAATACCGCGGAGCCCGAGCATCTTAGGGATGCTGGGACCATGAAGATCCACATCCAACAGTGCGACTTGATAGCCCTGTTTAGCCAAAGTCAATGCCAGATAGGCCGCGACACTGCTCTTTCCCACTCCACCCTTGCCACTCATCACAAGCAGCTTATGTTTTATCCTCAACAACTTACAGTGAATTAACTGCTCTCTGGATTGCTTGTCCTTGCTCGAGCAGCCTTCACACGACTTGGCATCGCACGCTTTCATGGGGAGCTCCTTCTTTTTACACGATTCACCGCCGTTTGGGGTGTGGCTTCGTATAAGAATTATATCTCATATTGTCAACTTGGAGAGGGTCGTGGACCCAAATTGCTTTTTCAATGAGCTGTGATTATTATGCTGGGAGAAGAGAAACTAGTACACGCGGGCATAAGTTCGTTCACGTTTCCGGTGGGCAAAAAAACCTGCCCACCCTACAGAATTCGGAACACTGTAGGGTGGGCACAGCTTTACCGTGCCCACCGGAACTGGCTACCGCTTTCCGCCCATGGGTATTGTATCAGGGGATTTTCTCCATTGGATAGAAGGACTTTCAGCCAAAGAGGGGAAAGGGCCAGATGCCTATTTACGAATTCAGGTGCAAGTGCTGTGAGAACGAATTTGAAACACTCCTCCTGACCTCTACGGCAGAGACAAGTGTATCGTGCCCGAAATGCTGCAGCAGCGAGTTGGAGCGTATTTTGTCAGTATGTTCTGCGGCTTCCAGTCGAACCAGCGGGGCCGAATCGAGCTGTCAGCCGCGGCCGACGGGGTTCAGCTGAGCCTGATCAATGTGCGACAGGTTGTCGCAGCCTATCGACGCTGGTGCCTTGGTTTGGAAGGCCTCATTGAACTGCACAGAAACCCTTAAAGTGGAGAAGCAGGATGTCTTGGGACTTGATGCTTATTGCGGGTGCTTTGGTGGTCTGGGTGGTTTTGAATCGCTGGGTCCTCCCCAAGCTAGGGGTTCCGACCTGAATGTCCGCTTCCTGTGGGGTTGGAGATCCCTCGAAGAAAAAGCCCGTTTCGAAGCAAGAATGATGTAACCCCGGCATAATCCCGCAGGTAAAAAATATTTGTCCGTATCATCCAACATCCAGACCGACTCGGTTTTTGAAACCGAGTCGATCTCACAATCTCGGATGATTATTTACTGCCAGGCGCCCGAGAGCGGCAGCTCACCGTGAACGCTTGAACACCTGGCGACGACTGGAAATAAGGAAAAAGATAAGCAGCGCCAGCGCAATGCCGCCAGTGATGCCGGCAAACCACCGCCAATCGAGTTTGTGAATCTGCAGCAGTGTTTGCCATGTTCGCTTGAACCACCCTGCAAGGTTAACTTCCTCCTGGCTGACGAGCCCAACATTCCGTTTCGCCTGATCAGAAACATAGAAAACTACTTCCCCCAGGGGCTGATTGATCTGAATTGGGGCGGTCACATCATTGGTCGTGTGCACCTCCCAGCGGAGCTGATTCTTTTGCGTCCGGGGGATGACGAAGGCGGCCATCTCTGCGGGATAAAGACCGATTTCGTCCTTTTCGCCTTTCCATATTTTGATTGTGGTCACGGGTTGCCCCTCCGGGAAGGGCTGGACCATGGCATAGTAGCGGAAACCAAAATTCAGCAACTTCATGGCCTCACGTTCACGAATCCGCGGGTATGCCGCTCCCATCACCACGGCCAGCAATCGCATTCCTTCCCGCTGGGCCGTCGCGGCGAGGTGGTAGCCGGCAGCATCGACAAAACCGGTCTTGAGACCATCCACCGAGGGATCTTTATTCAGCAGATGGTTGCGATTGTACTGCGTGATATTGTTGTAGGTGTATTCCCTCATGGAATGAAAGCGAAGGGCCTCCGGGAAGTGGCGGATATAAGCTGCTCCCAGGGTAGCCATATCCCTGGCGCTGGTGATCTGCCCCTCAGCCGGCAGGCCATGGGGATTCAAGAAATGGCTGTGGTCCATACCCAGTTGCTTTGCCTTGCGGTTCATGTTGTCGACGAATGCTTCGACACTTCCGGACAGGTGCTCAGCCGCGGCGACACAGGCATCATTACCGGAAACGACGGCGATGCCTTTGAGAAGCTCTTCCAACGGCACCTTGGTGTTGACTCCTACAAACATCTTGGAGCCTTTGGTGCGCCAGGCCAAATCGCTGATAAAGACTTCGTCCTGAAGGCGGATGTTCCCACGCTGGAGAGCTTCGAAAATCAGAAAGAGCGACAAAACTTTGGTGAATGAGGCTGGTTCGATCAGCTCATCGGCATTTTGTTCGAAAAGGACCGTTCCTGTTGAAACTTCCAGCAGAATGGCTGCCTTGGCATTTATTTCACCCGGTGAGGAATCGGACGCCCCTTTTCCCTGGGCTTTGTCTGCTGCGGCGGCCTTGTCTGCTGATGGTTTTTCAGGTTTTGCCTTTCCGCGACCAGGCTTTACCGCTGTTTTCTTGCCGGCGCCTGGTTCGACACCGATCCCATTCCCTGGTAAGGATAGGGAAAAGGCCACCAGTAGAAGCAGTATAAAGAAGCAAAGAAAAGGTCTCCTGGACATCTCATCCCTCATAAACAACCTTGTCAACCGCGTTCTCATCGGCGTGGACCCTTTTCCTAACGAAGCTGAGGTCCTCAAGCCCTTGCCGGAAGTCTGCAATGCCATAGCACGATGGCGAGTGCTACCCATATACCCCCAAATGCACCATTTTACAAGCCATTAAGATGATTAATGATTTCAAATGCCTGCAGGAAAGATTTGCGATTTGGCACACAACCAGAGGGGTATGCGGGATGCTTTCAAGTTTCTGCTTCCCCGACCATTCATGATGGCTTACATTGACTACTGGTGAGTGCCGGGTAAGGAGATGTCCAAAATTAAACCTTTTATTTTACCACGAAGAACACGAAGAAAATGAAGGACACGAAGTGATTGCTTCGTGCTCTTCGTGTCCTTCGTGGTTTGAAATA
>JADGQM010000365.1 GCA_017881795.1 Syntrophobacteraceae bacterium
ACGCACCCCGCATTGCCCTCGTTTTCCAGGTTCTATCCTGCACAACTGAGCACAAAGAAAACATGCGACCTTGCTCTCATCGAGTTTCCTGTAGAACATTGCTTCTTTCATATTGGTTCCTTTGCGCATGAAAGGCTTCGCCTCTAGCTAGTGTCCATCCGTAAACCCATTGCTCGAGTTGGACGAGCGTAGGGGCGGACTTTATGTCCGCCCGCAATTGGTAATGATTTCGGCGCATTTCGGGAGGGGCTAAACCCCTCCCCTACGGTCTAAGTTCAGATCTGCGGAGTTTCCGGATGAAAACTAGCTATCCCCGGCACTGGCCAAAGATCTATAGCTGTTCAGAAAAATAGTTTCAAAATCTGTGGGGCAGGTTTTCCAGCCTGCCCCCACATGAGCAATTTTGTGAAATTTATTATCTGAAAAACTATATCAAAAGGGAAGCTGCAGTCGGTTCCATTTGCTGGCGCCCAAAATGGCTTAATTGGATGAGCGCAAGGAGCTGTGATTACGACCTTCCCTTCCTCGACCTCGCCATGAGAGCGTGCGGAGGTGCGTCTGTCCCACCCCGGAGGGAATCTCATAAAGTAAGGGTAGCTGCGCAGTTCTCATGGGATAGCGCAAGTCAATTCGCATCCCTATGAAATGACCGAAAGGAAGCCGATGGAGAAACCGGGAACGTTCGATCGAGTGGAGATAACGCAACCAGCTCAAAGGAAATAAAAAGCACGTCCGCCAACGAATGGGAACCGCCCCGGTGAGAGCTTCAATCACCATATGTCGGAGTTGAACGATACTGAAAAACTGTGCGTGAGTGTAGATGGAGGGCTTCCAGAGCCTTCTCCAGCAGTGCTGCCACGTGGCCACGGAATACTTGTTAAAAATTCCGAGGAGAACCTGTCGGCGCGCCACTCTTAGGGCCTCATGAAGCGCCAGACGTGGGTCGTCCGCAAACTCCAAAGCAGTAATCAAGGCTACCGTATCGAACGCGTTGTCTTCATACGGGAGATGTTCCGCATATCCACGATCCAGGACGACGCGCGCCGGCACCTGCCGGCGTGCGACATTGAGCATGTAAGGCGAGGGCTCCAGGCCGGTAACCTGATGTCCCATACGTATGAACCATTCTAGGAAGAGCCCCGTACCACAGCCAACTTCGAGGACGCTTTGAGGCCCGGTGGGAGCCCACACCCGCTGGAGCAGGTCTTGCTCAATGGCGGCAGCAGTGCGCCCCGGTTCCGAGGTGAACCAATCATTGTAGCGCAGAGCATCGTCAAACTCGAAAACGTAACCCACGAGACAACTCCCCCATGCTACTTGCAGTCCTCCCATTGAAGGATAGCACCCCGTGAGCCCGAAGTCACCAGATGAGCGTAGCGAGCGAGATAACCTTCCGTGATCCGGGGAGCAGGGGCTGTCCATTTTTCACGGCGCTGCTGGAGAGTGGCTGCATCGACGCGCAGCTCGAGTTTCTTGTTCGGAATGTCGATGGCAATTTCATCTCCTTCTTCAACGAAGGCGATGGGGCCGCCCACTGCGGCTTCCGGCGACACATGCCCAATGGCTGCGCCATGAGTACCGCCGCTGAAGCGGCCGTCGGTGATGAGAGCGACATCCTTGCCCAGACCCATACCGATGAGAGCGGCTGTGGGAGTGAGCATTTCCTGCATTCCGGGGCCTCCTTTCGGCCCTTCATAGCGAATGACAACCACATCTCCAGGGTTGATACGGCCGTCCAGAATCGCGGTCGCCGCCTCGGATTCGCTCTCAAATACGCGCGCCCGACAGATCCGTTGAAGCATCTCGGGCGCGACGGCGGACTGCTTGACGACACCGCCTTCCGGGGCCAGGTTGCCATAAAGAACAGCAATTCCACCCTCGCCGTGATAGGGTTGGGCAAGGGGGCGAATGACATCCCGATCAAGAACGGGAAATCCCTTGAGGTTCTCGCCCACGGTTTTACCCGTTACCGTCATGGGGTCTAAATTGATGAGATTTCGGGAAGAAAGCTCGCTCATCACCGCTTGGACGCCACCGGCAGCATTCAAATCCTCCAGGAAATGAGCACCCGAGGGGCGCAGGCTGCAAAGGTGCGGGGTGCGGGCGCTGATCGTGTTGAACGTCTCCAGATTGAGATCAATCCCTGCTTCATGGGCAATGGCAGGGACATGAAGGACGGTATTGGTGGAGCACCCGAGCGCCATATCCACGGCGATCGCATTTTCGAAAGCTTCGCGGGTGGCGATATCTCTCGGGCAGATGTTCTGGTGAACCAATTCCATGATCCGCATGCCGGCCACCTTCGCTAAACGAATCCGGGCAGCGGTCACAGCCGGGATGGTGCCATTGCCGGGAAGGCCCATACCAAGAGCTTCGGTCAGGCAATTCATGGAGTTTGCGGTAAACATCCCCGCACAAGATCCGCACCCGGGACAGGCATAATCTTCCAGTTCCAGGAGCTGGTCGGCAGTAATTTGACCGGCCTTGTGCGCTCCCACCGCCTCGAACACCGAAACCAGATCCACCGCTTTTCCCCCGGCACGCCCGGCGAGCATGGGACCGCCGCTCACGACAATAGCCGGAATGTTCAGCCGCATGGCAGCCATCAGCATTCCCGGGATGATTTTATCGCAGTTGGGAATGAGCACCAGCCCGTCGAACGGATGAGCCATCGCCATGATCTCAACCGAGTCGGCAATCAGTTCCCTGCTTGCCAACGAATAGCGCATCCCCTGATGATTCATGGCAATACCGTCGCACACCCCGATGGTGCTGAACTCGATGGGGGTCCCTCCGGCAAGGCGGATGCCCGCTTTCACCGCTTCGCTGACTTTGTCAAGGTGGATGTGTCCCGGAATGATCTCGTTGGCCGAATTGGCGACGCCGATAATCGGCCGGTCAAGCTCCATCTGAGTGTAGCCCATGGCTTTAAAGAGCGAACGGTGAGGAGCCTTCTCAATCCCTTTTTTCATCAAATCACTGCGCATTGTTACCTCCTGCTGAATGTATTAGTTTGCTTGAATATGAAATCATAGTCTTGTCAATGAGCTTCGATCTTGTACCCGATTTTCTTATTTTGAAAATCCTTCCGCTTCGGTCGAATCTTGATTTGCTGCTGGGAACAGGAGCTGGCACTACTACCACGGGAGCAGACGTGCGGAACATCAGCGAGCGCACTTGAATTCCTTCACCAGCCGATCACTGAGCGGAGGGCACCAACTGTGACATTGGAAATTACCGTATCCCGGACAATCTTGGCAAGGATAAAAGGAAAAGATGGCAGCAACAAGAGCCAGGGTCCAATTTTGACAATCTCATAGTTGGCTTATATAATTCATTGAAAAGTTCAACCAAATAGTTTGAAACGGGGAACTCTGATAATCGGGGAAATGACATGATAACGATTTTTGGGCCGGTGCCGTCACGGCGTCTCGGGCGCTCGCTCGGGATTGATGTGGTTCCTCCAAAGACCTGCAGTTATGATTGCGTTTATTGCGAGTCCGGCCCGACGACGCATCTTACGGTGAAGAGGCAAGCTTTTGTTGATCCCGATCAGGTCCTCGATGATTTGTTGGCCTATTTTCGAGACTTTCCTGATAGCGCGGATGTGCTGACCTTCTCCAGTGCCGGCGAACCCACGCTCTATGAACCTCTGGGTGAGCTCATTTTGGAGATTAAAAAGCATTTCCAGATGTTGCCGCTGGTGGTGCTAACGAATGGGTCGCTGCTCTGGGATGCAAAGGTGCGGGAGGCCCTGCTGGCTGCGGACCGGGTTGTTCCTTCTCTGGATGCGGTTACAGAGGAGGTTTTTCGGAGCCTGAATCGGCCTCATCCGAGCCTCGACCTTGGGGTAATTCTTGAGGGTTTGAAGGCGTTTCGCAAGGACTACCGAGGGCAATTCCATCTTGAGGTGATGCTCGTTTCCGGTTTCAACGATCAGCCCGAAGAACTGAGAAAGCTGCGTGTGATAATCGATTGCCTGCATCCTGATCAGGTCGAGCTCAACACCGTGGTGCGTCCGCCCGCCGATCCCTGTTGCCGGGGACTTTCGTCAGCCGAGATGGAAGCGGTGCGGCAGTTCTTCCCTGCTGGCAGCACCGAGATCATTGGGCGCTTTAAAGGGTTTCGGGGCATCGAGAGGGACCTTAACACCGACCAGCGGGTGTTGGATATGGTGCGGAGGCGCCCGTGCACGGTCGAGGAAATGGTCGCTTCCCTCGGTGTGCCTCAGGAAGACTTGCAGGCAACCCTTGCTGATCTGCTCG
>JADGQM010000366.1 GCA_017881795.1 Syntrophobacteraceae bacterium
GTTCCCGGTGGCGAATACCCATGATTTCGCCGTCGTCGGCTTCCGCAGTAATTGCAAGGCAGGGAGGCAGATGCTCCCGCGAAACTGCCAGGGAATGATAACGCATGGCCTGAAAGGGACTTTGAATCCCACGGAAAACCGACTCGCCGTCAGCCGTTACGGTGGATACTTTACCATGCATCAGGTGCTTTGCACCCACCACCTTGCCGCCGAAGGCCACCGCGATGGCTTGATGCCCGAGACACACCCCCAAAATGGGGACCTGGCCTGATAACAGGCGAATGGTCTCGACGCAGATGCCCGCGTCCTCCGGGCGGCAGGGACCGGGTGAGATGACGATGCCTTCCGGTTTCTTCATCTGAATCTCGGCAAGAGAAATCCGGTCGTTCCGGGCAACGTCCACCTCGGCGCCGAGCATCCGCAGATACTGCACCAGGTTGTAGGTAAACGAATCATAGTTATCGATCATCAAGATCATTTCATTCCTCCTCAATTGCTGCAACGGCTACCAGCCAAACGCCAACTGCTAAGTCTACCGTATAGGAATTTGCATTTTTTTAACCACGAAGGACACGAAGATCACGAAGAAATGCACAGATATTATTGTGAAAGCATTCCTTTGTGTTCTTCGTGGTGGGTTGTTGATTAGAATCCAAGCAAAGCTCGGCATAAAAGCGTGTCCGAATTCGATGCGTAGGGTGGGTTAGGCGCGTCTTTTTGCGCCGTAACCCACCGAAACCGTCTAAGAGCCAAGAGCCAACCGCCAACCGCTAAGCCCCAACCCCCTGATACACCAATTCCAGGGCTTTTTGCATGGCCCTCGCCTTGCTCATCGTTTCCAAACGCTCTCGTTCCGGGTCCGAATCCGCGACAATGCCGGCTCCCGCCCGTACGGTGAGGGTTCCATTCTGAATCGTCGCGGTCCGGATGGTAATGGCCAGGTCCATATTTCCGGTGAAGGAGATGTAGCCGAGTGCTCCGCCGTAAGGTCCTCGCGGCTCCTGTTCGAGCTCGGCAATGATCTCCATGGCCCTGATCTTCGGCGCCCCGCTGAGCGTTCCGGCGGGGAAGGTTGCGCGCAGCAGGTCGAAGGCGTCGTGCCCCGAGAGCAAGTCACAGGAAATGTTGGAAACGAGATGCATGACATGAGAGTAACGTTCAACGATCATGAGATCGGTTACCTGCACCGTTCCGATTTCAGCAACCCGGCCCAGATCGTTCCGCCCGAGATCGACCAGCATCAGATGTTCGGCTCTTTCCTTGGGATCCTGGAGGAGCTCATCGGCGAGCTGGCGGTCTTCCTGTTCTGTTTTCCCGCGCGGCTTGGTGCCCGCAATGGGACGCAACGTTGCGATCCCCGAGTCCAGGCGCACCATGGTCTCGGGAGACGAACCGACGAGCACCGTATTATCGAGATGCATGAAGTAAAGATAGGGTGATGGATTGATGTAGCGCTGCACCCGATACAGCCACCAGGGGTCCGGTGGGGGCGAGCAGCCGAAGGGCTGGGAAAGCACCGCCTGGATGATGTCACCCGCTGTTATGTAGTCCTTGATCCGCGTAACTTGCGAGCGAAATGCCTCCGGATCGACCCGGGGTTCCAGCCGGTAGGGTCCTTGTGGAAGCATCGCGGGCTCGGGCAGAGGCTGCGCCAGGTCATCACGCATGGCTCCGACTGACCGCAGGGCCTCTTCGTAAGCATGCTCGGGCTCTTTGCCGTTCAAGAACGCATAAGCCACCAGCGTCAGCGTGTGCCGGAGGTTGTCAAAGATAAACAGGCGATCCGGAATGACGAAATGGGCGAGCGGCATATCATCCGGATAATGGTTCGGAATATTTTCGAAAAATGACACAAACTCGTAGGCAAAGTAGCCGACCATTCCGCCCCAGAACCGGGGCAATCCGGGCAAAGTAACCGGCCGGTAGTCGGCCATGAGAGACCTCAGGATCGGAAGCGGGTCGCCATGGTGACGGATTTCTCGAACCGGACCGGAGTTTTCCACCTCGACTTTATCCCGATAGACCCGAATATTGCTGTGTGCCGAGGCTCCGAGAAAACTGTACCGTCCCCAGCGCTCGCCGCCCTCGACACTTTCCAGAAGGAACACCGGCCCCTTGCCGGAGTACACCTTAGCCAGGGCCGACAGCGGTGTTTCCGTGTCTGCCAGGATGTCCATGCAGACCGGAATGACGTTGCCCTGCCCTGCCAGGTCCATGAATTCCGCTTTTTCCGGGAACACTTTCAGTCGCATAATCCTCACCCTCTTCCCCACCGTCGGAGGCGGTAATTCAGCTCATTCTATGAATTAATGGTCGCGAAAATCGGCATAATTTGCCGGCAAAGGTCCTCGAACTGCGCCGGATAGAGCGACTGAGCGCCATCGCTCAGCGCCTTCTCCGGGGCGTGGTGGACCTCGACCATGAGTCCATGAGCCCCGACTGCAACCGCCGCTCGGCTGAGTGGAATCACCTGGCCGCGCCGCCCCGCCGCATGGCTGGGGTCGACGATAATCGGCAGATGACTTTCCTTCTGGACCACGGGAATGGAGGAAAGATCCAGGGTGTTGCGACTGTGATGAGCGAAGGTCCTGACGCCTCGTTCACAGAGGATCACCTGGGCGTTCCCACCCTCCATGATGTATTCTGCCGCCATGAGCCATTCTTCGATGGTGGCGGACATGCCGCGTTTGAGCAAAATAGGCTTGGCCGCCCGTCCGGCGCGCCTGAGCAGACTAAAATTCTGCATGTTGCGCGTCCCGATCTGAATCACGTCGGCGTACTCCTCGACCAGATCGAAGACCTCGTGGTCCATGGCCTCGGTGACGACAGGCATCCCGGTTTCGTCACGCACACGAGCAAGAATCTGCAACCCTTCCTCGCCGAGACCCTGGAAGGCGTACGGAGAGGTTCTGGGTTTGAAGGCGCCGCCACGGAAGAGGTGGGCTCCGGCGGCCTTGACATGGCGCGCAATCGTCAAGGCCTGCTCGGCATCCTCGATGGCACAGGGCCCGGCGATGATGGTGAGATGGCCGTTGCCGACCGCTACTGGCCCGATGTGAATCACCGTGTCGTCGGGTTGCGATTCCCGGCTGACCAGCTTGTAGGGATGAGTGACCGGAATTGCCTCCTTGACGCCGGGCATGCTCAGGAACAGGTTCGGCTCGACCGGCCCATGGTTATGCAGCACGCAGATCGCCACCCGGTGACCTCCCGGAATGGGGCGGGCCATGAACCCTTTGGCCTCAATCGTCGCCACCACGGCCTCGATCTCTTCCGGCGTTGCCTTGTGATCCATTACTACCAACATGATCTTTCCTCCTTTTGCTATCGCTATGACTGTTTTGTGTCATTTCCCTAACTTGACCGTATAGGAATTTCCATTTTTCGACAGGATTAACAGGATTATCAGGAAGCGAATCCTTGATCCTGTAAATCCTGTCAAAGAAAGTTCGCCCACAGGGCGCTAAGTACAAAATAGGAACTGCTGCGCCTTCAAATCCTTCCCTTCGTGCCGCCCTTCTGAACCTGATGGCATAAAAAAAGGGGATTGCAGGAAGTTCCCACAGTCCCCTATGAACCAAAAAAAGGACCGTGAGCCGGTGGCCCACGGTCCCTGATCATCTATTTTTGCCGATGGTTTAATCAGGCAAGACTATGCGGCGCACCTCCCCTGCCACTCTTCCACCACCAGCACCAAAAACCAGAATTTTGAATTTTACCGCAACTCATTTACTCTGCTCCATTTCAACAGTTCCATCGGCTCTATAGCGAGACCATCACAATTTGTCAAGAATTTTATTAGAGTACTTCATTGAGATCCTCGATTCTTTACCTATACACCTCATCATGGCTGCCGACATCAAGCAGAATAATTTCCTTGTCGGTAACCAGGAGAGTCAGGGTAACACGGTAGCTATGGGTGAGGCTGACGGCGTGACAACCCTCCAGTTTGCCGCCCAAGGGATGCAACTCCAGGTGGGGCTGAAAAGGGTCCGTTTGTAAGTCCTCGAGCACCTTCGCAAAGCGTGACTTCAGCTCGGGGTGCTTTTTGAAGAATTTACGGGCTTGGCGGAGAAACTGCTGGGGCGTGACGATGGTGTACACTACTCGGTTTCGTCCGCCTCAAGGGCCTCCAGCAGATCTTCGACGGTCTTGAAGGTCTTCACTTTACCGCTCTTAACGTCTTTCAGTGACGCGCGGATGCGGGCATAGTAGGCTTCTTGTTCCGCCGCTATCAACTCCTGGTAACGCTCCTCGGAAAGT
>JADGQM010000367.1 GCA_017881795.1 Syntrophobacteraceae bacterium
CCGCTCCAGTTGGCCTTCGACAATCGGTTCGTAATATCCGGTTATGAGGGGCTGCTCTGAGCCTTTCTCGCTGCCCACGCGGTACACGTCGAATGATTGGGCCACCGCATCGGCATGCAAACGGTTCTCGTCCAAAAGTTTTGCAAAGTTGAGCAAGGACGCCTTGAGCACTTCGCCCGAAAGCTGGATATCACCGAGAGAAAAGGTCTGGTCCGGCGGAACTCGATCGAAAAAATCAAGACTCCTCTCAATGGCCGCCCGCAGCGACTGGCAGTCCAGATCATCATCAAATTTTGGCAGTTCTTCCCTCGGGACCCGTTCGAAAACAGCGGTCTTCGAAGGCTCTTTGGGGCCCGGTGAGCAGGCGCCGATAAGCACCGCCAAAAAGACCCCCAAGATTGTCTGCGCCCGCATTCGGCGGATGTTTAAGTGCCCATTTCCCAAGAATGTAAGTACTTCTCCTGTTCATCCGTAAGCACGTCGACCGGGATGCCCATGCTCGCCAGTTTCAGCTTGGCTATTTCTCGATCGATCACGGTCGGGACGCGATAGACCTGGTTCTTAAGGCTTGCCGCATGCCTTACCATGTGCTCGGAGCATAGTGCCTGGTTCGCAAAGCTCATGTCCATAACACTGGAAGGATGCCCTTCGGCTGCCGCCAGGTTAATCAGGCGGCCTTCTCCCAGCACATAAAGATGGCGGCCATTGGGCAAGGTAAACTCTTCCACGAAATCCCTCATCTCGCGCCGGTTCACCGCCATCTGCGACAGGCTGTCGAGGTCGATCTCAACATTAAAATGCCCCGAGTTGCAGACGATGGCGCCATCCCTCATTGCTTCAAAATGCTCTTTTCGGAGCACATGAATATCGCCGGTCAGGGTGCAAAAGAAATCGCCAAGGGGCGCAGCGGCGGCCATAGTCATGACCTGATAGCCGTCCATTACCGCTTCGAGCGCGCGCAAAGGATCGATTTCCGTGACGATCACCCTGGCCCCCATGCCGGAAGCTCGCATGGCAACGCCGCGACCACACCAGCCGTACCCGCTCACGACAAAGTTCGAGCCGGCAAGGAGCCGGTTGGTGGACCTGATGATGCCGTCAAGGGTGCTTTGACCGGTGCCGTAACGGTTGTCGAAGAGGTGCTTGGTGTCGGCATCGTTAACGGCGATGATGGGGTATTGCAGGACCCCTTTTTCAGCCATGCTTCTGAGCCTGATCACCCCGGTGGTCGTTTCTTCCGTTCCGCCCAGAATCCCGGGAAGGAGCTCCTTTCTTTCCGAATGGAGGGTGGTCACCAGGTCGGCCCCATCATCCATGGTGATTTGCGGCAGAGAGGCCAGGGCGGCATGGATGTGCCGATAATAGGTGTCCTTGTCCTCGCCCTTTATGGCAAAAACGGGGATACCGTCATTTACCACCAGGGATGCAGCCACATCGTCCTGGGTGCTCAGGGGATTGGAGGCACAGATACAAACCTCCGCGCCGCCGGATTTTAGGGTCTGGGCCAGGGTCGCGGTTTCCGTGGTAACATGAAGGCACGCCGCCATTCTTACGCCTTTCAGGGGTTTTTCGACGGCAAAGCGCTCTTTGATGGAGCGCAAAACCGGCATCGACTGCGCGGCCCATTCAATTCTGAGCAGGCCCTTACCGGCAAGCCCCTGATCCTTAACATCAAAATCCATAGGTTCTCCCTTTTTCATAACCCGGCTTTTTCGCGCAACGTATCCACCATGTCGATCTTTTCCCATGTGAAATCGGGATCGCTCCGGCCAAAGTGACCGTAACAGGCAGTTTTCTTGTAAATCGGTCGAAGCAGCCTGAGGTGTTTGATCATGTTTGACGGCTTAAAGCTGAAAGTCTCTCGGATAATCTCGGCAATCCGATCCGGGGAAATTTTCCCTGTGCCAAAAGTATCCACCATGAGCGAGACCGGTTCGGCTACACCGATCGTATAGGCGACCTGCACTTCCACACGTTGCGCCAAACCGGCGGCGACGATGTTCTTCGCTACGTAGCGGCACATGTAAGAGGCCGTGCGGTCAACCTTAGAAGGGTCTTTTCCTGAGAATGCTCCACCTCCATGGCTTCCCTGACCGCCATAGGTGTCGGCAATGATTTTTCTTCCGGTCATGCCACAGTCCGCAAGCGGGCCACCAACCACGAACCGACCGGTGGAATTAATGAAATACTTGGTCTTCGAGTCCATCAGTTCCGGCGGTATGGCCTTCTTGATCACTTCTTCGATGATCGCTTCGCGGATCTTGTCGTAAGAAACATTGGGAGTATGTTGAGCGGCTACCACCACCGTATCGATGCGCTTCGGCTTGTGATCCTCATATTCCACGGTAACCTGGCTTTTGCCATCGGGGCGCAGGAAATCGACAATGCCGTTTTTCCTCACCTCTGCCAGCCTTCGCGAGATACGATGGGCATAATAAATGGGCATGGGCATCAGCACAGGAGTTTCGTTACTGGCGAACCCAAACATCAACCCCTGATCTCCGGCGCCCTGTTCCTCGAATAAACCTTCGCCTGGGTTGACGCCGATGGCAATGTCAGGGGATTGTTTGTCAATGCTGGTGATGACCGCACAGGTTTCCCAGTCAAAGCCCATGGAAGAATCATTGTAGCCAATCTCTTTAATGATGTCGCGCACAATCCCCGGGATATCCGCCCACGAGGAGGTGGTGATTTCCCCTGCAACGAAGACCATGCCCGTGGTGACCAGAGTCTCAGCAGCGACGCGAGCGGCTTTGTCCTCGGCAATGATGGCGTCGAGGATACCGTCGGAGATCTGATCGGCAACTTTGTCGGGATGACCTTCGGCGACCGATTCCGAAGAGAATAGATAGTTACTCATTGACATTGTGAAGCTTCCTCCTTCTGGTTAGGGAATGTGTGATACGTTTCAGGTCCGAATCAACGCCACGGCCGGGTTTGCTTGAACTCGACGCAAAATAACCGGCGCCAACTCACAGTCAGCAAGTTATGGATGCCCCGGCCGAGGTCTATTATTGGAGTCCAAAAGGACGATTTTGGGCTCATGTTGCGTCAGCTCTGCCTCCTCATAGCCGGCGTATGAAGCGATGATAATGAGGTCTCCCGTTGCTCCCTTGCGCGCGGCCGCTCCATTGAGACAGATTTGGCCGCTTCCGGCAGGACCGCCAATGGCATACGTATCGAAACGCTCGCCATTGGAAACGTTGTAAATTTTGATCTGCTCGTATGGGAGTATGTCTGCAAATCGTAACAGATCTTCATCAATAGTCAGACTGCCTTCGTATTGAAGATTGGAATCGGTAACCGTTGCCCGGTGAATTTTGGATTTGAGCAGAATTCGTTGCATGGCTTTCTCCTGAATGATCAAGGTGAGTTTTCATCAAGTTCCGCTTCACGCAGAAGGATTCAAAATCGCATTATCGATCAGGCGGGCAACGCCCACGTGCACTGCCAGGGCCAGCAACGTTGAAGCGGCGATCCGGGTGACCTCCTGCAGCGTCGAGGGGTCGCAAAGTTGCACGTAATCGATTCTCACGTCATCGTCTTCTGCCAAAACTTCTCGCACCTTGTTCAGGATTGCTTCGCCAGTCTTTTCTCCTTTTTGCACCAGGGTTTGAGCTTCTCTCAATGAGCGGTTCAGGCGCACGGCCTTCCGGCGTTGTTCAGGCGTCAGATAAGCATTGCGACTGCTCATTGCCAGGCCATCGGCCTCACGCACGGTGGGATGACCGATGATCTCAATATTCATATTCAGGTCTTGAACCATTCGCCGGATGGTCACGAGTTGCTGGAAATCCTTTTCGCCAAAAATTGCAGCATGAGGCCTTACGATATTGAACAACTTGGCGACCACCGTGGCGACGCCACGAAAAAACGCAGGACGACTGCGCCCACACAACGGAGCGGTGACCTCGGTGACCTTGACAAAAGTCTGATAGCCTTCGGGGTACATCTCCTTCACATGAGGGATGAAACCGATGTCGGTCCCGGCTTCATTCGCCATGCGCGTGTCTCGCTCCAGGTCTCGAGGGTATCGTTCAAAATCCTCGCCAGGCCCAAATTGGGCCGGATTGACAAAAATGCTGGTGACCAGAACGTCGCCGTGGCTGCGAATGGCCCGCATGAGCTCCAAATGACCTTCGTGAAGATAGCCCATCGTGGGAACGAGAGCAATTTTCTTGCCTTCACAACGCCAACCTTCGCCCGCTTGCTGCATCTCGGCAATGCTTTCGATGATGCGCATGCTTTCTCCTTTCTTGTTGC
>JADGQM010000368.1 GCA_017881795.1 Syntrophobacteraceae bacterium
CATCGTGACGGAGCTTGCTCCCGTGCTGCCGCCGGTGCGGGGCGACGCGGTCCAGTTGCAGCAAGTCCTCCTGAATCTCACGTTGAATGCTGCTGCGGCGATGAGTCATGTTTTGCTGGATTTCCCGAAGCTGGTTATCAGGACCGAGATGTGGGAAGATCAGGGCGTGAAGGTCTCGGTCAGAGATTTTGGCGTGGGCATTGACGAAGATCATAAAGACCGGCTTTTTGAGCCCCTTTACACGACCAAGCCCGAAGGGTTGGGAATGGGGCTCGCCATCTCTCAGAATATTATCAGTGCTCATGGGGGCTCGATTTGGGCCGAGAATAATCCTGATCGAGGAGCGACCTTCTGTTTCACCCTGCAACCCGCCGGCGGCGGTATTGGCGGACAAGGGTAAATGGAAAAGATGAATATCGAATATCGAACAAGGAATTTCGAATGATGAAGTTGTCTGTTGTTCGCTGGGCTATGAACGGTTCTGCAGATCGAATAGCTCGAACGGCAAAACCAATCAACCTCTTGTCAAGATCAAAAACCCCATTCTCCTTCCATATTCTGCGGTTCCTTGTTCGATATTCGAGATTCGCCAGGTTAGTGCTTATGCCTTCAGCCTTTTGAGAAAGGGAGAAGGATCGTAGGGGAGGGGTTTATCCCCTCCCGAAATGCGTCGAAATTACGGCAGCTTTCGGGCGGGCGTAAAGCCCGCCCCTACGCGACGGGTAAAATCCCGGACGGAAACCGGTTAGCAGCACAGGGGGTAATGATGGTCAGGTCCAGGGTCTTTTTTGCACTGTTGGTTATCTTTGTTTTTCTTGGGGCACCCATTTGTCCGGCTCAGGACGACAATACCACAACTAAATCGCAAACGGTCGCGCCCCAGGGGTATCCCGTCGTCCTCGGTAATCAGACCCTCTTCACCATCACCCAAACGGTCGAAGGATATTTACCGGAAGAGCGTGCAAGTGGAATGTCAGAGAGGATAAAACGCATTGCCGATGATCTCAGTGTTCCAATCAGCGCTGTGAAGACTTTCAGCTTCGATATACCGATCTCGGTGATTTCCGCCCGGAATATTCTGCTTGCTGGCTTTTCCGCCCAGGATGCCGGGGCAGTCGGGCTGACGAGGGAGGAACTTGCGGCGAACTACGCTGAGAAGCTACGTATCGCCATGGAAGTATACCGTAAGGAACGCAGCCTGAGAAGCATCCTCTCCGGCACACTTTACACCATTGTCGCGACCGTCGCTCTAGCCCTCGTGCTTGTTTTGCTGCAGAGACTCAACCGCAAGATCAACGCAGCAATCCTGACTCGGCTTCAGGGCCGCATTCGCTCGGTGCAGATTCAGTCTTTTGAACTTGTTCGAGCGGATCATCTCAAGGCCGGATTGTTGGGAGCCGTGAAGTTCGTCCGTTTTTTCATCCTTCTGCTGGTCGTTTACACCTATGTGCAGCTCGTGCTGGGCTTTTTCCCGCGGACACGGCCGTTCGGCAATGAGCTCCTTGATTACGTCCTGGTGCCCGTAGCCGCCATCGCCGAGGCGGTCGCAGACCGTGTTCCCGACCTTCTCTTTATCGTCATCCTGGTGATTATCGCGAAATACCTGCTGAAGATCATGAAATTCTTTTTCCTTGAGGTCGAAAAAGAGACGGTCAAGCTCTCGGGCTTCTATCCCGAGTGGGCCAAACCCACCTACAAGATCCTTAGCCTCCTGGTGATTGCCTTTTTTGCCGTGGTTGCGTTTCCCTTCATTCCCGGTTCCAGTTCCTCCGCTTTCAAGGGAATCTCCATCTTTCTCGGTGTGCTCTTTTCCCTTGGCTCCCAATCCGCAATATCCAACATCATCGCCGGGGTGGTTTTAACCTACAGGAGGGCCTTCAGAGTTGGTGACTGGGTCAAGATCGCCGATTTCACCGGGGATGTCCTTGAAATCCGTCTTCAAGTTACCACGCTGCTCACTGTCAAAAATGAGGAAGTAGTGATTCCCAATGCCGTGATCCTGAACAATAGTGTGATCAATTACAGTGCCCGGGCGAGGGATAAGGGGCTGATCCTCCATACCGGTGTGACCATCGGTTATGACGCACCCTGGCGCAAGGTCCATGAGCTCCTGCTGAGCGCAGCCGAACGCACTTCGGGATTGCTGCGGGAGCCGGCTCCTTTCGTGCTTCAGCAATCGCTCGATGATTTTTATGTCGCTTACGAGGTGAACGCCTATACGGATAACCCCCAGGCAATGATGCGGATCTATTCCGAGCTGCACGAGAACATCCAGGAAGCCTTCAATGAGGGTGGGGTGGAGATCCTGTCTCCACATTACACGCAAATCCGTGATGGAAACAAGGTGACGATACCGGAGTCCTATCTCCCCAAAGACTACGTGCCGGCCGGCTTGAGGATTGTTCAAACCGGCGGCGCAAAAGAAAAAGACGAGCCAAAAGAGTCGGAGTCGTGACGACGAAACAGCCAACCGTGTTTATTGTTGACGATGATCCCTCATTCCGCGATTCCCTGCAGTTTCTCCTGGGGGCTGCGGGTCTGGACGTTAGAGTCTTTTCGTCGGCCCAGGATTTTCTCGACGGCGCCGACCCCGAAGCGCCCGGCTGCCTCCTGCTCGACGTGCGCATGCCTGGAATGAGCGGCCTCGACCTTCAGAATGAATTGGCTAACGCGGAGATTTCCCTCCCGATCATCTTCATCACCGGGCACGGTACGGTC
The DNA here is from genome assembly GCA_017881795.1 of Syntrophobacteraceae bacterium. Classification (GTDB taxonomy): domain Bacteria; phylum Desulfobacterota; class Syntrophobacteria; order Syntrophobacterales; family Syntrophobacteraceae; genus JADGQM01. Next base: position 2,719 of record JADGQM010000368.1, read on the forward strand.
CCCATGAGCGTTCGAGCCATGAAAGCCGGGGCGGTGGACTTTCTCCAGAAACCTTTCGATGAGCCGGATCTCCTCAACGCCATTCACCAGGCGGTCGAACAGGATCGGCAGGCGAGAATGGAAAGAGACGAGTTGCGAGAGATTCAGAAGCGAATCAATTCTTTGACAGCCCGTGAGGTTGAGGTTTTTACCCTCGTCGTTTCCGGGATGCTGAATAAACAAGTGGCCTACCGACTCGGAACCACCGAGCGGACCATAAAGGCCCACCGCAGCCGAATCATGGAAAAAATGGAAGCTGATTCCCTGACCGACCTGGTCCGCCATGCGGAGAAGCTGGGCGTCGGCAAGCCGCGGGAGTAGTACACCTGGGAGCAAGTGCGTATCCCGTTGCGGTGGGCAGGATGCAGCCCTGCCCACCCTACGACGTTTTTAGTATTGAGGCAGTAGGGTGGGCACGTCTTTTTGTGCCCACCAGGAAAAGGTGCGGACTTATGCCCATCTATCCATAGTGATTTGTCGTCATTGGACGATGAAGGGATATCGGCAAGTGCTTTGCGTAAAGGTAGAAGTCTTTATCAGCCGTGAAGATCGGAATCCCCATTCCAACTGCAACCGCACAAATCAAGAAATCGATCGGTGATCCCCGGACCCCGGATTTCCGACAGATGTTGTAGAATTCTGCCGCTCTTTCATAATCTCCCCGGGTAAGGAGCAGGTCTTCAAAGGCCTGTAGCTTTCCTTTGAGGGCGTCAAATTGCTCTTGACCGGGAATTCCGGACAGCAGCTCTTGGCGAATGGGTCCTATCATTGCTACTCGAACTTCACCAATGAGTTCATTAAGTTCGTTAACCAGAGCTTGATCCTCCTCCGAGAGCGCGGCTGATCTTCTCAACGCCAGAGACCAGATGGAGGTATCGACAAGTATTTTCACTGACGTCACCTGGTTTTCTTATAGTCGTAATCCGGGTCGTAATCCACTTTCCCGAAGAGGGAAGTGATCTGGATCTGTTGTCTTCTTTGAATATACTCCTTGAGCGCTTCCGTAACCGCTGCCTTTTTCGTTCTGGCGCCCCCGATCAATTGAGCCTCGATGATTAGTTTATCGTCAATTGCAAGATTCGTAGCCATGTTTCACCTCCACACAGTAAGCTACACCTCTATATGTGTAAAGTCAAGATGCTTTGAGCAAAGCAAAGACTCCAAAGCCTGCCCCCAAGGTGACCTGACAATGCTGCACATTTGGTCCCGCAGCAGCGCCGGAACTCGCTTAGACCGTCTCGGGACCACCATTTTGGTATTACTTCTCTAACCGGATGTCCGAAGAAATATCTCAAGTCGATGCAGTTCCGCCGGCCGAGCCTCCTTAAAAAAAGTCTTGATAGAATTTCGAGGGATTTTGTATTAAGAAATACGGGGGAAGGCAACACCCGCCGAACTAACAACCACATAAGGAGGAAAGACATGAGGACAAAGTCATTTATCGCGACGGCTCTGGTATTCATGGCAGCGTTTATGCTGGCAAGTGTCATGGCCATGGCCCAGCA
>JADGQM010000088.1 GCA_017881795.1 Syntrophobacteraceae bacterium
GAGGGCCAGTCAGCAGTGGCGGGCGCCTCACCGTGATGGCAGCACACTCTGACCACTGGCTGAGAGCCCCGTGGTTGTCCTTGGCCTGCACTTTCACACAGTAGGTGCTCGGCACGGCCCACTGATGGGAGCGTGATGCTGATGCTGCCCAGAGGCTCGTCTTCCCATCACCCCACGAGAACCGATACTGGAGGGGGTCGCCGTCGGGGTCAGTCGCCTGCCCGGTGAAGGTATAGGCTGTATTGACCTTACCGGTGGTCGGGCCAGCAGGAGGACCCGTCAGTACTGGTGGGCGACTCACGGAGATGTTGGCACAGTCGGACCAAGCGCTAAGGGCCCCATGGCTGTCCTCAGCCTGTACTTTCACGCAGTAGGTATTCGACGCGGACCACTGGTGGAACCGTGATGCTGATGCTGCCCAGGGGCTCGTTTTCCCGTCACCCCACGAGAACCGGTACTGGAGGGGACCGCCGTCGGGGTCAGTCGCCTGGCCGGTGAATTTGTAGGAAATACCAGTCTTCCCCGTGGCTGGGCCTTGGAGAGGGCCGGAAATGAAGGGCGACTGGTTGGCGCTGACCACCATGGCATTGCCGGCTTGCCACCCGCTATTCCCACAGTCGCTGTTTGCCCGCACCCGGTAGTAAAACGTCCCGCTTGGCAAGCCGTTCTCGATGTATGAATTTGCCGTCCCATTGAAAACGTCGGCCGCATCCGCAAACGAGGCGCTGGTTGCCCGCTGCAGGGTATAGCTCGCCGCACGGCCTACGGGTGACCAGGCCACAGTAAAACTTACTTCGGAACTGTTCGCCGGATAAGTAATCGTAGCCGGAGCGGAGGGAGGGGGTGCTGGTGCGATGTTCACGGCGCCACCTTCCTTCCAGTCACCGATGCCGCAACTGTTGGTTGCCTGCACCCGGTAATAGAAGGTCCCCAGCCCCAGGCCCAGCTGATTGTAGGATGTCGCGGGCCCTGAGTAAACGTTCGCGGAATCACCGAACGATGCATCCAGGGACCGTTGCAGCGTATAGTTGGCGACGCCGTCAACGGCCGCCCAACTCACGGTGAACTGACCATTGCAACTGACGGCAGGATAGGTGAGGGTCGCCGGGGTGGATGGTGACGGCGTGGCCGTGATTACGGAGCCATCCTTCCAGCCACTGATGCCGCAACTGTTACTGGCCTGCACCCGGTAATAGAAGCTTCCGGAGCCCGGAACGGTTTCGCCGTACTGAAGTGATGAACCGCTGTAGATGGTGAGCGCACTGGCGAACTTGGCGTCTGTGGCCCGCTGCAGAGTATAGCTTGTGGCCCCCTGTGCCGCCCCCCAGTTCACCATAAGGTTTCCTCCACAAACGCCGGTTGGATAACTGATGCTTCCGGGAGTTGGGGGAATGCCGGTCACCGCGATGGCCGGTCCCGCTTTCCAATCACTGGTCCCGCAATCATTGCCGGCGAGCGCCCGGAAGTAATAGGTCCCGCTCGCCAAATCCGTCTGATCGAACGAATTTGCTGCGCCGCCGTAAACGGTGACAGCATCTGCAAAATTAGAGGAGGTGGCCCGCTGGAGAGTGTAAGCTGTGGCGCCGCTTACGGTTGGCCAGGTCACACTGACCGTTCCATTGCAGCTAGTCGAAGAATAGTTGATGCTGACCGGGGCGATGGGGGTGGCCGTCACCGCGACCGCCGCGCCATTTGTCCACCCGCTGCTGCCGCAGTCATTGCCGGCGAGAACGCGGTAGTAGTAAAGGCCACTGGTCAAATTGGTTTCATTAAAAGCGGTCCCGGTGCCGCTATAGACTTGCGTGGCGCCGGTAAAGGCCGCATTGGAAGCGCGCTGCAGCGTGTAAGTGCCGGCTCCGCTCACGTTCGCCCAACTTACCGTGAGATTTCCACCGCAATTACTCGAGGAGTAACTGATGGTGGCAGGTGCACCAGGGGTTGTTGTGACAACTATCGCCGAGCCGACCTGCCAATTGCTGTTGCCGCACGAATTCTTCGCGAGTACCCGGTAATAATAGGTTCCGAGGCCCAGACTATTTTGGTCGAAGAAAGTCGCCGAGCCGGTGTAGAGGTCCTGAGCATCGGCAAAGGAGAGGCTCGTTGCTCGCTGCAAGGAGTATAACGTCGCGGTGTTGACCGCATCCCAGCTCACCCTGAAGATCCCTGTGCAGGTGCTGAAAGGATAAGTGACGCCGGCAGGCGGCGGTAGGGTAGCGGTTACCGCAACTGATTGTCCGGGAGTCCAGGAGCTGTTGCCACAATCATTATTGGCGCTGACACGATAATAATAAGTGCCTGCAGGAAGTCCGGCCTCGGCGAAGGACGTTCCTGAACCGGTGTAGACGGTGGTGACATTAACGAAAGAAGGGTCGGTGGCCCGCTGGAGGGTGTAGGTTGTGGCGCCGCTCACCGCTGCCCAGCTCACGGCAAAGGCGCCGCTACAGTTGCTGGAAGGATAGCTTATGGCACTGGGTGGGGAGGGCGAGCCAACGACATTGATGGCAGCGCCAGGCTGCCATGGGCCGTCGCCACAATTGTTATTGGCGCTAATGCGATAATAATAAGACCCGGTGCCAAGATTCGTTTCCGGATAGGAATTTCCCGACCCGCTGTAGACCACGGTCGCACCGGAAAACATGGCATTTGCCGCCCGTTGCAGGGTGTAGCCGGCGGCCCCGGAAGCCACTGGCCAAGTCACCGTGAAGTTGCCTCCACAGCTACTCTGAGGATAGTTGAGGGTTGCCGGCGCCGAGGGCGCTGAGGTCACGGTGGTTGTCCCACCGGCTTTCCAGTCGCTTGTTCCACAGGAGTTGTTCGCCTGAATGCGGTAGAAGTAAGTGCCGTGCCCGAGATTGGTTTGGGGATAAGACGTTCCCGAGCCGGTATAGACGGGAGTGGCGTCCGTAAAAGAGGAATTTGTCGCCCTCTGGAGGGTGTAGGAGGTCGCATCCGCCATGACTTGCCAGGATATGGCGAGGCTGCCGTCGCAACTGCTGCCAGGATAGGTGATAAGCGGAGCGAAAGGTGGTCCAATGATATTGATGACGTCGCCTTTCTTCCATGCACCGCTGCCGCAGGCAGTGTTCGCCCGCACCCGGTAATAGTAGGCTCCTGGTGCAAGGTTGCCCTGCGTAAATGAGGCAGAGGAAATGGCATATTCCGTTGGGTTCTTAAAGTCAGCGGCAGTGTCCCTCTGGAGGGTGTAGGAGGTGGCGCCGGCGACCTGGTCCCAAGTGATGGGGAAGCTTGCGACACAGTTGGTGGCGGGATAGGAAATGCTGGCCGGGGCTGGAGGAGACGAGGAGACGATCATGGCATCCCCATTTTTCCAGGCGCCGCCGCCGCAGCCGTTGCTTGCCTGTGCGCGGTAGTAATAGGTCCCCGGCGTCAAGTTCTTTTCATTAAACGAAAATAACGAACCGACATATACCGACACCGCACCCACAAAGGTTTGATTGATGGCTCTTTGCAGCGTGTAACTCGTGGCGCCGTCGAGATTGGCCCAGCTTACGGTGAAGTTGCCGTCGCAGGTGCTCGCAGGATAACTGATCGTTGCAGGCGCCAGAGGCGTTGCGACCACCTGGAGGGGGCCGCCGTTCTTCCAGGTGCCGCCGCCGGCGTTATTGCTCGCTTTCACACGGTAATAGTACGTTCCGATTGCCAAAGCGGCCTGGTTGTAAGACGTCATGGCGCCGCTGTAAACGGTAGTTGCTCCGCTGAAGGACGGGTCGGTTGCCCGCTGGAGCGCATAACCGGTTGCGCCGGGTGACTGGGACCAGGATACCGTGAAACCGACCCCACAGTTGGTGGGCGGGTAGGAGAGAGTTGCCGGTGCCGGCGGAAAGGAATTGACGGCAATCCCTGAGCCATTTCGCCAGCTGCTGTTGCCGCAATCATTGGTCGCCTGAACCCGATAATAATAGGTGCCGGTGGGCATGCTTGTTTCATTGAAAGCGCTGGCGGGACCCCGATAAGCGGTAATGGCTCCGGTGAATGATGAGTTCGCGGCCCTCTGCAGAACGTATCCCGTGGCGCGAATGGCGGGCGACCACGTGATGACGAAATTCCCGTCATTATCGCTTGCTGGATAGCTCATGCTTCCGGGTGTGGCTGGGGCCGGGTCCCCGCAGGGAAACATCGATTTATCAATGACTTGAAGGCCGGAAGCGCCGTCGGCTACATAGGCATAATTACCGGATACGGCAACTTTGTGGGCCGACCCGGGAGTGGTGACAACATTGATAACATATGGATAGGTGGGATCGCTTATGAGAATGACTTGAAGACCATTGCTGTCAGCCACATAAGCAAAAGTCCCCGAGGCGTATGCTCCATTCGAGCTTCCGTCGGTTTCCACCCACCCGGTGATGCCGGCGTTAAGGGGATCACTGATATCAACCACGAGAAAGCCGCCGGTCCCATCAGCGACGTAGGCACACGAACCTTTCACCAGGACGAACTGAGCATAACTCGTGAGCACGGTGTTAATGAGGACCGGGGCCGCTGGCTGAGTGATATCGATTACGTGGAGACCAGCGCTACCGGCTGCCAGATACGCATAGCCTCCCGCCACGGAAACACCGGTGGCGTACCCGGGGGTGGCCAGCGCTCCGACATACCATGGGGAGTCAGGACGCCCGACATTGATCACTTTGAGGCCGGCATCGCCGTCAGCGGTGTAAGCGTAGGGGTCGGCAACAAATACTCCTTCGGTGGTGCCGTTGGTATCCAGATATCCTACGATGCTGGGGTTCTGGGGATTGTCGATATTGATGATCTGCAGGCCGCCAGGGCCGTCTGCCACATAGGCATAGGAAGCGGACACCTGCAACCCGCGAGCGCTGCCCGGAGTTGCTGCGGAGGCGAAGAGGTAGGGGCTCAGCGGGTTGCTGACATTGATCACCTGCAGTCCGGAGGTGTCGTCGGCAACATAGGCATAAGGGCTGGAGACGTTCACATCCAGAGCGTTTCCAGGAGTGGCCACCGCGCTGACAACACGGTTCATCAAAATACCGATATCGATGATCCGAAAAGTACCATAATCCGCGACGTAGGCATTATTTCCCGAGACATGCACGCCAAAAACATTACCGGGGGTGAGGATGCTCGCTTCCTCATAGGGGTGGAGCGGGTCGGTGATATCAAATGCCCTCAGGCCACCGGCATGGTCATCGGCGAGATAAACATAAGGATAGGATATAAAGAGAGACCTGCAGTAGCCTTTGCTTGCCACCGAGGCCACGATCTTGGGTTGTGCAGAGTCGGATATGTCGATGACCTGGAGACCGCCGGTAAGATCCGCCACGTAGGCATAAGATCCGAGCACGGAAACGTTCAGTGCCGTTCCGGGGGTGTCGACGCTGCCGACAATCTTGGGGCTTTTGGGATTGGTAACATCGGCCACGCGGAGTCCCCACTTGCCATCAGCGATGTAGGCTTTGGAACCGACCACACAGACCCCCCTGGTATCGGTGTAATTTTTAGTGTAGGCGCGTCCCAGGTTGGTCGGGGTAGCCCGGTTCGTGATGTCAACAATCTGCAAGCCCAGACCTTTGACTGCCAGATAGGCGGTGTTCCCGGAGATGAACACTCCCTCGACGCTGTCGGCTGACGCGAGAGAACCGACAAGGATGGGATTGTTGGGAGTGGATACATCGACGATGCGAAAGCCGCCGGAAGTGTCAGCGAGGTAGGCGTAGGACCCGGATACGGCAATTCTGCGGGTATTGCCAGGAGTGTCCAATGAGCCCACGATTGTTGGGTTTTGTGGGTTATTGACGTTAATCACCTGGAGCCCGGCCCAATCATCCGCGACATAGGCGTAGGAGCCAGACACATACACAGCATAAGCGTTGCCGGGGGTATCGAGCCAGGCGAGGGTGTCGGCGGCCTCACCTTTCAAACTGAAAGCAATTGCAAGTGACAAAATAATCGCTAAAATTATTCCATTGCGCTTCATTTAGATAAACTCCGATAAGAACTTGGGTTTCAGCCGAAAGCGAGCGATGTCTTTATATAAAACGACCCGCCTGATACTCTTGGCGAGTGAGAACCGGTGGGATGCCGACGGCCCTGCATTCCGCTGATGGCATAAACGACGACAGGGAAATTCATAATGAATTCTCACAACAATTTGAGGAACACTACATCGCTATGCTCTAATGCTAATATACCATCCATTCAGCAAAAAAGCTGACTTTAGTTGACACCAAAACCGGTGCGGAGTCAATCTTTAATTGCTTAGCGGTTTTGAGATTTTTGTTGACAACGCCTCGCCATGGTGGTAGGGACATCTCTAAGCAAGAGCTTCGTACACTCTGATATTGTGGATTTTCGCGTTTCCTACGGACATGGGGGGAAATACAAGCGGTGTCTCATGCGTCGGAAGTTTTGTGCTTTTTGTGGGAGCTCTGGGCTAACGCTTTGTTTTTGTAGTTTTGGCCAGAGGTTTGGTTCGGATCTCGGGTTGTTGCTTTCTCTGCAAGGGGAAGGCAGCAAAGGTATGGTGGACATTAAGGTAAGGGGTTGACTTTTCAAGCAGGAGTTTGGGATTGGAGCAACGAGGTATTTTTGAGCATGAAAGGAGGTGGAAAGGGGCTACAACGACATGAGGAGATCTTTACAAACGTGTGGATTGTTAGATTGGTTTCCAAAAAAATCGCTGTGATTGTGTGCAACAGTATCATTTAAGGAGGAGAGAGTATGAAAAAATGCATGCTCATCGCTTTAATCACGATCTTTACCTTATCGGTGTTTGGGGCTTTGTGTTCCGCCCAGATTGATCGCACCATAACGAATACCTCCAAAAAAGGAAGCCTCTTGATTTGGCCCTTGATTAAGGGGGGCCCCCAAGACACCATCATAACGCTGAGCAATGACTATTTCAAAAGCGTTAAGGTTAAGTGCTATTACCGTTTTCCGTTCCCCTGCGACCACGCTGACTGGGTCTTTACGCTCACGCCGAATCAGCCGATATCGTGGTTGGCCTCCACCGGGAAGGGCCTGGATGGCAGAGATCTTCCCCTGACCAGGGGTAACCCTCCCGGGATCACCGGCAGCGCTGAGTTGAAATGCTGGGCGGTGAATAGTGCCGAAGATCAGCAAATTGCCTGGAACTGGTTGAGCGGCGAGGCCGCCATTGAGGAAGGTCCGAACATGACCTGGCAGTATAGTGCCTGGCGGTTTGCCGTCAACAGCTCCACCGTTGGCGCCGCGGCGGGCGATCCAGGGGTGATCAAACTGACGGGTGATGCCGGCAATTATGACACCTGCCCAACGGCCCTCCTTTTTCCTTTCCTGAAACAGACCCCGTCAACAGCGGGCACGTTTCCTACGGGGACCGTCAATAATGTTCTCACCCTGGTGCCCTGCAAGCAAGATTATGTCGACGACAACAACTCCATTGTCTACACGGAGCTCTTGCCCCATGACGAAAATGAAGGCTCGCAGTCGGGCGCCTTTGTGTGCGTGGGATGTGGGTTAACGGATCCGTTGAACCAGTGGTTCTCCGAAAACCTCATCAGCCCGAAGCTGCACATCGCCAGCCAGGTTGCCAACCCGTTCGTCAATCTTACGACACCAGGCGGCAGCATCTATGTTCACGGCAGGCAGCGCACCGGTAGTTGTGCGAACAGCGCAGGAGTGCCGCTCCTCGGCGTGATGTCCATGCAGTTTAATTCCAGTAGTGGACCTTTTGCCGGAGAGACGCCAACTGCTGTCGGCCCCGGCCAGGCGTATATAAAGAATGCGGGTGACCAGGATACCACCAACCCGATCTTTATTAACTGGGATTAACCCGGCATTGGAGCAGACGGCATGGATTCTCACAGACCCCCATGGGGGAGTCTGAAGGCGAGTAGGGGACCCTGGAAATTATGGACGCATTTCTGTGCAAGACCTGCTCAGAGATGTTTTCTGCCATAAGGTTTTACACTGAGGAGGTAAGAAATATGAAAAAGTGCATGCTTGTGACTTTAGTCATGGCCTTCCTGATGGTTATGGCAAGTTCTTATGGCTTAGCCCAAGTTACTGGCCGTACCGACACATCCAAGGAAGGCAGTCTCTTGATCTGGCCCAAAGTGCAGACCAATGACGGCAACGAAACCTATATTACCATTATCAATAATGCTCCCGAAGATGTTTGGGTAAAATGCTATTGGGAGATCAAGGATGTCCTGACAAATCAGGCCAGTCAATGTTTCCTGTCGGATTTCGTCATCCAGCTCACCGCAAACATGCCTGTAGTCTTTAAGGCAAGCGATGGATCGCATCTGGGGGTGGATGGAGAAGGCGTGGCTGCCGGAATGGGGTCAGGAGAAAAAGGCGTGCTCAAATGCTGGGCGGTTGATCCGAGCTCGCGGAAGCAAATCTCCTGGAACCATTTGAGTGGGTTTGGGATGGTGGTCAATGGCGCCACTGCCGCTCCCTTTACGAGTGCCTGGGAGTATAGTGCCTGGCGCTTTGCCGCCAACGTGATCCAGAGCGGTGGTGGCTTTGTAGATGGCTTCTGGGTAGGGCAGACGGTCGGCATTGATGATACCGGCACCAATGTGATGAACCTTAAAGGGACTCCAACAACGATAGCTAATCCGGCCAATTGCCCTGGACCGGATTTTGATGCTCCGGGATGCAACCTGCCGAATGCGGTTTATGATGCCTGCCCGGTTTATCTGACTTTTGATTTCATTGCTGAGCCGAATGGCACCCTCACAGGACAGACCCAGTATGCGGTCAATGACCTGTCCTTGGTCCCCTGTAAAGAGGATCTGACCGATGCGGCTCTGAGCATACCAACCAAACTGGTGTATACGATCTGGAACGAAAACGAGGTCAAGTACACCGGCCTGTATCAGTGTGCAAACTGCGCTTATGAGGGCTATCTGGGTAATCTTTCCGTGGGGCGGGCTCAGAAGACTTTTCAGGCGAAAAACCTGCACACTTCCTCCGGGCGCTTTCGCGTGGACGGCGTGGCGTCTTCTAAATGCGGACCGGATACAAAAAGTACACCGCTCATTGGCATCATGTCGGCCAGACTGGTTTCTGGCAACGGTGGCGCCAGCGTAGACCGTTATGCAACCAATGGCACCGGTTCGGGTGCAGCGACCGGCGACTTCGGCTACATCTGGTGGACGCCGGGCGGAAACTACTACGAGAGAGTAGGACGCTAGCCGCGGCTTGACTATAACGTATAGCTAACCGTTTGGCGAAGCAGGAGGGAGGGGATCATTCCCCTCCCTTTTTTCTTGCATGGCAAACACCCTCTGGAAAAACTAATGGGTCAGTGCTTGCCGTATCCCTCCGATAGGCCTTTAGGGCTGCTCTTCCAGCCGTCGTAAGGCGGCTATCACTCTGGCCAACGAACAACAACCCCCACCTCACGAAATACCGAGAGCCTAACACGATAACGGACGACGAGATTTCCGCAGAGGGCGCTAATTTCTGGTGCAGGCTTTCCTGCCTGCCAGACACCCAGAGTGGCTACCCCGGTTAGTTTCTGAGAGCGTGTCCAAAAAGAATGTGAGAGTCCCTTTTTCGTCATTCCTACGAAAGCAGGAATCCAGGCTTCGTAACGTTTTTCTGGACCCCCGCCTTCGCGGGGGTGAAAGTTGGAGGGACTTTTTGGACACCCTGTGAGGCTCCTTACCATGAGCACATGGGAGGGAGTCAGGCTTTGGAATAAACACGTTGGGTTACGGATCAGGCGGACCATTAATGCTGAGTTTGGCCGTTGTCCCATTCGCGCTCTTCGAAAGAAGGTTGATCCTCACGCCACACTGGAGGCCGTCATCACCCGGGTTCCCGCTGCCTAGAATCGATCCCTGGTAGAGTGTGCCGTAATAACTCTCGTAGGGTGTACCGTCATAGTGGGTGATGCGCGTGGTGTAACTACCAAATGCCGGGATCACGGCACTGCCGCCTTCATTGGCAAAACAGAAGGATCCGTCATTACAGGGCGGACCGGCAAAGAGACCAGCGTAGTAACCCTTGGCATCGTCGAAGCGGGTGACTGCGGGTTTGGATGGAAAATCCCATGGGCCCGTCAAAATAGTTGTCCCCGTGTCGATCTGGCTGATCGTAAAAGGTTGCGTCGGTTGAAGCGTCAAAGGGGCGTCGTAACTTGCTCTTCGGGCGTCAACCACGGCGCCGGTATCGCCGAGGCGCAAGGGTCCGTAGTTCATGTCCACAACCAGCAAAGGATATTTGGGCCCGATGCTGGGAGGTGACGACATGTTCCTTCGCAACGCACCCGAATACGAATTCCAATAAGGACTGCAGTAATAGAGCACGGCCCCGGGAATGTTGTAAGGCACCCGCTCGACTTGCCATTCATCCTCATCGGAATAGTTGGTGACGTAAGCCGTCTTGAGCATCTTGTCGTACTTGGTGCTGGTTCGCCACTCGATGAGGTAGAAATCGGGATAAGAATAAGTTGAAGGAACCACCTTCCAGCCTGGTTTGGAATTGGTCCAACCGGCAAATGTTCTAGGGGGGGCGGCGCTTTCAAACTTATCGATGGAGTTGCCATCCAGAGAGAGATCATCCACCCACCATCCGGCTCCGGTCTCGGAGGCGTCGGTCTTGTAGCGAAGGCGGAGGGTGACTTTTTTGCCCTTGTAGGCGGAGAGGTCGAAGCGAAGCCGCTGGTTTCCGGAGCCGGTCAAGCCTGGTCCGGAATTGGTCTCGTGCATGACCCCGTCCAAGTCATTGAGAACCGTCGACTGGTTTCCATCGATTATCATGACATAACCGTAGTCCCCGTCCGCAATCTCCCAGAACGTCTTGAAGGCCAGGCTGCCGCCGGCATTCTTGGAGATGGAGAGCTTGCGGTCGAGAGTAATATCGAGGTTATCCAGACCTGAGCCGGTGTAGGCCCCCTTGCCGGAACCGGCCCGGTTCATCACGCCTGATCCAACAATGTCCGGAAGGTTAATTTTGACGCCTTTGTAGTAACCTTTCGGGGTGCTTTCCAACTGTCCGATGGTAACCTTGTAGGATGGCGTATTGAAAGGGAGTGTAAGCATGGGTTCCTGCCAGTTACAGTACTTGGGATTACCCAAATCGTCCTTGCCGCATTGAGCGATCATCCGAAACCAGAGGGGCATGCCGACCGGGGTTGCGCCCCCCAGCCAGCCACCCCAGGTGCCACCGGACATGATGCTCCAAAAACCGACTGAGTTTTCAATGTCGGTCGTGTAAAGGTCCGGGAACCCGAAAAAGTTATGGCCGAATTCTTCCACCAGCACCCCGAGGTCGGCGTTCTCAGGCTGCATGGTGTAGGGACCGATGTAGATATCATCGTCAGGTGTGCTGTTATCTCCCTCATAGACCTTGTACTTTAGTGAGCGAATACTTGAGCTATGGCTCCAAATCGCCAAATCCCCCTGCTGGCCCCCATCGGCTTCCTGTCCCATCCCGGCGTGGATGATCCATAGGGAGCTTACATAATTCTTACCATCCTTAGGGTCACGATTGGCGACAAACTGTTTCCAGAAGGCATTGGGGCTGGTATCGGTGTAATAGTCCGGATGCGCCTTTTTGAATTTATCCAGGGCATCGACGACAAGTTGCGCCGGCGCTGCCGGCCCCCCGCCGTCATCCCACCCTCGGGAGCAATTGGGAGCGCCATAGTAACCTTCGCTATGACCAACCGTCACCCACCCGCTCACCATTCCACTCAACACCACATTGCCGGTTCCGGCCATGTGGTCGTAGTAGTCCTGGACCGTGTATCCGCTAAGGTTGATGCCTGGTTTGCCGTCGGTGGGGTCTGTCAGGTCGAGGCGCACCCGGCCAACCCCCGTATGGCCGAAAATGAGATTCTCATAAAACTTGGCATTAGCCGTCTTTCCTGGTGCATACCAGATCGTGTTGTTATCGCGCGACCCCGACAACCCAGGATTTGGAATTTTGCCCTTCCGCGGGCCGGAGGTTTTAACGGTCTCGGACTTGCAGCCACTTCCATTCGTTGCAGAATAGGTAAACGTGTCGGTCCCGCCAAAATCCACGGCAAGCGCCAGGACCTTGGCGGTTACCGGCTGCACTACCGGGGCACAAGCGGCAAGGCTCTGGCTCGTCGCCGAAGGAGCATTCTGCAAGGACTCAGAGCCCCGCTGCAACGCCGACTCTTGAACCTCAGGAGCAACCCAGACACTGGATTTTTTAGAGAAATCACGGAAGTAATTCTTAACTGCAGAGCGAACCTGCTCAGGCGACATCCCCGGAATGATTTTTCCCTGCTGACGCAGCCATCGTTGGACGACTTCTTCACGGGGCCGCGCCAGATGCGTTCCTGCCGGGGGTATGGCGCCAATGGCGATGGGCGGTAACTTGGTGACGACCGGAGCTATTTCCTCTTCGGCGTTAACTCCAATCACCCCACTCTGAGCATCTGAGGCATCAGCGAGACCGGAAGGCATCCAAGTCGTTAACGAAATAAGTGTGAACGCCAGAACATAGAAAAACACCTGCGCCATTGGCTGCTCTCTCCTCTTTGCGGGCAATCTCCCATTTTCAACCATAACACCAAACCAGCGGCAATAATCCTCAGTCTAATGAAGTTCTCTTGCTTTAGCAACCGCTGGAGAAAAAAAGTTCTTGACAGGTCCCCGATCAATCCATTAGTAAGGAACCCGCTATTTATGGCGGGGTAGCTCAGTCGGTAGAGCAGTGGACTGAAAATCCTCGTGTCCCCAGTTCAATTCTGGGCCCCGCCACCACGGCAAAACCCACGTTGTTCCGGACGGCTTACGCAGCCTCCCGGGATATCAAAGCAAAAGCCCGCACCAAGCGGGCTTTTGCTTTTTGGGTGGATATAGCTCGCCTCACCGCATATAACCCTCAGGGTGCCAAAGGTCACAGCAAAGCACGAGAATGCACCGACAGAATGACTAAAATTCTGCTTTTATTCCGGCTTCTGTTTACTCCATTCTCAGAGAAACCTCATAAAGCCTGAGGCTTCTCAGTGGAAGCAGCCTCATGGCTCACTTTGGGGACTTCTTCCGAAGCAATTTTTTCTTTCGGTGGTTCGTCCTCTACGGCTTTCTTGAAATCCTTGATGCCCTTCCCCAGGGATGCTCCGATGTCAGGAAGTTTCTTGGGGCCAAAGAGGATAAGCACAATTACCAGTACAACGGCCACATCAGGCATGCTGAACATAACGTCTCCTTGATGAACTGAGAATATCTGCCTCCTATATAAGCTACTTCCGATTCACAACCAATTCTCATATTAACAACCCCTCTCGTTGTTCTAGGGGCATTGACAAGGGCCTCTCACCACTAAATTTCGCCAGAGAAATCTAACTTTCTGTTGTTGGACTTGTCAAGGCTGTGCGTGCAACTGTGAGAGTACTCCCCCACCAACTACGGTATGCTCCCAATCAACAACAGGAAAATACCGTTTTGGCATGACTCGATGATTTATCCACCATTCGTTTTGAGATGAGGTTCGTTCTTCGGCCCTACACCTCGATTGCAAG
>JADGQM010000369.1 GCA_017881795.1 Syntrophobacteraceae bacterium
CATGGACGGGTTCCTTTTGGTGTCTACAAGATTGGACTGGTGGCCTCAGGGCAGGAGCATCGATTTCTGACCAACGATGTTACCCACGATCCGAGGGTGCACGACCATGATTGGGCAAGGGCACTGGATCTTGTGTCGTTTGCCGGTTATCAACTGCGCCCGCCTGACGGAGAGACCCTCGGCGTGCTGGCGCTCTTTCGAAAACATGCAATTACTGCCGAGGAAGACGCTCAACTGGATGCCTTAAGCGGCGCCGCTGCCCGGGTAATCCGGGCGGCCCAAGCGGAGCTGGTGCTGCAGAAGAGCGAACGGAAGTACCGTTATCTCCATGAAAGCCTGAGGGACGGTTTCGTGTGCGTCGATATGGCGGGAAGGATGAAAGAATTTAATGAATCCTATCGACAAATGGTTGGCTACAGCGATGAAGAGCTCCTGCAATTGACCTTCCTCGACCTTACGCCGGAACGCTGGCACGCTTTTGAACAAGGCATCGTCGAAGATCAAATTCTCCTGAGGGGTTACTCCGAAGTCTACGAGAAGGAGTACCGCAAGAAAGACGGAACGGTTTTTCCGGTAGAGCTCCGAACGTTTCTCATCGAGGACGGAAACGGTGGGAACCGGGAAATGTGGGCAATCGTCCGCGACATCACCGAGCGCAAGCGAGCAGAGGAAGTTCTGAAACAAGCCGAGGAAAAATACCGCAGCATCTTTGATAACGCGGTGGAAGGAATCTTCCAGGCTACGCCTGAAGGAAGGTATCTCAGTGTCAATCCAGCCCTGGCCAGGATGTGCGGTTTTGAAAGCCCGGAAGAGATGATGACGGCGATCACCGACATTGCGACTCAGCTTTATGTGGATACGGAAGACCGCACCAAGATTAAGGCCTTGTATGAGGGAGTTGGTGTTGTCAAGAATTTTGAGGCGCAGTACCGGCGGACCGACGGCCGGCTCATTTGGGTTTCAATAAACTCCAGAACGGTTCGGGATGCAGACGGGAACATCCTCTATTACGAAGGAACCGTCGAGGACGTCACCGAGCGCAAGCAGGCGGAAGAGGACCGGACCCGCTTTGAAGCCCAACTCAGACAAGCGCAAAAGATGGAAGCCCTGGGCACCCTGGCAGGCGGGATCGCCCATGACTTCAACAATATCCTCGGAATTATCGTCGGCTATTCTGAAATGGCCCAATTGGGAGCGGATGACGGAAGTCGGGTGCGGCAACACCTCCAAGCAGTACTCACGGCATCTTACCGGGCTAAGGATTTGGTGCAACAAATTCTCGCTTTCAGCCGTCGCGGCGAGCCGGAGCGGAAGTCTGTGCAGGTCGGACTGATCGTGAAAGAGGCCTTGAAAATGCTCCGGGCATCCCTGCCGTCAACCGTTGAAATCAAAATGAATGTGACTTCCAAGGCAATTGTCTTTGCTGATTCAACCCAGATTCACCAGGTGCTGATGAACCTCTGCACCAACGCTGCCCATGCCATGCTGGACCACGGCGGGGTGCTGGAGGTGAGCCTTACCGATGTTCTTACACCGGAATTCTTTTCGCGCCATTCTGATCTCCTTCCCGGACCCTATGTAAAGCTTACCGTTAAGGACACGGGGCATGGAATCGATCGGTCCGTTCTGGATCGCATCTTCGATCCCTTTTTCACCACCAAGGAGAAGGGAGTCGGAACCGGATTGGGACTGTCCGTCGTGCATGGGATTGTGAAGAATCATGGGGGAGCTATCGAAGTGGAGAGCCAACCCGGTGAAGGAGCTACCTTTCAAGTGTTTTTCCCGGCGATGGACAGCACGCCCAGACTGCAGACAGGTGAGACGGTTCCTCTTCCCCGCGGATGGGAAAGGATTCTTCTCGTTGACGATGAGCCGGATCTGGCTTTGGTCAAGAAACAAATGCTGGAGAGTCTCGGATACGACGTAACCTTCCGAACGAACGGCCTCGAAGCCCTGGATGCCTTCCGTCATCAGCCCAAAGAAAAGCCTTTCGCTCTGGTGATAACCGACATGACCATGCCGTATCTTACAGGCGACGACCTCGCCAAGGAACTTCTCCGGCTGCAACCGAATCTTCCCATTATTCTATGCACCGGCTTCAGCGAAAAGATGGATGCCGCAAAAGCGAGAAGCCTTGGCATTCAGGGATTCCTCATGAAGCCGGTCGTTTTGAGGGACCTTGCCGAAACGGTTCGCAGGGTGCTGGACGATGGGGGAAAGTCAACCTGAGCGAAAGGACGCTTTTGGGCCTCATAAACATCCAAAAGGCGAGGAAACCCCGGTTAGACTTTGCAGTCCGCCAAGACCAGACAGTCATTTCTGTGCGCTTGCACCAGCCTTCCGACGGCCATCACAAGACCAAATTCAAGTGCGTCCGAGTAGTTGCGGGCGGGCGGCCCAAGCTTTCGGGAGCCGCCCCCCCGTTTTAAAGCGTTGATCAACTATTGTTTCTTGGGTGCCGCTTTGGGGGGTTCTGCCTTGGTCGGTTCGGCTTTCTTTCCTTCCCCTTTCACTTCAATGCTTGAAGCCTTCATGGTATAATAGACCGTGACCTTGGAACCCACCTTGAGGTCTCCGCCCGTTACCTTGGTGTCCTTATCACGGGCGATCTCCCATTTCTCTTTTCCTTTCTCCACGACAAGGACGTCGTCCTTCATCTCGAGCACAGTACCCGTCCACTGATACTCTTTTGGACCTGCTGCAAACGCCATTGTTGAGAAAAAGATTACAGCAACCAGAAGAATCAGACACCGCTTCATGATTAAACCCCCTTTTTCCTTTACGGATGTGGATATTAAAGGACCCCTCTTTCCCTAACGATTCAACTCTGTCAGGGTCTATAGAACACTAATCGGACCTTCGATCTTTTTGTGGGTCCCGTTCTTGATTCTCTTTACTTTCTTGACGCTGCTCTCCTAATGAGCTGTTCCTTTACAAGTAGGGATACGAATGGGAAGGTCTCACCAAAGCACCACTCAGCCTCCCATATTGCACCATGCGTTACTCAGCCATAGGCTTCACCCCCTTCCAGACATCCAACGATCATCTTCTCGACGAGAAGAAACTGGGTTCACTCACCCTTCGACCAAATTCAAGAGCAGAGCTAATGCCAAAATTTCCGGCGAAGCGAAGGTTCTTGCCACGAGGCTCACAGGATTGGATTTTTCGCCAGCAGGACCATGATCAAGGGGAGTCAGACGAGATACATATAAACCGGGTTGAAACCTAATGCACCAAATTTTTGCCTTTGCCCGAGTCGTCGCGCAGAAATGGTTCATTTTCAGGTTGAGCTGGATTTATTTCAAATACGACACGCTGACATGTCATTGACCGTCTTCTAAAGACCTGTTAATCAAGAACCTCCCAAAAACAATTTCTCTTCACCCTACCACCCGAACCTGCAGACAAATGGAGTCGATGGTGATCAGGCGCATCAGGGTATTTCCTGAGCTGAAATCCCCGCAGTGGGTGCCCGAGGGGGCCGAGTGGCGGATCGAGAATGAAAAGGACGGCACTCAACTGCTGCTGGTGCCGGGTGGAACGTTCCTGGCGGGAGGGCCGGGAGCGGATGAAGGCGATGGTGAGCCGTTCCCCGTGGATCTGCCACCGTATTATCTGGGGCTGCACCCGGTGACCAACAGGCAGTACCTGCGTTTCGTGGAAGCGACGGGGCACCGGACACCGGACCCACCCTTTGGGACGCCGCTGTGGAAAGCACTGAGCTTTCCGCCGGAGTTTTCTGACCACCCGGTGGTGTATGTGAGCTGGGAAGATGGGAAAGCCTATTGCTGCTGGGCGGGTGTGCGCTTGCCTTCCGAGTTGGAGTGGGAGAAGGGCGCGCGAGGGGTGGATGGACGGAAATATCCCTGGGGAGATGGGTGGGATGAAACGAAATGTCGCAATGGCAAAAATCAAGGCGGTGAGACGACCTGCAGGGTCTTAAGCTTCGCCCTGGGCTGCAGCGTGTGGGGCCACTACCAGATGGCGGGGAACGTCTGGGAGTGGTGTGAGGACTGGTATGACAACGAGGCGTATGAGCGATACCGGGCCGGCGACCTGCGGCGGCCTTCCTCCGGAAAATTTCGTGTGGTTCGTGGGGGCTCGTGGGTCCTGGACAACGAGGACTACTTCCGGTGCGCGTTCCGAAGCCGCAGACCGGACCTCCGCAGCATGAGCTATGGGTTTCGCGTGGCAAGGACTCTTGCCCTTTGAAGCCTTACCCCTTTGCCCCCTGATAACCATGCCGTCGGAAA
>JADGQM010000089.1 GCA_017881795.1 Syntrophobacteraceae bacterium
CTGCTTGGTAATGGCTGCCGTAAGCGTCGTCTTCCCATGATCAATGTGACCAACCGTCCCCACATTCACATGCGGCTTCGTCCGCTCAAACTTCTTCTTGGCCATCGTTGTTCCTCCTCGCCAGAACTCAGAACCGCGGTTGCCCGGTGGGGCGTAGAACCCTGCACGCCGCCAACCAGCTCTGCAATACGCTTCCCCAGGTCATTCCCTAGAATTTTTTCCCTTTAACCATGATTTCGGTCTACGCAACTACCATCGGTAGTGGGCAAAGGCCTTGTTCGCCTCAGCCATGCGATGGGTGTCTTCACGCTTCTTGACTGACCCTCCACGGCTTTGTGCTGCGTCCAGCAACTCTCCGGCAAGTTTTTGAACCATGGTTTTCTCGGAGCGTTGTTTGGAGTAGTTGATGATCCAGCGCATTGCCAGAGCATCCCTCCGTTCATTGCGAACCTCGACCGGAACCTGATAGGTGGCGCCGCCCACACGCCTTGATTTTACCTCGATCACGGGTCTGACATTGTCCAAGGCTTTGTGAAACACCTCAAGGGGATCCTGTTTGGCGCGCTGTTCGATCAGATCCAAGGCTCCGTAAAATATCTGTTCCGCCAGACTCTTCTTGCCCCGACGCATGACATTGTTCATGAACTTAGCAACCAGCTTGCTGTTATGCTTGGGATCCGGCAGAACGTCACGTTTTGGAACTTCCCTTCTTCTTGGCATCAGCTTCCTCGACCCACCAAATTATGCAAAAGATAAATAAGGCCATGACTGAAGATCTTAAGCCATGGCCCCAAAAAGGTCTGCCACTCTTCTCTACTTGGGCTTCTTGGTCCCGTATTTGGAACGACCCTGCTTGCGGTCGGCTACTCCCAGCGCATCCAAAGTTCCACGAACAATGTGATACCGGACACCCGGCAAGTCCTTAACACGACCACCGCGAATCAGAACCACCGAATGCTCCTGAAGATTGTGGCCGATTCCGGGGATGTAGGAAGTCACTTCAATCCCATTGGTCAGGCGCACACGGGCGATTTTACGCAGAGCGGAGTTGGGTTTCTTGGGAGTAGTTGTATATACTCTGACACATACTCCGCGTTTCTGAGGGCAGCTTTGGAGAGCCGGTGTACTCGACTTCTTTCTGATCTCCTCACGCCCTTTTCGGACCAGTTGACTGATAGTGGGCATTACTTATTTTCTCCGTTTCTTTCGGAAATCCCTTTTCTAAGGCTCACACGCTCGTCCGCCTTTAGCTCCAAAACTCTTTTTGTACAGACTGAGAGCCTATTTGTCAAGAGCTTTTAAAGCCAATCCGTCGATTTCATCTGCGCAGGTCGCGGTAAGGTTTCAAACCGGTGCCTGCGGGAATGAGCCGGCCCATGATCACGTTCTCTTTCAAACCAAGGAGATGGTCAACTTTGCCGGCGGTAGCAGCATCGGTCAGCACTTTGGTCGTTTCCTGGAAGGATGCTGCAGAAATGAAACTTTGCGTGCTCAGCGAAGCTTTGGTTATCCCAAGCAAAAGCGGTTCCGCCGCGGCGGGTCGCTTGTCCTCGGCGAGCAGCGCTTGATTGGTGTCTTCAAAAATAATCTTCTCGACATGTTCCCCCATGAGGAACTCGGAATCCCCGGGCTCGGTAATCCTCACGCGTTTCAGCATCTGACGGACGATGACTTCAATGTGCTTGTCGTTGATTTTTACGCCCTGCAACCGATAAACTTGCTGCACCTCGTCGACAAGGTATTTCGCCACTTCCTTTTCTCCCAAAACCGTCAGGATATCGTGCGGATTAGGAGATCCATCCATGAGCGGTTCGCCGGCGCGAACGTAGTCACCTTCATGGACGCTGATATGCTTCCCTTTGGGAATAAGGTAGTCTCTGGGGTCTCCCACATCGGGTGCCACGGTGACCTTCCGCTTGCCCTTGGTATCCTTGCCGAAGCTCACGGTCCCGTCGATCTCCGTAATCACCGCATTTTCTTTGGGCTTCCGCACCTCGAAGAGTTCCGCGACGCGCGGAAGACCTCCCGTGATGTCCTTGGTCTTCGTGGTTTCGCGAGGGATTCTCGCCAGTACGTCACCGGGGGAGATGTGGTCCCCTTCAGTAACCATGAGGATTGCCCCAACGGGCATGAAATAACGCGCGAAGCCCCCGCCTTCACCCACACGAACCGTTTTTCCCTTTTCATCTTTCACCGAGATGCGGGGACGCACATCAGCCTCGCGGTATTCTACGACGACTTTGCTCGACTTGCCGGTGACGGGGTCGAGTTTCTCCTGCATGGTTTGGCCTTCAACAATATCTCCAAACTTCATGGTCCCGGCCACGTCGGTCAAAATAGGCGTGGTGAAAGGGTCCCATTCTGCTAACAGGGTGTCTGTCTCAACCTGTTGGCCATTTTCAACTTTCAGTTTTGCTCCGTAGTTGATGACGTAGCGCTCCCGCTCCCGGCCGGATTCACTCACAATGCTAATCTCGCCATTGCGGTTCATGGCTACCAGGTCACCCTCACGGTTGCGCACGGTGTTCAAATTCAGAAAGCGCAGCACCCCGGGATAGCGGTTATTGATAGAGGTCCTTTCGATGCTCTTACTGGCGGTTCCACCGATATGGAAGGTGCGCATGGTAAGCTGCGTGCCGGGTTCTCCGATGGACTGAGCGGCAATGATCCCGATCGCCTCGCCGATCTGGGCCAGTTTTCCCTGTGCCAGGTCGCGACCGTAGCACATTGCGCAGATTCCACGCAGACTGCGACAGGTCAGTGCCGAGCGAATGGGTGCGCGCTCGAGGCCGGCTTCTTCGAGGCGCACGACGCCTTGCTCGTTGATTTCCGAACCCGCAGTAATCAGGACTTCGCCGGTCACCGGGTCAGGGATGTCTTCCTGAGCAATCCTTCCAAGAATGCGCTCCCCCAGGCGTTGAATGATTTCCCCAGCTTCGAGAAGCGCCTCCACCTCTATCCCATCCATCGTCCCACAATCGAGCTCCGAAATGATCACGTCTTGGGAGACGTCCACCAAACGACGGGTGAGGTAACCGGAATTGGCGGTCTTGAGAGCCGTGTCGGCCAGGCCTTTCCGGGCGCCGTGAGTAGAAATGAAGTATTGCAGTACGGTAAGGCCTTCTCGGAAATTGGCCGTAATCGGCGTTTCAATGATTTCTCCCGAAGGTTTAGCCATCAGCCCGCGCATGCCGGCCAACTGGCGCATCTGGTCTTTGCTCCCGCGAGCCCCCGAATCAGCCATCATGTAAATGGGATTAAAAGCCTCAATCTGCTTCGGCTCTCCATCCACACCGGCGACCTCGGTGGTCGCGATCTCCTTCATCATCTCCGCAGCAACATCCTCCGTTGCTTTGGCCCAGATGTCCACAGCCTTGTTGTACTTCTCACCTTCCGTGATCAATCCTTCATTGTACTGGCGGTCGATCTCGGTCACGGCATCGAAGGCTTGGGTGAGGATTTCCGGCTTCCGACGGGGGATGACCATGTCATTTATGGAGATGGAGAGCCCTGAACGTGTTGCGAATTCATAGCCGAGATCTTTGAGCTGATCTGCCAAAATCACGGTTGCCTTGACTCCGGCTTGGCGGTAACAAATATCGATCAGCTGCGCCAAAGCCTTCTTATTCATGACCCGGTTGATCGCGGAGAAGTGGAGATCCTCAGGAAGGATTTCTGACAGGAGCACCCTGCCCACGGTTGTCTTAACACGCTCTTCCCCGATGCGAACCTGAATCCGTGCGTGCAGGTCCACTTCCCCGGCATCATAAGCACAGCGCACTTCCTCGCGATTCGCAAAGAAGCCGTTCTCCCCTTTGGCAAAGGGTTTTTCGCGCGTCATGTAATAGATCCCAAGAACAATGTCCTGAGATGGGACGATAATGGGATCGCCATGAGCGGGGCTCAGAATATTGTTGGTAGACATCATCAGGACTCGGGCTTCCACCTGAGCTTCGATCGAAAGGGGCACGTGAACGGCCATCTGATCACCGTCGAAATCAGCATTGAATGCGGTGCAGACGAGGGGATGCAGTTGGATCGCCTTGCCTTCAATCAAGATCGGCTCGAATGCCTGGATGCCCAGACGGTGCAGGGTGGGAGCACGATTGAGCATAACCGGGAATTCCCGCACTACTTCATCCAGAGTATCCCAGACTTCGGGAGTTTCCCTCTCCACCATCTTCTTGGCAGCTTTGATCGTGGTGACATAGCCCTTCTCTTCCAGTTTGTTGTAAATGAAAGGCTTGAAGAGCTCCAGCGCCATCTTCTTGGGCAAACCGCACTGGTGCAGGCGCAAGTTTGGACCGATCACAATAACGGTGCGACCGGAATAGTCCACACGTTTGCCCAACAGGTTTTGTCGGAATCGCCCTTGCTTGCCCTTGAGCATATCACTCAAAGATTTCAAGGGGCGTTTGCTGGCCCCCGTTATGGTTTTCCCCCGACGCCCGTTGTCGAACAGTACATCCACAGCTTCCTGGAGCATGCGCTTTTCGTTGCGGATGATGATATCCGGAGCATTGAGCTCCTGCAGGCGCTTGAGCCGGTTATTGCGGTTGATCACCCGGCGGTAGAGATCATTGAGGTCACTGGTGGCAAAGCGGCCGCCGTCCAGAGGAACCAGGGGCCTGAGGTCCGGGGGCAACACCGGGACGACATCCATGATCATCCATTCGGGTTCATTTTCCGATTCGCGAAAGGCATCAATAATCTTTAAGCGTTTAGCCAACTTCTTGCGTTTGGCCATGGAATTGGTCTTGAACATATCCGCGCGAAGTTCCGTGGCGAGCGTGTCCAGATCGAGTTCAGACAAGAGCTGTTTGATGGCCTCGGCGCCAATACCGGCGGTGAAGCCCCCCGGATATTCCTGGACCATTTGCCGATATTTGTCCTCGGTAAGAAGCTCTGCGCGAGTAAGAGGCGTATCTCCCGGATCCAGGACAATGAAAGAATCGAAATAGAGGACCTTTTCCAGCTCTCTCAGAGTCAAGTCCAGCAGGTTGCCAATCTTGCTCGGCAGGCTGCGAAGAAACCAAATGTGGGCAACCGGGGCGGCGAGGTCGATGTGTCCCATCCGCTCGCGCCTGACTTTAGATTGAATAACCTCCACGCCGCACTTTTCACAAACCACGCCGCGGTGTTTCATCCGCTTGTATTTGCCGCAGTTGCACTCGTAATCTTTGATGGGTCCAAAAATTCTAGCGCAAAAAAGACCATCCCGTTCCGGTTTGAAGGTACGGTAATTGATGGTTTCAGGCTTCTTCACCTCCCCGTAAGACCATTCCTTGATCCTCTCGGGAGAGGCAATCATGATTTTCACCGCATTAAAATTCAACGGGTCCTTAGGCTTCATGAAAAGACTGTAAAGCTCTTTCAAAGGAACCTCCTTGTCTAATTCCCTTCGTCTTCTTCCAGCAGCCTGACATCCAGCGCCAGGGCCTGCAGTTCTTTGACAAGCACATTGAAGGATTCGGGCAAGCCTGCTTCGAGCGTATTGTCGCCTTTAACGATTTTTTCATACATGCGCGTACGGCCGGCCACATCATCAGACTTAACGGTCAGAAATTCCTGAAGCGCATAAGCTGCACCATATGCTTCCATAGTCCAAACTTCCATCTCTCCGAGGCGTTGGCCCCCAAACTGGGCCTTACCTCCCAGCGGTTGCTGAGTCACCAGCGAGTACGGGCCTATGGAACGGGCGTGAATCTTATCATCCACCAGGTGATGGAGCTTCAGGATGTACATAACCCCCACGGTAACCGCCCGGTCAAAGGGCATGCCCGAGCGTCCATCGTACAGAGTGATCTGACCGGTTTCGGGAAGTCCTGCTTGTTTGAGAAATAATCGAATTTCGCTCTCCTCAGCACCATCAAAAACAGGGGAGGCCACATGAAGGCCTTCTTTAAGGTCGCTGGCCAAAGCCTTGAGCTCCTTGTCGCCGGCATCTTCAAAATAGGTGCTGAATTCTAACTTATTGTAGATCCGCTTAAGCTTTTCTTGGAACGTCTCGCGTTTCTTGTGGGCTTCGAGCATCTCCGCCAGTTGCTGTCCCAGTCCTTTGGCCGCCCAGCCAAGGTGGGTTTCCAACACTTGCCCAACGTTCATGCGTGATGGCACGCCCAAGGGGTTCAAGACAAAATCCACGGGAGTCCCATCCGGAAAGTACGGCATATCCTCGATGGGCAAAATGCGGGAAACCACGCCCTTATTGCCATGGCGCCCAGCCATCTTGTCCCCTACCTGGAGTTTCCGTTTGACGGCCACATATACCTTGACCATCTTGATCACTCCTGGCGGGAGCTCATCGCCTCTCTTCAACTTGTTGACTTTTTCCTCGAAGAGCGACTTTACAAGTTCCACCTGCTGACGATAGCTGTCGGCAAGTATCTCGATTTCCATCGGGATGGCCGGATCCTTAGCCGCGTTGATATGACCCCAGAGGGCGCTGGGGAGCTTAAGGAGCAGGTCTTCAGTAAACGCATCGCCCTTCTTGACGAATGTCTTCTTGCCGTCTTTCAGGGAACTATCGCTTGGCTTACCTGCCAGGAGCTTTGCCAGCCTCCGGACCGTCGTCTTCCGGATGATCTCGACTTCATCCCGCTGATCTTTCATCAACCGGGCGATCTCGTGGTCTTCGATAAACCGAGTGCGTTCGTCCTTTTCTACGCCCTTTCGCGAGAAGACTTTGGCGTCAATGACGATGCCTTCAACACCCGGAGGCACGCGGAGGGAAGTATCTTTGACATCGCTGGCTTTTTCCCCGAAGATCGCTCGCAGAAGCTTCTCTTCAGGAGTCAGCTGCGACTCACCCTTGGGCGTAACTTTGCCCACCAGGATGTCGTTGGGCTGGATATAGGCTCCAATGCGAACGATGCCGCTCTCGTCGAGGTCCTTCAGCGCCTCTTCGCCGACATTGGGGATATCTCGGGTGATGTCCTCTTTGCCGAGTTTGGTATCCCGCGCGACGACCTCGAATTCTTCGATGTGAATGGAAGTAAAAACGTCTTCTTTGACAATCCGCTCACTGACCAGGATCGAATCCTCGAAATTGTAGCCTCCCCAGCTCATAAAGGCGACCATCACGTTCCTGCCTAAAGCCAGCTCACCGTGATCGGTAGAGGGCCCATCGGCAAGGATTTGCCCCTTCAGAACAAAGTCGCCTTGCTGCACCAGGGGTTTCTGGTTGATACAGGTATTCTGATTCGAGCGTTTAAATTTGATGAGTTTATAAATGTCCACCGCACTTCGGGTTTCTATTTCTTCTTCGGTTACCCGGATCACGATTCGGGTGGCATCCACATACTCTACAGTCCCGGCTCTCTTCGCGACAATGGTTACGCCACTGTCCCTGGCGACAATCCCCTCAATCCCCGTCCCCACCAGCGGGGCTCGCGTCTGAACCAGGGGCACCGCCTGACGCTGCATGTTCGAACCCATGAGCGCGCGGTTGGCATCGTCGTGGTCCAGAAACGGAATCAAGGAGGCGGAAACACTCACCAACTGATTGGGGGAGACGTCCATGTAACGCATCTCATCCGGCGGCACCAAGACGTATTCCCCAGCCATACGCGAAGAAACCTGCCCGCTGGTGAGACGTCCTTTTTCATCAAGGGCGGCGTTTGCCTGGGCGATGGGGTAGTCCTTCTCGTCCATGGCGGTGAGATAAAGCACTTTCCTGCCCACTACCGAGTCCTCAACCTTGCGATAAGGGGTTTCGATAAAGCCGTAAGGATTCACGCGCGCATAAGTCGAGAGTGAGACAATCAGCCCGATGTTGGGACCTTCCGGGGTTTCGATGGGGCAAATACGCCCATAATGAGTGGGATGGACGTCACGGACTTCAAACCCGGCCCGCTCCCGTGTGAGGCCGCCCGGTCCGAGAGCGCTCAGTCTCCGCTTGTGGGTGATCTCAGAGAGCGGATTGGTTTGGTCCATAAATTGTGAAAGCTGGCTTGTACCAAAGAACTCCTTAACCACTGCCGAGACTGGTTTGGCGTTGATCAAGTCGTGGGGCATGAGCGCCTCAACTTCCTGAAGCGTCATGCGCTCTTTAATGGCCCTTTCCATCCTTACCAGTCCGATCCGGTACTGGTTCTCCAAAAGTTCACCCACGGCCCGGACGCGGCGATTTCCCAGATTGTCGATGTCGTCCACGGCCCCCTGTGAATCCTTCAAGCGAATAAGGTGGCGCACGGCCACCAGGATGTCTTCTCGACGCAGGGTCCGGATTTCGAGCGGCACGTCAAGGCCCAGTTGCAGATTGAGCTTGAACCTGCCAACTTCGGAGAGATCGTAGTGGTCCGAACTGAAGAACAAGTTCTTAAAAAACTCGGTCGCTACTTCATGTGTAGGCGGGTTGCTTGGGCGCAAGCGGCGGTAGATTTCAATAAGGGCATCTTCCCGCGTGTTCACCTTGTCCATGAGCAGGGTGTTACGAAACGACGGGCTCACATCCTGGCCCTCAAGATGCAGCAATTCGACATCGCGCACCTGACGTTCCAGAAAGTCGGCCAACATTTTCTCGTTAATGGTGTCATTACACTCGGCGACGATCTCACCCGTGCTGTAATCCACCACATCCTGTGCGAGGACGCCTCCGATCAGGTCGGCAGTTCTCAACGGCAGGCGCCGGATGCCGACTTCCTGGAGGCGCTTGAGCGTCTGTTTCCCGAGCTTCCTGTTCCTCTTGACCAGGATTTCTCCAGTCTCAGGATGAACAATGTCTTCGGTGGCGCGACTGCCAAGAAGAATATCGGGACTCAATTCCTTCTCGGATTGGAGCTCATTGCCAAGGAAGATTCTTTCACTGGGATAGAAGTAGTTCAAAAGCTCTTCAGTGGCGTAGCCAAGCGCTTTGAGAAGCACCGTCACGGGGAATTTGCGGCGGCGGTCGATGCGATTGTAGAGAATGTCCTTGGGATCGAATTCAAGGTCGAGCCAGGAGCCGCGAAGCGGGATGATTCTCGCCGAGTACAAAACCTTCCCGCTGGAGTGAGTTTTTCCCCGGTCGTGATCGAAGAAAATGCCCGGAGAGCGATGCAATTGGCTTACGACCACACGCTCGGTGCCGTTGACAATGAAGGTCCCATTGTCGGTCATCAGCGGCAGGGTTCCAAAGTAGATTTCTTGTTCTTTGATGTCGCGAATGGAGCGCGTACCTGCTTCCTTGTCGACGTCATAGACAACCAGGCGCACCACGATTTTCAGAGGTGCTTCATAGGTCATTCCTCGCGCCAGACATTCTTCGACATCGTACTTGACTTCACCAAAGCTATACTGAACAAACTCCAGGGAGGCCGTACCACTGAAATCGTCAATGGGAAAAACACTCTTAAAGACTTCCTGAAGTCCGTGATCGCTTCTTGCTTCCGGGGGGACATCCCGCTGAAGAAACTGATTGTAGCTTTCCTTCTGCATTTGGATCAGGTTAGGGATGTCAACAATCTTCTGGATCTTTCCGAAATTCTTCCGTAGCCGATACTCGTGAGTTAACGCCGTTGGCATGTTGACTCCTGCATCTTAATAACTGTTGAGCAAAGAGTGATTCGTTCGATTTCCATCATCAAAACCAGATTCCAAGCACTCCTCTAATTATTAAGGTGCCAAAAAATTGAAATCGGAAACCGGCTTGAGCGTACGTTCAGCCGGTTTCCGATATACAAGCAGAGAAGGAAAACTTATTTGATTTCGACTGTAGCGCCTGCCTCGGTAAGCTGTTTGGCGACCGCCTCAGCTTCCGGCTTGGGGATGCCTTCCTTGACGATACCGGGAAGCTTTTCCACCAAGTCCTTCGCCTCTTTAAGACCCAGGCTGGTTACCACCCGCACCTCTTTAATAACGTTTATTTTCTTTTCACCCACTCCGGTAATCACCACCGAGAACTCGGTCTGCTCCTCAACCGGGGCCGCCTCAGCCGTAGCCGCTCCCGCCATGGCAGCCATGGCCATGGGGGCAGCAGCGCTTACCCCGAACCGCTCTTCCAGTTCCTTGACAAAACCACTCAGCTCCAACACGGTCATATTTTCAATAAACTGGACAACATCCTCTTTACTGACATTGGACATTTTCTACTTCCTCCATCGGAATTATACTTTGTTCTCTCTGCTGCTGAATAGCCGCCAGCACACCAACAAATGATCTCGGCACCGCACTCAAAACCGTAACCAAGCTTGTCGGTACGGCCTTGAAGGTTCCGAGAAGCTTGCCCAAAAGCTCTTCTCGCGGCGGCAAATCGGCCAGGGCGCCCACCTCGTCAACATTGAGGAGACTTGTGCCCAGAGCCCCAGCTTTGATCTTCAGCTTCTCATTGGTTTTGCTGTATTTCTTAATGATCTTAGCTGGAACCGAGGGGTCTCCGTAGCTGATGGCAACCGCACAGGTGCCCACTAACTGGGACTGCAGCACGGCAACGCTGGTATCCTGGCTTGCCAGGCGCATGAGTGTGTTCTTGACCACGCAGTAATCGATTTGCTCTGCCGCCAGAGCGTTGCGCAGGTCAGTGATTTCTGCGACACTCAGCCCCTTGAAATCGGTGAGAATTGCAGCGCTCGCGCGCCGCAGCTTTTGATGCAGGTCTGCAACCACTTGCTCCTTTTTGGCTCGCTCCAAAGTCTTTCTACCCTCCCTTCTTCTGCCGGTGCGCTTTCGACTTCATCCTGCTGCTCTACCAGGGGCAGGAGCAGCAGAGGATCGGTCATTTGAGTCCGTGAGCCTGATTGAATCCTTCACCCATCTCGGTAGGTTCCCCGAAATCGAAGGGGTTTTAAACACCTCTCAGATGTACCTACGGTCTCAGACAGCTGAAAGCACCAAGCGGCAGTTTTTTCATTTGCTCCAATCCGTCCCCGGATTTGGGGTCTATGACATGATCGATTTCACGGCCAGTGGATCGATCTGGATTCCTGGTCCCATGGTGGTTGATATGGCAATGCCTCGCAAGTAGGTACCCTTGGCCGCTGATGGCTTGAGGCGAATGATCGTATCCAGAAACGCTGAAATATTCTGGATGAGCTTCTCTTGACCGAACGAAATCTTGCCCATGGCAGCGTGAACGATACCGGTCTTCTCCACCCGGAAATCGACCTTACCCGCCTTGATTTCATTTACCACCTTGTGCAGATCAAAGGTGACGGTTCCGATTTTCGCATTGGGCATGAGGCCGCGAGGCCCAAGGATCTTGCCGATCTTGCCAACCGCTCCCATCATGTCGGGCGTGGCCACGGTCTTATCGAAATCGAGCCAGCCTTCCTTGATTTTATCGACGAGCTCATCGCCGCCGGCATGATCGGCCCCGGCATCGAGAGCCTCTTTCACCTTTTCCCCTTTTGCAAACACCAGGACGCGGACCACTTTACCGAGCCCGTTGGGCAGTAAGACGGTGCCGCGCACCATTTGATCCGCGTGGCGCGGGTCAACCCCCAGACGCACCGCGATATCCAGGGTTTCGTCAAATTTGGAAAAGGTACATTCTGTCGCCAGTTGGACGGCTTCATAAAAGGTGTAACGCCTGCCAGCATCGATCTTGGCGTGCGCAGCACGATATTTTTTTCCGTGTTTCGCCATCTTCAACTCTCCAAAGACTTAACGGTCAATACGTCCGTGGTGACGCATCCCTATTCAATTTCAATTCCCATACTCCGGGCCGTTCCCGCGATCGTTATAAACGCAGCATCGAGGTCCCGAGCATTGAGGTCCGGCATTTTGAGCCTGGCGATCTCCTCAACCTGCGCCTTGGTAACCTTTGCCACCTTGGTGCGGTTCGGTTCGGCGGAACCCTTGGCAATTTGTGCGGCTTTCTTAAGGAGAACCGCTGCGGGCGGAGTCTTCGTGATGAAAGTAAAACTGCGATCTGCGTACACCGTGATGACCACCGGGATGATCATTCCCTCCTGCCCCTGCGTCCTTGCGTTGAACGTTTTGCAGAATTCCATAATGTTCACACCATGTTGACCTAAAGCAGGGCCAATCGGAGGGGAGGGATTCGCCTGCCCGGCGGAGACTTGCAATTTGATGTTTGCTACAACTTTTTTTGCCATCCTGTTCCTGACTCCTGATCTGTATCCTGGTCGGCTCGGTTTTTAGAGACGATTAACTTGGACGAAATCAAGCTCGACCGGTGTTGACCGCCCAAAAATGCTGACGAGGACCCGCACTTTTCCCTTTTCCGGCATCACTTCGTCTACGATTCCGTTAAAGTTCGCAAAAGGACCATCAATGACCCGCACCTCATCACCTTTCTCAAAGCGATACTTGGGACGAGGTTTCTGCGCCCCTTCCTGCATTTGCAGGATGATGGCCTCAGCTTCTTCGTCGGATAGCGAAATGGGGCGCTCCTGGCTGCCAATGAAGCCTGTCACTTTGGGAGTGTGGCGCACCAAATGCCAAGTCGCATCGTCTAACTCCATCTGCACCAGGATGTACCCGGGATAGAATTTTCGAGAAGAAGCTTTACGCTGCCCCTTCACCAGCTCGATCACTTTTTCGGTAGGCACCAGGATCTGGCCGAATAGAGCCTCTTTCTCATCGGTTTTGATGCGTTCCTCCAAGGCCGATTTGACCTTGTGTTCAAAACCTGAATAGGTATGCACGATGTACCACTTTTTCGCCACGAAACTACTCCGCTGAAACTGGTGTTCGAATCGAACGCCTCTCTTTCGAAGCAAGTGGGATTCACTCTATCCGACGAAAACTCGTATCAAGCGGCTGAGAATCAGGTCCACAACCCCGAGAAATATTCCGCAAAGAATGACAATGACTAAAACCACCGACGTCGACCCGATGGTCTCTTTCCGCGATGGCCAAACCACTCGGCGCAATTCATAGACAACTTCTCGGAGATACTGTCGCGACTGTTCCCACCAAGGCGCCACATTTTCGTCGGGCTTCTTCGGGGCTTTCTTGACAGTATCGGCCTTTTTCGCTTTTACGACCTTCTGGACACTCTTTCTTGAGGAATCAACCTTCTGCACCTTGTTGGAGCGTCCTCCGCCTTCATCATTCTTCTTCTGAAACAGCTTCGTCAGATCCATTTATGCCATCTACTTCTTATCAGTTCGAGCTCGATTTCGAGGAAAAAAGCCATTCGCTGCCGTTTTCTCGAAGATTCAGCCTGTCAACAGCCCAAGGGTCATGCCGCCATCTTCGCCTCATAACTCACTTTGTCTCTTTGTGCTCCGTGTGAGCATCACAAAACCTGCAATATTTACGGAAGCTCAACTTCTCGGGCGTGGTCCGTTTATTCTTGGTCGTGGTGTAATTGCGCCTTTTGCATTCGGAGCACGCCAGGGTTATTATGACTCGCATGGCCGTCTATCCTGTTCCTTCGCTTTGCGGTTATTCAATAACTTCCGTGAGCACGCCGGCGCCGACCGTACGGCCGCCTTCGCGGATCGCGAAACGGATCTCTTTTTCAAGCGCCACCGGGGTGATCA
>JADGQM010000090.1 GCA_017881795.1 Syntrophobacteraceae bacterium
TGCCTGGCCGGAGGTGGAAGCCTGGATGCTAAAGCAGAAATCCAAGGACGCGCAGGACCAGGAGCTCCTTCTGAATCAGATCCGGGAAGCGGGCAGGGCAATTTATCGAGTGCAGCCGATCCATATCCAGCCTCAGTATCTCAAGAGTCGCCACAAGGGACGCATCGGCATCTGTAGCCTTTGCGGGGAGCCTTATCCGGCTGATGATGGAGCGATCTGCCGAGGATGCCAGGGAGAAGCGCCCTATGTGACCACCGAGGCAAACCATATCGCAGCTCAGATCAGTTCGCCCTCAACCGGTTCAGGCGACGGCGATTGAACTACCAACTCTTCTCCCTGATTGATCCGCCGGACCAGTAGCTCGAATATCCAGGTGATGGCCAGTGCACTCAAGGCTCGAAATACGATGAAAATGCTTTGACCCGCGTAAGATCTGTGCTTAGATTGAACCCATTCAATATCCGCTCGACTGTTCATAAAAGTAATTTTTTCTTGATGATAAAGGAGCCTAGAATGAGCGACTGGAAGCGCAGAGCAGCCATCGTGGCGGCTACTACACTCGGTCTCGGAATCATCTTCTTCGGACTCAGTTTCCTGGCATCAAACTATCTGGTGGACATCTGGTGGTTTGAGTCCCTTGGGTATGCCTTCTACTACTGGCAGCGCCTGCTTTATCGCTATCTTGTCTTTGCTGCCGTCACGGTTTTGTTCTTCCTGATCTTCTTCCTGAATTTTTGGGTTGCCTCGCGTTACCTTGGAACCACCACGCCACCATCCGTCAAGAACCGGTCTCCGGCACTCAAAGCCTACCAGGACCTGTTCAAAATGTTCCGGGCAGGATCTATCTGGGTTTACACACCGGTATCGCTGGTCCTTGCCATTGTCATCGCGTATCCTCTCATGCAGCAATGGGAAGCGTTTCTGCTTTATGTCTTCGGACCCGCCATGGGGATTCCTGACCCCGTCTACGCCAAGGACGCCAGCTATTACCTTTTCTCCTACCCCATTTACATTTTGCTCCAGCGACGACTGCTCATCGCCTTCCTCCTGCTCTTCATCGGCATGGTCTTGCTCTACTGGATGGAACACCGCATCCTCATGCGAGAAGACCGGCGGATTCCGGGAGGCGCCAGGTGGCATCTCAGCCTGCTGATCCTCCTGGTTTTCTTCATCGAAGTGTGGGATTACGTGCTGCAACGATACACCCTGCTTTACACCAACGATCACCTGCCTCTCTTCTACGGCCCCGGCTTCGTGGAGATGCAGATCATCTTACCGCTCATCTGGGTGTCACTCCTTTTGTTGATGGCGACCGCCTTTTCTCTTTTGCTTTCGATCCATAATGAGAGGTTTATTAAGGTTTTCATTCCTGTTGGAGTGCTTTTTGTGCTGTCTTTGGGGATGCGCTACTCCAGTTTCCTCCCCGATGCGGTCGAAAAATATATCGTAAAGCCCAATGAAATCAGCAAAGAAAAGCCATTCATTGCGAATAACATCAAAGCCACTCTTGACGCCTACCATCTCACCGATGTGGAAACGCGCGATTTCAACCCCGGAAGGGTCCCCATCGATATAGCGGCGCCCAACATTCAGACGGGGCTCCGCAACATTCCGGTATGGGATGGGGAACTTTTGGAGGCGGTATTCGAACAGTTGCAGCAGCTCCGGACCTATTACGATTTCTCGGGCGTGAATGTCGGTCGCTATACGGTCAACGGCGTTTACCAGCAGGTTTTTCTGGCAGCGCGCGAGCTCAGTCAGAAACAACTGCCGGCAGGAGCGCGCAACTGGATTAATGAACACCTGTCGTACACCCACGGCTATGGCGCCGTGATGACGCCGGCCAGCCAGGGTGGGAATGAACCCCTCACGTGGTTCCTTCAGGGTATTCCCCCGGAGTCGCAATACGGCTTCAGCATCGAACAGCCGGGGATATATTTCGGGCTCGAATCTTTCAACTACGTCATCGCTCCTAACGATGCCGGAGAGATTGATTATCCCAGCGGGAACTCCAACGTCATGACGAACTATCAGGGCAAGGATGGCGTCCCGGTTTCTTCCCTCTTCAGGAAGCTCCTTTTCGCGACTTACTTTGAAGATAGAAATATTTTCTTCACCACCAGGACCAACGACAACAGCAAGATTCTTTTTCGCCAGAATATCGTCGAGAGAATTCAAACGTTGACTCCTTATCTCCGCCTGGACAAGAACCCTTACCTCGTTGTCACCCCGAAGCGCCTCTACTGGATTCAGGACGCCTACACCGTTTCCGACTGGTATCCCAACGCCACTCCATTCGCCGCCGAGAAGGGCGCCCTGAACTACATCCGCAACTCGGTAAAAGTGGTGGTCGACGCCTACAACGGGACGGTTGACTATTACATCTTCGACCCCAAAGACCCTGTCATTCGGGCTTACAGCAGGATCTATCCGGGAACCTTCAAAGACGCGCAGCAGATGCCGCCTGAATTATTGCCCCATGTGCGCTATCCCCAGGAGCTTTTTGAAATCCAAATGAGCATCTACGCCAAGTATCAGCAAACCGATCCCGAAGTCTTTTACCAACAGGAAGACATGTGGGAATTTGCGAAGACCTTTAGCGGCAATCAGGCGGTTCCTATAAAGCCCTATTATCTGACGCTCGACCTGATCGATGCAAAACGTTTCGACTTCCTCCTGCTCACCCCGATGAGTCCCAAGGGACGGGATAATTTGCGGGCGTTGGCCATCGTGGGTTGCGATCCGCCTCATTATGGGAAGATTATTGTGTATAACTTCCCCAAAGGAAAGCTGGTCTATGGCCCCTCACAGATCTATGCCCTGATCAACCAGGACACCAAGATCTCGGAGCAGTTTACGCTGTGGGACCAGGTCGGGTCGCAGGTCGAGCGTGGCAAGATGATTATTTTGCCGGTCGGGCAAGTCATGCTCTACATCCAACCGATTTATCTCCAATCGACAACGCAGTTGAAGATTCCCGAATTGAAGCGGCTGATTATGAGCCAGGGCGAGATCGTGGTGATGGAACCGTCCCTCGAGGAAGCCTATACCAAGCTCCAGGAGCGGATCAAGATTGACACGGAGCGTCAGGACAAGCGGTTTCTGCCTTTGCTGCCGCAATCGAAGGCTCAGCCGTGAGTGGTCGATGGTATTCTTTGGGGAAATGGGAGCGGTGCAGAAGTTCGCCAGAAGTGAACGTATAGCGGAAGGCTGAGCGCTGTGAAACTTGACATCGTCCCGGAGATCAATCGCGCTTCTTGGTGCTGCCCATTTTATCAACCACTTTTTCGTAGTAACGCTGCTTCTCTTCCATGGTCACGGGGGTGCGGCGGGTCATGTTGAGCTTCATGATGAGGTAGTTGAGCTTCTTCATCTGCTTGTATTTCTCTTGCGTGTCCTGAACCCCAGCAAGCAAATCTTCTGTCGTGCGAATCTCTTTGCGCAGCTCCAGTTCCGGCGGAAGACAATCGGCATTTTTCAGGATTTTATAGGCGAGGCGCAGATCTGCTGGAAGATGACTGTCATCTTCCAGGTCGAGGGGTTCTCCTTTGCCGGGAAGATCGTCGAATTCACCGCGCTCGATGGCCTCCCGGATGCGTTCTTCGGCAATCTTATCGAAGATATTAAAGAGATTGCTCATATAAGGTCCTCTCTAAAAGTTGACGTCTTAATGAATAACCTGAAAGGAGCATCCCTTGCAAGACTCCGATGCATCATTTCCCGACCTTTTCCCGCCTGAGAGGATCTGTATCGTGGGAGCGGGGCATTTTGGATATCTCGCTGCCCAGAGGCTCAGCCGGCGCTATCCAGGAGCCACCTTCCTGGTGGTCGATCAGCGTGGCGAGAAGCTCGACCGTATCGGCGAAGAGTTGGGGCTTCCCTTGCATGCCGAGGATCTCACGTCATTTTTCGAAAACCCCTGGGTTGACGATAGGACCTGGATTATACCGGCAATTCCCGTTCATTTCGCTTTTCAATTGCTTCTGCATGCATTGAAGAAATTGGGAGACGCTGAGCCCCTGCCCGTTCCGGAAGCGGTGGACGCACAAATCCCCAATCCTTACCGGGCGCTCAGCGGTTCGCTTTGTGCAAGTTTTGCCACGTTCATATGCCCGGATTACTGCAATGAACCCGACGAAATCTGCACCTACACGAAGAACCCGCGACCAGGGAATCTCTTCGAGGAGCTTGGCAAAATCGTTATCCCAGGCTGTGAGGTGATCGTCATTCGAAGCTGGCAACTCGCCCCGGGTGTAGGCGGGTATCCCCGGATCTATCTCGAAAGGGTTTTGGAAAAGATCGCGGATGGTCCACCCGGGTGTTGCTTGATCGGCACGAGTTGCCGGTGCCATGGCGTCATCGACGCATTAAGATGGGGAGGTGTTTAATGAGGGCCGGCTTTTTCGATAGCTCCTAAAGACCGAAAAAATCCTTCAGTCTCGAAAGCATCGACTGGCTCGATTCTTTCTCTGCCAGAACGCTCTTGAGCTGATGCTTTGTTTCAGGAAGATCTTCCCAGAAAACCAATTCACCGGCGCGTAATCCCATGATCTTCAAAATTGCAGGGTAGAGCTTGTTGGATACATAATATTTCGACGCCGCCGCGTCACTTTTCAAATAAATAGCCGTTTCTTTGAAATAGATCCCGGTGCCGTGATGCAGGTGCGGAATCGAAAGGACGGTCTCGATCCCCGGCAACTCAGCTTCAAATTTGCTCCAGTCAATATTTTCCGCATAGGCGTTAACATGCTCCCAGATGGCGCCGTTTGGGGTATCAATGAGAAAGAGCAGGGAAATATACTGTGTATGCTGGTCTGTGTCCTTGGGCCTGGAAATCTTGCAGAGCCCTGACACCGGTTCGTTTCCGCTAAGACTGAGCTGAAAATCAAAAAATGCGAGCATTTCCTCTTTGTTAAACAGGTCAATCAATTGCTGATTCAAGTCAATCACAGGCGAGATCCTTTCTTTAGTGGCTAGTGGCTAACACACATTGGCGCAAGTCCGTGTCCCGTTGCGGTGGGCAGGATGGAGCCCTGCCCACCCTACGACCTTTTAAGTGTTGAGGCAGTAGGGTGGGCACGTCTTTTTGTGCCCACTCAGGAAAGGGCGCGGGCTTATGCCCGGCTGTACTAATGGCGACTGGTTCTCTACTCCACGTAGTCTTCTCTGCGCACGATGCCTCTCAGGGGTTCTTGCTTCAGGAAGCGCATCACATTTTCCACCGCGAGGCGGGTGGCCTCAAGCATTATTCCCGGAACCTTCGCGGAGTTGTGAGGGCACCCGAGAAAGTTTGGCAGATCAAAAAAGGGATAGTTGGTGCGGAATTCCCCGTGGCTGAAAGGTTCAATCCACCAGGATTCAATGCCCACCATGAACTCCGGATCTCTTACCAGGCGCTCGTATAGCGGACCTTCATCGAGGATATCGCCTCTGGCAACATTGATAAGAATAGCCCTGCTCTTCATCCATGAAAGTTCTCGGCTGCCGATCAGCCCCTTGGTTGACCGGTTAAGGGGCAATGCAATCACCACGACATCGGATGATTCCAGCACATATTTGAGTTCTTTGAGGGTGCCAATGAAGTCTGTTGGCTCGGGACTCTTCCCGCTGCTGTTAATGCCGTAAATTCTCGCCCCCAGAGCGCGCAGGAGGCGTGCCGTGGCCTGCCCGATTCTGCCAAAACCGAGAACGCCGCACACCGATCCGCGCAGTGTCCGGCTGGTGGAGACGTCATCGAATTCGCCTCGCTTCAGTTTCTCATGTTGAACAAAAAGCTGCTTGGACAAAGCCAGGACCATCGCCAGGACATGCTCGGCCATCGGTTCTGCAAAGGCCCCAACGTTACTGGCGATAACGATCTCTTTGGGAATGAGGGAAAAGGGCACGTGGTTGGCTCCGGCAGAAATGAGCTGGATAAACCGCAGATTCTTCATTCTCGCGTACTCATCCTCGCTCAGTTCCTTGGGAGGATTCCAGGCAAACAATACGTCGGCCTTTGCCAGGGCTTCCTCACGTTTTTGGGGAGCAAGGCCCTTAATGAAAGTGAGCTGCACGAGTTCCCCCAAGCGCTCACCAAGAAGTTCCTGTTCCTTGCTGCCAGGTTTATGGGTGACGACAAGATGTGGTTTTGCCATGCTGCTCCTCATGTTGCTCCTGCGGGAAAGATGATGTGGCACGCATCTTCGGCGGTCACCGCTGATGCTCCGGGAACCGAGAGAACAAACCAAAGCGTTTTCCCCTGCCATTGTATTATGGTTGCATTTGACAACAAGATCAAGGACGGACAGGATATTTGACGAATTTGTCGTAACCAATCGCGCCTCCCCGACGACTCTAGTAAATGAGGGCAATGGTGACCTCTTTTACGACCTGGACCAGGGTGCGAAGGACATGGAACAACTGAGAACAAACAGCAGCAGGAGGAAGACCATGAAAGGCAGGAAGAGCATCGTAGTATTTTGGGTTCTGGTGTATATTTTTATCGGAGGGCTGGGAGTTTACGCTCTTGACACCCCCTCCGACGTCTTCGGGAAAGGCCACGGGCACCACCGTGGTGGGTTTTTCAAAGTCCTGACTCAGCTCAATTTAACGGATGCACAAAAACAAGACATCGCCACCATTCTGAAGCAACATCGTGAACAAGCGCAGGAACTCAGGACCCATATGTTCGAGACCAGGAAAGCGCTCATGGAAGCAATCACGGCAAATGATCCCAACGAGGGCGCCGTGCGGGCGGCCTCGCGACAGGTGGCAGACAACATGGAACAGTTGGCTGTGCTGAGAGCGACAGTGTATGGTGAGATCAGAAAGCAGCTGACACCCGAGCAACAGGAGACGCTCCAAAAGATAAAGGCCGACTTTGGGGCGCGGATGCAGCGGCGAATTGAGCATAAAATGTCGCTGATGGACCAGTGGATTGATGAAAATAGTGGACAGTGATCAGTGGTTAGTGGCTGGCAGGCTGGTAGATTGAGTCTTCAGATCAAAGCTAAGTACAGCACAGCATAAACGAGTGTCCGAATTTAGCCTGTCATACCGGCGAAAGCCGGTATCCAGGCTGTCTCTCTGGATTCCGGTTGTCACCGGAATGACGCGTCAGGATTGTGGTCACTTTATTATGCGGAGCTGTGCTAAGTGGGATAATCGCCATTCAACGTTGGCAGCATAAAGAACCGCAGGTCTCCATAACCGTTCACCAGGCGGAGGAGCCCAGTGATGACGCGATCATCCGAAGAGTGGTGAGCGGCGATGTTAATGCGTTTGAAATATTGCTCCGGAAATATCGCTCACTGGTGTTTGGGATCGTGATGAAGCACGTCCCTCATGAGAGCGCCGAAGAGGTTGCCCAGGATGTCTTTGTGAGGGTCTATCAGTCCTTGCCGAGCTATGCCGCAAAGGGCTCCTTCTCGGCTTGGCTGACAACGCTTGCGGTAAGGAGCTGTTACGACTTCTGGCGCAATCATGAGCGGAATCGAGAAGTACCCTTGAGCAGCCTCACCGAAGAACACCAGAAGTGGCTCGATGAGGTCCTGGCGCCCCGCTCCCGGGAAGCTTTCCGCGAACAGTCGGCCAGGCAGGAAGGTGAGGAGGTCTTGCGGTATGCTCTCGAGAGACTGTCTGCGGAAGATAGAATGGTGCTTTCGTTGGTCCATCTCGAGGGGCTCTCCGTCAGGGAAGCCGCGAGCCTCCTCGACTGGGGCATGGTGAAAACCAAGGTCAGGGCTCATCGGGCAAGGCGTGAAATGCGAAGAATCATCCTTGAGCTCATTGCAGAAAGATAGAACCTGCCATGAAATCTCGCAAACAACAAATCCGCAGGGTTGAAGAAGCTTTCAAAGCAGCTTACCGGAAAAAAGCAGAAATCCCTTTGGGTCCCGCGTGGGAAAACCATGTGATGCGGGCAGTCCGCGGGCTCTCTGTGCCCTCGCCCAAGAAATACTTCGATTTTGAAGGGTTTGGTCACCTGGTTTGGCGCTTCACCGCGGCAACCTGTTTCTTTGCACTTGTCCTGATGGTCTATGCAATAATCAGCGAGCAAGGCACTGCCTCGGAGGTTACCCGATTGTTCTTCGAGGATCCTCTGGGTGTTGATATGGTGCACTCGCTTGGAATCATTTAGCGCTCTTCTGCGGAAGTCGGTAGCCGGTTTCGGTCGCCCCTACTACACTGCGGTTATCCCTGCCCCTCCGGGGATCTGTGGGAGAGGCCGCAACGCGTCGCTTCCTGCCCTCACGGGAATGACGCCCTTATGGCAACCCGGCATCGTACGAAAGGATTGGCAGCTTGTGAAAAGGTGGAACCTGATTTTGGGACTGGTAGTATTGTTTCTCTCCGGCGTGTTGGTCGGCGCCTTGGGGACGGCCATCTACTTCAAGCAAACCATGGGGCATACTTTCGGAGAAAGTCAGCCGGCGATCAGGAAGCTCGTTATGAAGAAACTCGTTCGCGAACTGGATCTCACCGAAGCCCAAAGAGCCAGGATCGAAGAAATCGTGGGCGAGGTTCAGACAGAGTTGTGGGAATTTCGCAAGCAGCACCAGCGAGAAATTGAAGCCATTCTCGCGCGCGGCATTGCGCAGATGAAACCTGAGCTTTCTACTGATCAGCAGCAAAAGTTGGACGCGCTCTTTGAAAGACTGAAACAACACCGGCATAGAGCGGGAGGGCCGTGATCTGTGTGCTTCTGTGGTGAACAATGCAGATTCCGATTTCATTGAATCAGCGGTATTAATTGGCCGCCATTGCGAGAAAATATCCATTCTCCTTCCTGGAAGCCTGTCTGAAAATTCCCCTTAAAGCTGGTTCCCAAGCTCTGGCTTGGGAACGAGCGAAATTTCTACGCCGCCGTGGAAGGCGGCGCTACCAAGGGTGCACAATCAGATTGGCAGGTCACTCCTACTTTTAACCACACCCAAACCATGGTAGACATTAACGAAACTCTCTATATAATCTGCCGGGAAACGCTCCCCCGCCCTGGAGGGGAACAGCCTGTTCATCTCTACAGGGATGGGATCTGAGGGTGAAACGACGCAGCAGATTATGGATCTCGATTTCCAGGCGAAAAGGGAAGGACTGATATCGGGTAATGGAGCCGGAAAAACTCTCAAAATTAAGAATCGGGCAGGAAGATCAGGTGGCAATCGGGGGCCGCAGGGTTAATCGGTTTCTCTTCGTGATCATTTCCGTGGCGCTTCTTTCCACCATTGGATATTTGGCGAACTATGCAGGCTTGTTTGCCTCTGCCGTTCCGGTGCAAATCACTACCGTGACCTGGGTTTATCCATCGCAAACCCTGGCGGAATTCAATGCCAGCGGCTATGTTGTCGCGCAGCGGCGTGCTTCGGTGGCGTCCAAAGCCACGGGACGTCTCGAACACCTCGCCGTGCAGGAGGGCAGCCGAGTAAAGCAGGGGGACATCCTTGCCGAGCTCGAAAACGGCGACGTCAAGGCAGAATACGCTCAGGCTGCGGCGCAATTGGCAGCGGCGCGAGCCGATCTAGTCAAGGCAGAGACGGAGAAACGCACTGCTGAGAGGAATTTCAGACGCTATCAAAACCTTTGGGAGCAAAAGGTTATTCCCCAGGCTGAGTACGAAACCTCTGAAGATCAGTACACTCGAACCAGGGCCGGCGTCGACGCGGTAAAGGCTAACATCCGCGCGCTGGAAGCAGCCTCCAATCGGGCTTCCCTACTCATTGAATACACTGCCATCCGTGCCCCTTTCGATGGGGTGGTGCTCACCAAAAACGCCGATGTGGGTGAAGTGGTGGCGCCGTTTGGTTCTTCCATCAACGCCAAAGCAGCAGTCGTGACCATGGCCGATCTTACCTCGCTGATGGTGCAGGCGGATGTTTCCGAATCATTCCTGCCGCGGGTGCATGTTGGCCAGGCCTGCGAAATCCAGCTTGACGCCCTGCCCGACAGCCGTTTTCCGGGAACCGTCGATACCATTGTCCCAACCGCCGATCGTGCCAAAGGAACGGTCATGGTCAAGGTTGCATTCGACCACCTGGACCCCCGCATCCTCCCCGAGATGAGCGCACGCGTGGCATTTCTGACCAGACCCTTGAGTGAACAGGAGCGCCTCCCCTTTCTGGGTGCACATCGTGAAGTTCTCACTCACCACAACGGCAGCCAGGGTCTGTATCAAATTGTGAACGACCGGGCTCAGTGGATTGCCGCTCCGGTTGCAGAATTCAAGGGTGACTATGTGATTTTGGCCGGCTTGCTGAAAGAAGGAGAGCAGGTCGTGCTCAAACCCCTACCGTCACTCAACTCCGGAGACAGGATCAAGATAGCGGAGTGATTTCGGATTTCGGATTTCGGATGTTGGATTTCAAATGTTGGATATCGGATTGCAGGACAGTAGACTCAATTCGTGTGTCTTCGTCAATCTTCGTGTGACTTAGTGGACAGCTTTTTGGCAGAATCATGACGGAAAACAAGTCAAGTCTCGCACCGCCTCCCATCGTTCAGGTGGAAAATATATACAAGTCTTACCGGCGGGGATCTCAGGAAATCTCCGTTTTGCGGGGGATCAATCTCGCCATTACGGAAGGCAACTTCGTCGCGCTGATGGGACCATCGGGTTCCGGCAAGACGACCCTTTTGAACCTCATTGCCGGGATTGACCGACCGGATGAAGGGCGTTTGCTCGTTGCCGGCACGGATATCACGCGCCTTGGAGAGTTGGATCTCGCACGATGGCGAGCTCACCATGTTGGTTTCGTATTTCAGTTTTACAACCTTCTGCCGGTGCTATCCGGACTGGAGAATGTGGAATTACCGCTGCTCCTGCGCGACTTGACCCGAAAGCAGCGCCGGGAGCACGCGATGTTGGCTCTCGAGTTGGTTGGGCTGCAAGATCGGGTCCATCACTATCCGCGCGAGCTCTCGGGAGGCCAACAGCAGCGGGTTGCTATTGCGCGCGCGATTGTCACCGATCCCACGCTCATCGTGGCTGACGAACCAACGGGCGATTTGGACAAGACCTCGGCTACGGAAGTCCTGGCCCTTCTGGAACAGTTGAACCAAGAGTTCAGCAAGACCATCATCATGGTAACCCATGACCCGAGAGCCGCAGAAAAAGCAAAGGAAATTCACCACCTGGACAAAGGTGTGTTCAATAACAACTGATCTCATTGGGCCGTTTTCCCTTGGCAAACGTCGATTCAGAAGC
Organism: Syntrophobacteraceae bacterium; assembly: GCA_017881795.1. Classification (GTDB taxonomy): domain Bacteria; phylum Desulfobacterota; class Syntrophobacteria; order Syntrophobacterales; family Syntrophobacteraceae; genus JADGQM01. The sequence continues at coordinate 11,180 of JADGQM010000090.1, forward strand.
TTCACTGACGACTGATAGCTCATAACCGATAACTGACCCCTATCATGGAACTGATCAAACTCATTCTCCGCAACACCTTACGCCAGCGCTTGCGGGCCACGCTGACGATCCTGGGCATGGCGGTGGCTATCCTTGCCTTCTGCCTCCTGCGCACCGTGGTGGATGCCTGGTATGCAGGAGTTTCGGCCGCATCCCCGAACCGCCTCGTTACGCGCAATGCCGTCTCCTTGATCTTTCCATTGCCCATCAGTTACCGGCAGAAAATCCTGCAGGTTGCCGGGGTAAGCCAGGTTGCCTATGCCAACTGGTTTGCCGGCGTCTATATCGACGAAAGGCACTTTTTCCCGCGCATGGCAGTCGGGCCGGAGACCTTTTTCGATCTTTTTCCCGAATTCGTGATCCCGCAAGACCAGCTCAAAGCCTTTCAGAAAGAGCGGAATGCCTGCATCGTTGGACGAAAACTCGTCCAGAAATACGGCTGGAAACTCGGGGATACGATTAATCTGACGGGCAACATCTATCCCGGCGACTGGCAATTTGTCCTCCGCGGCGTATACAGCGGCGCTACCAAGACGACGGACGAGACGCAGTTTTTCTTCCGCTGGGATTACCTGGATGAAGTCTTGAGGAAGAACATGGTTCATCGAAGCGGCTATGCCGGCTGGTACGTTGTCCGGATTCGGAACCCCTTTGATAGCGGCGCGATCTCACAGTCCATCGATGCCCTGTTCAAGAACTCGTGGGCGGAAACCTTAACGGAAACGGAAAAGGCTTTCCAGATGGGATTTGTGGCGATGACGGACGCCATCGTCATGGCCGTGCGCATCGTGTCGTTTGTGGTCATTGCAGTCATTCTGCTGGTGCTCGCCAACACCATGACCATGACGGCGCGCGAACGGATGTCCGAGTACGCGGTCCTGAAAACCCTGGGATTTGGGAACCGCTTTCTGTTTCTCCTCATTTCCGGCGAATCCATGACGATAGCGCTGCTTGGCGGGATGTTGGGGATGGCCCTCGCTTTTCCCGTGGCTCATGTGTTTGGAAAAGAGATGAGCACCCTGCTTCCGGTCTTTCATATTCACTGGAAAACCCTGTTCTTTGCAACGACTCTTAGTCTCGCTATAGGTCTGCTGGCAGCCGCTTTCCCAACCTGGCGCGCGGCGCGCATGCGCATCGCCTCAGCCCTGAGCCACGTCGGGTGACATGGTGGATCACAGACTGAGTGATTGGTCCGGTTGTCTTTGGACGGCCCCTAAGCCCATCTGGCCTGCGCCTTCAGAGGCCAAACGCACGCGCTGCATGCTCAGGAATTTTTGAAACGGCTCCCCCCAGGCGGAGCATCCCACGGAGAGAACCGCAATGATTTCAATGAACCACCGCACGCGCGAAGACATCGGCATCCACCTGATGGTGGGTTTCGGCGGCACGACTCTGGAAGAGGAGCTGAAATATCTCATCCGCGATTTCCACATCGGCGGTGTGGTCATTTTTAAGAGGAATGTTGCAAGCCGGGAGCAGTTGCAAAGCCTCCTGAGCGACGCACAGAAATATGCGCAGGAGAGGTTGGGAAGACGCCTCTGGGTAGCCATTGATCAAGAAGGGGGGTCCGTTCAGCGACTGCCCCCGCCCTTTACGCAACTGCCGTCAGCCCGGAATTTGGCCGCCCAGGGACCGACCGCCATCAGCGAGTGGGCGGCCAGAGCGGCCGCGGAATTGCGCGAGATCGGGATTCACATCAACCTGGCGCCGGTCCTGGACGTGGTTCCTGAAGGAAAATCGCATTTTATGGCGGGACGGTCGTTGGGTTCAGACCCGCAGGAAGTAGCGCGCCTGGGTGAGATCTGGATCAGGACCCTCCAGGAGCACGGTATTTCGGCAACGGGAAAACACTATCCCGGGCTGGGTCGTGCGGCCTCGGATCCCCATCACTATGCACCGGTAATCTCCTGGGAGAGAGATGAAGCCATCGCCGAAGATCTCCTGCCGTTCCGCCGTGCCATTCAGGCGGGCGTCCACTGCATCATGACTTCCCACGCCTTGTATCCAGCCCTTGATATGGTTTGGCCGGCAACCCTTTCACCCGCAATCAATCACGAGTGGTTGCGAAAGCGATTGGGATTTGAGGGGATCCTCTTCAGTGATGATATGGACATGGCTGCCGTATCAGAGCGCTATACCTTCGAGGAAATGGCCCGACAGGGACTCCGCGCCGCCGTCGATTTCTTTCTGCT
>JADGQM010000370.1 GCA_017881795.1 Syntrophobacteraceae bacterium
CACTAAACTCCGACGCTGGAGACAAGACCCCGCTGGCCACCAGAGGAGCAGTTTGCCCTAATACCTGGGCAAGCACCCTCTTTCAAGCCCTCCGCAATCAAGACAATGACCTCGAACACCAATTTGCACCGAGCTTCTCATCATTCCACGCGACACAACGACACACCCTGATGATTTCTCTCATCTCTTGCCAGAAAATCGGCACGTAAATGTCGTTGACAGCATCCACGATAGGTGCTACCTAAAAACCCTCAAGAAGCGATTTTCTATCAGTTTGCCGTTCCTCCCCGCTTGTGTGTTACGACTACTCTATGACATACTCCCTACACCATGGCATACCGCTGGTGCTGCGCCTCTATGGGACGGGCGGCATCGGACCGCTTTCATTACAAAGCCCGGAGCGTGACGATGATCGGCAGGTATCTCGGACATCTTGACCATCATGATCCTCTGCACAGGTATCTGCGGGATCACATCGTTCCCCAGTTGGGTGTCGGGCCGGCGGACGTGGAGTTTCGCGTCTTCCAGTCAGCGTGTTCGCGCAACGTCTACCTATATGAGGAAAAACACAGTAATGCACGGCTGGTGGGCAAATTTTATCCCCCCCAAAGCACTTCCGGCCAGCATCCGAAAACAGGGGAGGTCGAGTTCAGCAACCTGGTCTACCTGCGCGGACTGGGGCTCGATTCGCCGCCCCATTATGTGGTCAAGCCCTTGGGCTTCAACCCGGCCATAAACAATGTGCTGCTGATGGAATTTCTGGAAGGCGACTTACTGGGAACGGTGATCAACGAGGCCTTGCACCGGGGCAGATGCGAGCGGCTATATCGCAAGCTCACGGCCCTGGCCCATTTTCTAGCCACCATGCACAACCGCACGGTGGGCGACTGGGGGGTCAACTTCGACCACAGCCATGCCTATATGGGGCGGCTCATCGGTTCGCTCATCGTCAAATGGAACATGGGATGCGACCACTCCGACGAACTCTACCACCTGCGTGAGGCCTGGCGCAACCATGGCATGATGTGGGAGGACCGAGGCGTGCTGGTGCACGGCGACGCCACGCCCTCGAACTTTCTTTTCGGCAAGGGCCGCACCGTAATGGCCATCGACCTGGAGCGCATGCAATGGGCCGACCGGGTGTTCGACCTGGGCAGGCTCTGCGGCGAACTGGCCCACTTCTTCCACCAGGGCAAGGGCGACCCCGACGCTGCCGAACCCTTCATCGGGCATTTCCTCTGGGAATACTGCTGCCATTTCCCGGACCGCATGAGCGCCTTTAGGGCCATCACCCGGCGCATCCCCTTCTACATGGGCATCACCCTGCTGCGCATCGCGCGCAACTCCTGGATCAACGATGATTATCGCTGGCGGCTCGTGCAGGAAGCCAAAAAGATTCTGAGGGCACTGCCATGAACATCAAGGCCATTGTGTTCGATATCAACGGTACGCTCATCGATATCCAGACCGATGAGGGCAACGAGGAAGTCTACCGGGGCATCAGCCATTTCCTGACCTACCAGGGCATACAGGCCCACCGCTGGGAGGTACGCGACGAGTATTACCAGCTGATGGACGAGCAGCGCAAAGCCAGCATCGAGGCCTTCCCGGAGATCGACGTCGTGGAACTGTGGCGGGAGTACCTGCGCCGCAGGCCCGAGGCCTGCCAGGCCCTGCATCCGGAAAAACTGAAATGGATGCCCCGGTTTCTGGCCGAAATGTACCGGGGTATTTCCCGCTACCGTTTGCAGCTCTACCCCGAGGTGAAGAACGTGCTCGACGAGCTGTCCCAGCGCTACAAGCTGGCCGCCCTGTCTGACGCGCAGAGCGCCTGGGCTCTGCCGGAAATGCGGGCAGTAGGCATTGAGGGCTATTTCCAGCCCATCATCGTTTCCGGCGATTGCGGCTACAGAAAGCCTGACAGCCGGATTTTCCAGGCTGCCCTCGATGGATTGGATGTGTTGCCGGAAAACGTTCTTTTCGTAGGCAACGACATGTATCGCGACATTTACGGCGCCAGCCAGGCCGGCATGAAGACCGTGTTCTTTTCCTCCAACCAGGGCAGGAAAAAGGCAAGTGGAGCAGAAGCGGATTACGTTATCTACCAGTTCGCCGAGCTGCGGCAGGCCATAGCGTTTTTTGAGGGCCGGAAGCGGGGGGGCGAGGGCACATAGCCCGTGCCTCCGCGAAGTCCCAAAGGGCACACCATCCGAATGGAGGAAGGCACGAGTGCCGGTCCATGGTCGGCAAGAAGGTGAGTGTTGACGCAACACTCTTTGAATTAAAATTATGATCTTAAATGGTACTCACGGCCTCCTCATCAACATCCTCTATCCGGTCCCGCATCGACAATCCGTCTTCAGCATCCCGATTTTGCTTCGGGTTTATTTCAAAAGCGACCGGAAGCTCCCAACTCAGCGGTGCCATTGTGGCGAGCAGAAGATTACTTATGCCGAAAAAGAAACGCATGCGCCGAGAGACCGGCACCGAAGGCGAGCATCACGCACCACTCGCCGGGAGCGATGCCCTGTCGCTCCAATTCATCAAGCACGAACCAAACCGTGGGTGACGACATGTTCCCATATTCGGCAAGGACCGTGCGCGTCGCCTGTAACCGCTCCTCGGGTATCCCGATCTCGTCCCGCACGGCATCGACGATCTTGTCTCCACCCGTGTGCACCGCCCAGTGTCTAACGTCGCCTACGGCAAGAGACCGGGATTTTAAAACATCCGCAACGACCGAAGCCGCGGCCTTGCTCACCAATTGAGGCAGTTTCAACGAAAGTTGATTATAAAGCTGTCCATTTCTATTAACATATCGTATCGAGTTCCTCTGCTCAGGCACGTATCTGTCTGCCGAGGTTAGCCACCTGGAGATTCGGGATCGCGCCGCCGCAACCGCTGCCTGCGAGGTCGTACGTCCGAATTGTGCGAGAGAGCCCCAGTTCCGCCGAGCAGGAATATCCAGACGCAGGGCAGATGATGGCGCCGGACGATCTCCGTAGCGGCATGGACATGACGGGCGGGAACCCCTTTCTCAATCCCTGAAGCACCTCATTAGACGCGCTTTCCACGGTCAATCCGATGCCGACAAAACCCGCTTGTTTCATGGCAACTAGCAGTGCATCATCAAAATAGAGCGGATTCAGTTCCAGACTCTGGAAACGGGCCTTCGGGTTCGCTCGTGCGAGCGCCTCGCAAACAGCCATCGCGTGGTCGTAAGGCGCATTGAACACGCTGTCGACGAACTCGATGTCCCTGAGGCCCGATGACGCCAGACGTACAGCCGATGCCGCCACCTGCCCGGGGTCCGAAAAACGATAAGTATTTCCTTCAATCTTACGATAGGTGCAATAGCTGCATGGAATTGACAACCGAGCTTGGTCTGGAGCGGCGCCGTGGACAACTGAGATCGGTACGACCGCACGTCGATCCACCGCTGATATTCAGGCGTCATGCAGTCGTTGGAGGATCCTGTTGAAGCCGGGGGATTTGCCCGGAACTCACCGGCCGCGATCAAAGCGATGCCTGCAAGATCCTCGAACGGTTCACCCCGCGAGAGCCGTTCAAGAAGCAGTGGAAACGTGACCTCCCCGTCTCCGAGCACGGCGCTGGAAACGCCGGTGGTGCGGAGGATCTCCTCGGGCATGACCGTGAGCGCAGCGCCGCCGAGAACGATAGGAACTTCAGTGCGCGAGCGGATTGACTGTATGAGTAAAGACAGGCCAGGGATGTAGAACATGGGCCCTCGCATGTCGTTATTATCAATATTCCGCACTGAAAGGCCTATGACGTCAGGATTTGATTTCCGGAGAGCCGACGCAATCGCGCGCGCGGGGTCGCGTTCGAACATCAGGTCGAGCACGCTGACCTTGTGGCCTGCCCGTTCCGCGGCCTCTGCAACCATGCATGCCCCGATCGGCATGACCGGCATGGGGAAGACGCTTTGATTGGTACCGATGATGAGGACGTTCATGATGCCTTTCCTGTAACCACTCGGGTCTGTCTCGCGCAAAGCCGCAAAGCGCGCATACCCTTAGGCAGCAGGCCGATCCGGGCTTCTTGAACAATGGATTTGAGACGACCCCGATCAAGCTCGGAGTCGTCTCAATCCTTAATGGTAGAGTGGCGCCTTCAGCGACGTGTCGCCCAATACGCATCTGCCTCCGTCTCGAGCTTGTCGAGACGCGTGTAGTAGTCCGGGAATTCTTTCAGATGCGCCCAGGCAATCT
>JADGQM010000371.1 GCA_017881795.1 Syntrophobacteraceae bacterium
CCCACTTCTTTCGGGAAAGGACAGCATGTACGTCGACGGGCATCTCGCCGGCGCCTTTGGCGAGCGGCATAAGGTCTCCGGGCTGCCAACCATGCAGTTCACCACCACGACGGTTGTACCGGACATTCTGCATTGCCCGAGCCTGGAAAGCAAGATCGCGGGCGACCTGGTGTATATCCTGGGAACGACCGCCAACGAACTTGGCGGCTCCGAATACTATGATCTATTTGGCTACGTGGGTCTCAACGTCCCGAAGCTGAATCCGCAAGCGACCTTGCCTCTCTACCACGCTTTGGAGCAAGCTATTGCCTCCGGACTGGTCGCCTCCTGCCACGGCATCTACCGTGGAGGTCTGGCAATCCATGCTGCCCTGGCAGCCTTCGGCAGTCACCTGGGACTCACGTTGGATCTGGCCAAAGTCCCTCAGGAAGGCAATCTGCGAGACGATCAGATCCTATTCAGTGAATCCTGTGGGCGCTTTCTCGTGACCGTCGCCCCACCGGACCAGCGCGATTTTGAAGCGCGCTTCCAGAGCTTGCCCTGTGCGCTTGTCGGCGAAGTCACTGCTGACCGGCGCTTCGTCATCCTCGGGAAAGACGGGCGAGCCCTGATGGCGGAACCGGTCTTCGATCTCAAACAATCCTGGAAACAAATGGAGTAGTAGATGCGCGCCCCAAAAGCTCTTGTCCTGACCGGGTTTGGTCTCAACTGTGACGGGGAGACGGCCTATGCCCTTGAAGTGGCTGGCGCCACGGTGGAGCGCATCCACCTAAACAGTTTGCTCAAAGGTGAACGGAACCTTCTCGATTTCCAAATCTTCGTCGTTGGTGGCGGCTTTTCCTGGGGAGATGATCACGGCGCCGGAGTGGTCATGGCCATGCGCATGAAGCACCGCATCAGCGACAAACTCCTCGATTTTGTAAACAGTGGCGGACTGGTACTCGGTATCTGCAATGGCTTCCAGGTGCTGGTCAACCTGGGATTGCTGCCGTTTTTTGAACCTCCGGACCTGAAGCGGGAAGTCGCGCTGATCGGGAACGACTGCGGAAGCTTTCGCGATCAGTGGGTGAAGCTGACGATTAATCCATCGTCGCCCTGCATTTTTACCCGCGGCATGGAAGCCATCGACTTGCCGGTTCGCCACGGAGAAGGCAAATTCTACGCGGAACCCACCGTCATTCAACGTCTCATTGCCAAGAATCAAGTGGTCCTGCGCTATGCAACCCCCGATGGCCAACCAGCCAACGGAGCCTTTCCCCACAATCCCAACGGTTCGGTGGCAGACATCGCCGGCATCTGTGATCCAACAGGTCGCATCGCGGGGCTCATGCCCCACCCGGAAGCCTTCAACCATTTTACCAATCATCCCGATTGGACCTACCTCAAGGAGAAATACCGTCGCGAGGGGAAACCTCTCCCCGAGGAAGGACTGGGTATTCAGGTATTCCGAAACGCCGTCAACTTCTTCATCCACTAATGCACACGAAGAAAAACCACGAAGACACACGAATAAGAAATCTAAAATGGACGTTACCCTTGGGGAGACAAATTGTCAGCGTTGATCGAGAATGTTCCGACGGGCGTCTGCCAGGTTTGTGGCGAAGAGTACTTTAAGGCAGAGATTGTAAAAGAGATGGAACGACTGGTCCATTCCATGGAAAAGCCGAAAAAAATCGTCGAAGTACCATTGCGGGAGATGGCTGTGGCGTAGTCTGCTTTTGCCATGCTGTATTTTGATTTTGCTCTTTTTTCCTTCGTGTGATGTCGAAATTCTTCGTGTGTCTTCGTTGATAAGGCTTTTGAAAAATGATCCAACATCAAAGCCCGAATAAATTGCGCATAGCCGTCCTCGTATCGGGGAGCGGCACCAACCTCCAGGTTCTTCTTGACCGTTCTGCTGCGGGCGATCTGGCGGCCGAGATCGTGGCGGTAGTGAGCGACCGTCCAGAAGCTTATGGCCGGGTGCGTGCCGAAAGGGCAGGGGTTCCAACCCATGTTGTGGATTACAGAGCCTACCTGCAACGGGAAGTAGAGAAGCCGCTCGAGTTGAAGCTCCCGGTGAATCTTGAGGAATTGGCCCGCCGCCAGAAAATCCTGAAAAGTTCTGATCCGGAGAAGTTGTTACAGCGCCTGGCTAAGCTCGTGCTCGCCGAGGATGAGCTCATCGGAATACTTGATAGCTATCGGCCTGATTACGTCTGTTTGGCTGGCTTTATGAGGCTGCTCAGCCCGTATTTCCTCGGCCACTATAACCGCGGCGGCCAATGGCGGGTGGTGAACATCCACCCGGCCCTGCTCCCGGCTTTCCCTGGGGCCCATGGATATGAAGACACCTTCTGCTACGGCTGCAAGTGGGGTGGCATTACGATTCATTTCGCCGATGAAGGTGAAGACACCGGCCCGATTGTCGCCCAGGCAGTCTACCCGATCTGGCCTGATGATGACATGGAAAAGGTCCGCCAGCGAGGTTTGTCCCTGGAATATGAAATGTACGCTCAATGCATCAACTGGCTGGCTGCCGGACAGGTCGAATTGTGCTCGAGTCCAAACCTTCGGGTCGACACAAGGATCACTGACCCCGATTATCAAATTATTATGAGAAGCTGGATCGATAAAGCCCTTGCATGATGGTGGACATATTTGCATCTATTCCGATCACCATGATAGATCCGGATGCACTTCCTCGGTACCTTGACGGGATTACTTGAAAATCATCAGCCCAGCACAGGACGGCACAAATGAGTAACCCCAATGTGAAGCCCGAGAAGCGTAGGGTGGGCACGTCTTTTGGTGCCCACCAAAACGGGTGACGGACCTTCGCCGAGCTGTACTAGGGCGAAGCCGCCGCTTTTCTTCTTCAAGTCTGGTATAATGGACACAAATAGGGCCTCAGCAAGGAGTCAATACATGGAATCGAGGAGAATTGTCTAGGATCTGCCTCTGGGTGTGTTTTCTGCATTGAGGAAGACGCCGGAGGAATTTTCAATTGAGCTCAGACTGGAAGCGGCAGTGAAATGGTATGAAATGGGGATTCTTTCACAGGAAAAAGCTGCGGAAGCCGCTGGACTGTGTCGAGAGGATTTCTTGATGGCTCTAGCGAGATTCAAAGTCTCCCCTTTTCAATACTCGCCCGAGGAGATTCTTACGGAAGCCGGTTATGATTCATAAATGGGTGCTGAATGCATCTCCGCTGATTTTGCTCGGAAAGGCCGAATTGTTCAAGACGATTGGGCTGCTTTGGTGAACTGCCCGTCCATTGACTCTGCGTTTGGAGAGAGAGGAAATACTGTGAAAACCATGCAATCATTCTCTTCGGTCTTGGATGCCGTGGATAAACTTTCAATCGAAGATCAGGAAGCGCTGATTGAAGTGATAAAAAGACGCATCCTGGAGTACAGAAGAACCAGGCTTGCCAATGAAGTTCGCCAGGCGCAGCAGGAATTCGAAGCTGGAGGCTGTTTCCCTGCAAGCCCCGCTTACCTTCTGAACGAGATCCTGGCATGATGCAGTTGATGTGGGCTGAGGCTTGAGATGGAGTTTGACTTTGCTATGAAATCAGGAGACAGACATGCCAAGAGTTACGACAAGCAACATCAAGATAAAGTTGCCCGGCATATTGGCCAAACACTTCTCTAGCAAGGAAATCCTCGCTCTCTTGCTGGATAAGGCGCTCAATAAGTCTGAATACTATCTGAGCAAGTGTAAAGAGCTGGAGCAAAAATACGGATCTGATCTTGCTTCTTTCAGGAAAGGGATCGAGGAATCAAGGCAGGAGAGCTTTTCGGGATGGGATGACCTCCTGCTTTGGGAAGGCTATGAGCTCAGCTATCAGGAGTGGAAGAAAAAATATGAGGATATAGTCAGTTGTATGGAATAATATCTTCGCTAAAAAAGTCAGGATTGTTTCTGAAAAGATAAAATTCACGAACAGCATTTTCTGTAATGCCTTGAGAGAAGGCAAACAACAGGCAACCCGCACTTCTCGCTAACAAATAAGGCCAGAGGCAATAAAAAAATATCCATGGCGCAGTTAAGTTCAGGAAGCTGATTTACAGACTGCTATTCTTTTGAAAGGTGGTTGCGGAAAGAACGGGACAAAAGGAGGAAAAGCGTGTATGGCATGGGAACACTACTTTGAAGAAAGGAGTTTTCCATGGCCTATCCTGAAACTGCAACCAATTTGTCGCCGCAACGTTCCCTGAGAGAGGTTATTAATGA
>JADGQM010000372.1 GCA_017881795.1 Syntrophobacteraceae bacterium
ATGCATAGGAATGGATGTCTTTTTATTGCCACTGGCCTAAGTGGAGCTTTCGGATGTGGTGTGAATAACGGGGGTGAGATAAACGGTGCATGCGCTAAGATTCCATAAATTTGGTGAACCGGCAGAAGTCTTGCATATCGAGCAGCTTCCCGAGCCCGTCCCCGGGCCTGAAGAGGTCTTGGTGCGGGTTCACGCCGCTTCCCTCAATCCCAGCGATGTCAAAAGCGTCCAGGGGAAAATTGGTGTGACGACTCTTCCTCGGATTCCGGGGCGGGATTTTGCGGGCATCGTTGTTGCTGGAGACAGTGAAATGATCGGACGGGAGATCTGGGCAGCCGGTGGGGATATCGGTTTCACTCGAGACGGAAGCCATGCCGAGTACATCGTTATTCCAAAGAAAAGCGCACGGCAGAAGCCAAAGTCCCTGTCCATGATCGAGGCCGCCAGCGTGGGTATCAACTATATCACCGCCTATTTCGGATTGATCGAAAAGGCGCGGCTAAAGGAGGGTGAAACCCTTCTCGTGACGGGTGCAACCGGGGGAGTTGGGAGCTCGGCAGTAAAGATCGCGAGACTGATGTCTGCCCGCGTAATTAGCGTGGACCGGCATCCCTTTGAGCCGGAAAAGGCTCGGCTGATGGGAATCGATCTGACGCTTAACAGCGAATCCGATGATATCGTGAAGCGGGTAAAGCAGTTCACGGAAGGTGAAGGCGCTGATGTGGTCTTTGACTGTGTGGGCGGACCGCTCTTTGAAGTCGCTCTCAATTCACTTGGAATAGGAGGGCGGCAGGTCAACATCACATCGGTTGGCGAGAGAACGGTCTGCTTTGATCTGCTTGATTTTTATCATCGCCAGCTCACTCTTTTTGGGATCGACACCACGGCATTGGACACGGTTGCTTGTGGCAATATACTGGAAAGTCTTCGGCCAGGTTTTGAGGATGGTCGGCTATCGCCTCCTGAAATTGCCCGAACCTGCTCTCTGGAAGAGGTCATTGAAGCCTACCGGCAGGTGGCAACTGGAGCGGCCAGGGGGAAGATTGTTCTCCTCTTTCAGGGGTAAGCTCGATATGAACACCACCTATGTCATCATTTCCCGCCGCATGCCTGCCGGCGCTGACAATGGCTGAAACGGCCAAGCAGACAAACGCTTCACCATCTTCTAACCAAAGAAAGGAGAGTATCTCATGCCCACGATCACGACCAAAGACGGCACGCAGATCTATTACAAGGACTGGGGCAGCGGACAGCCCGTGGTTTTCAGCCATGGCTGGCCGCTCAGCGCGGATGCCTTTGAAGATCAGATGTTCTTTCTGGCAGCCCGCGGATATCGATGCGTCGCCCATGATCGCCGCGGCCACGGCCGCTCGAGCCAGCCCTGGAACGGCAACGACATGGACACCTACGCCGACGACCTCGCCACGCTCGTCGAAGCGCTCGACCTGAAGAAGGCGATCCATGTCGGCCACTCGACGGGCGGCGGCGAAGTCGCCCGCTATATCGCCCGCCACGGCACGAAACGTGTGGCCAAGGCCGTGCTGATCGGCGCGGTGCCGCCGCTGATGCTGAAGACGCCCGCCAATCCCGGCGGCCTGCCGATCGAGGTCTTCGACGGCATCCGTGCCAACGTCCTCGCCGACCGCTCGCAGTTCTTCAAGGATCTCACCACGCCGTTCTACGGCTACAACAGGCCGGGCGCAAAGGTCTCGGAAGGCGTGCGCGAGTCATTCTGGCTCCAGGGAATGATGGCCGGCTTTCCTGCCTCGTACTTTTGCATCAAGGCGTTCTCCGAGACGGACCAGACTGAAGATCTCAAGAAGTTCGACGTGCCGACCCTGATCATCCACGGCGATGACGACCAGATCGTGCCGATCGGCGCCTCGGCCCTGCTCTCGTCCAAGATCGTCAAGGGCGCCACGCTGAAGGTCTATCCGGGCGCTCCGCACGGCATGTGCACAACGCTCAAGGACCAGGTCAACGCAGATCTCCTCGCGTTCCTCGAGGCGTGAGCTGATCAGGTACAACAGGTACAAAAGGTAATGAGAACCATAAAGGGAATGTGATGCCTGACACCATGAAAACCAAGGCTGTACTCATCGGCGCCGTTCTTGTTTCTATGCTGTTCATCACGTATGCGGTTGAGGCAACAACGGCCCCGAAGGAAACGGTGCTCGACACCAGACCGTTGGGCATCAAACTGTCCGTCAAGATGGTCGGCCCTTACATGGAGGCAGCCGACCTCCAGATCATCTGCGCCTTCAAGCACAAGCCGTCAGGCGACACCTACCTTGGCGCCGCCAAAGAGTTTGACCAGAAAGTGGAAGGAATTCTTTCGGCCCTGCGAAATCGCGGCGAATTCGTAGGTGAGCTCGCCGAGACGATTCAGTTCATGCCGCCCAAAGGCTCGATTCCGGCCAAACGCGTGCTGGTGATCGGCCTGGGTGACGAGGAGAAGCTGTCGCTCGACGCGTTGCGCGTAGTGGGGCGCGTCGCCGCCCGCGAGTCCGTTCGGCTCAAGGCCAAGCACGTTGCGTGGGCCCCGGTCATCCGAGATCAGGGCAATTCAGTGCTGGACGTTGGGGAGGTCGATGGCGCGTTTGTCGAGCAGATGCTTCTGGCATACGACACGGAAAAACGCCTTCAGGCCCAGGGGCTGGCGGACGAGTTCAGCATTGAAGAACTGGTGATCGAGGCGGGAGAGCCGTATTTCGAGGGCGCGGTGAAAAATGTCGGCGGGGTGTTGGAGCTCGCCACCAAGGAGATGGCCCGCCGCGACTCCGCGCCCTACGCTACTAAGGAGAAGTAACATGACACATTCCAGTACCACAGCAACACCAACCGATCTCAATCCCGCCGCGAGCGAAGAGGCCTCAATCAGCCTCGGTCGATTGCTTGCTGCGGGCGTTGTTGCCCCGAATTTCACCTTGAACGTCACTCCGGACCAAACACTCTCTTTGCATGACTTGCGGGGGAGACCCGTGATCCTGGCGTTCTATCCCGCTGACTGGAGTCCGGTGTGCGGCGACCAGATGGGCCTGTACAACGAGATCCTGCCCGAGTTTCAAAAATTCAGAGCAGAGCTGCTAGGTTTATCCGTCGATGGCCCCTGGTGTCACCGCGCCTTTGCGGAAGCCCGCCGCCTGCATTTCCCGCTACTCTCGGATTTTGAGCCCAAAGGAGCAATCGCCCGCCAATACGGTGCCTACAGGGCCGCCGAAGGCGTTTGCGAGCGAGCGCTTTTTGTAATTGATAAGAGCGGAATCATCACGTGGAGCTACTGCTCGCCGATTGCCGTGAATCCCGGCGCGGACGGCATCCTGGAGGCGCTCGAGGATTTGGCGAAATAGGAAGGATTTATGGCCATGCTCAAAGTACCCGTGACGTCTGAAGATCACGCCCAGGGCCCGGATAGCGCGGAAGTAACCCTCGTGGAGTACGGCGACTATGAATGCCCTCATTGCGGTCGGGCGTATCCCATCGTCAAGCGCGTGCAAAAGCATTTTGGGAAGCGGCTCCGGTTGGTTTTCCGGAACTTTCCCCTGGGTGAGCTGCATCCGCATGCTGAAGCCGCTGCCGAGACCGCTGAGTTCGCGGGCGCCCACGGGAAATTCTGGGAGATGCATGATCTCCTGTATGAGAACCAGGAGCGCTTGGGCGGCCACCCCTTCTTGGGACTTGCCGAGGAGCTGGAGCTCGCTGCCACGGCACTGCGCCAGGCGCTTGAAGATGGAGAGTTCGAGGCTCGGGTACGAGGCGACTTCATGGGTGGCGTCCGCAGCGGAGTCAATGGGACACCGACTTTCTTCATCAACGGGCGACGCCATGACGGACCCTTCGACTTCGAGAGTCTCGTAACTGCCATAAAAGCGGCAATGAGCGCAGCAAAGAGCGCCGCCAAGGCGTGAACGAAATTCCTAAGAAGCAGTTCGTCCGGTTCTAAGAATCTCGGCCTCTTGCTCTTATGCCCTGAAGGGGCTTTATATATCAGCCCAGGGTCAGCGACAGCGTCACCCTGGGAAGCCGGAGACAACGAGAATCCTACCCTGAAAGGGTTACATAGAACATGCCGACGCAACGTTTTATCAAGCCCTTTCAGGGTAAGAGAAAAGATGGTGGGACTGCAATCCCAGGGTGGCGCTGTCACTGACCCTGGGCTATTTTGTGAAGCCCTTTCAGGGCATAAAGGGCAGAGGAGGCGACGATTATGGCGAAGAA
>JADGQM010000373.1 GCA_017881795.1 Syntrophobacteraceae bacterium
GCCCGGGAATTCGATGGCTGGGGCGAATGATCTGCCGACCAGGAAGAAGATATTTTCCTGGATTCAAGCGCACGAGAAGACGTTTTACTTACCGCGCGTGGCGAGTCATCCGGTGGGAGTGTATTTCTCTCCGGAGACGCGAAACATCTATGCTGACGAGTTTATCCGTTCCTACCGGGGAATGCTGATTCTGCTGATGCAGAAGCACTGGGAATTTCAAGTGGTCACGCCCCGAAATCTCGCTGATTTCAAGGGCGAGACGCTGGTTCTTCCCGATGTTCGCATCCTGCATGACCAGGAAAAAGACTGGCTGCGAAAGTTCGTCGAGCAGCGGCACAACCTGGTAATCACCGGCACCGATGCGACGCAACTGGGTGAAACCGCCAATGTGACGCGGTTCCCGCGATGTCCGGGGAAAGCGTACATGAGCGCGCTGGAAGGCGACTTCGAGCACGCGGATCCCGACTCGCAAGCGGATTTCTTGAAAAGCCTGAAAAATGCGAGTGAGGTTGAGGTTGCGGCATCACCCATGGTCGCTACTTCAATAGCGCTGGTCGAGGGGAAGCCGCACGTCTTTTTCGCGAACTTCGCGGGGTTGCGCGGCGGTGTGAATCCGGTGCAGACGCCACAAACTGGCGTGCGAGTCCGCATTGCGAGGGCCGGCAAAGGGAAAGCGTTCTTTCTCCCATTTCTTGGCGATGTGCAGGAAGTCAGCGGCGTTCAGGAGTCTGATGGCCGCACATCCTATACCCTTCCCACAATTACCAAGGGGGCAGTTTTCTGGTACAACGGGGGAGACGCGAAGCAAACAAAAGAGTAGACAGGTCAGGAATTTCTTCGCTGCGCCAGCGCAATGTGCGAACGCTGCAGCCTGCTAGGCCAATGGCGAGATACCTATACCCCTTTTCTCCAACCTGAGTCACTGCCCTTCTTCAGACGAATCGTGAGAGAGCCATCAGGATTGGTTGGGTGCTGACACGCCCAGCGGACAAGGCGCTTGACACCTTTGACTTCCAATTCGGCCCGCAGTTTTATTTGCTGCCCGTCCATACCTTTCGGGAGGATGATGGACGCTTGGCGGAACTGGCCCGCATACGGTTGGCCCGCATCGAGATTTCCTCCTAGCCGGACGCTCCCATCCATACTCTCTGCGTAGATGCCGAGCACACCCGGCACTCCGGCCACGCCATCATTGACGATACCCAAAATCAGCTCCATCGTGTCGTAGCGTTTCCGCTGCCAAATTAGGGATGGGCGCACACGATAACCAAGCCTTCGCTCCATGGCCTGGAGCGAATCAGGATACTTCTCGTAATAACGCCGAATATTATCGGCCTCGGTCCAAAGCCCAAAGTAGCTGGTACCAATGTCCAGGGCATGAAAACCAGCGCTCTCCCGATAAGGACGGTTGATCGGCCCCCCGATCTGGTGAGGGTAGTCATCCATGGGCTGGACTTCTTTGTCGTGCCCAACGAACGCCAGCATGTTAGCCGGCAACTTGTTTAAACAGGCTTGTTCCTCGTCCGCAAAGTCGGAGAGGACGTAATGCCGGTTCGCCCCATCCTCGAGTATCGTGGCCAGCCAAGGAGGGCGGTGTGCAAGTGCTTCGATTTGGATCGGCTCATTCATGATCAGGCTGTCCGAGCGCAGCCAGCATCCGGAACGCACCGCGAGGTCCTGCACTTGCCGGTTGCCTGAATTACTGATGTCGGGCTCAGTGTTCACCGCGAGAGGAATCTTTTTCCAGGTATCGATCTGGAGTTGCGTCATGCGCAGGAACGTCTTCTCTGCGGTCAAATAGTCGGGGAATGGACCCGGAATGTCGTTTGTGTGACCTTCCCCCCAAAATCCGTACATCATCAAATCCATGTATTCCAACAGCGGATTGTCACCGAATCTCGCCGCGAGAAGGTCGTTCAATTCGGCAAACGCCTTCTGGAATTCCGGAGAATCGTAACGCGGTTCACGGAAATCGAAGCCGGCTTGGTGCTCCTTAGATTTGTGGCCAATGTTCACGATGGGCACTCTGTCATGTAGAAAATCCGGCATCGAAAGCTTTTGCGGTTGAACATTCGGGCTGGAGAGCTGGATGCGGAATCCAACTCCCAGATTGTGGCGCTTGGCAGCGTCGAATGTCATGTCCCAAACCGGGGACAGGGTCAACTTGCCGGGCCCTGCCTGCACATCGCGCCAGTCGCACCGGATATACAACACGTCCACAAATGGCAAAGAAGCCATTTTCTCCACGCTTTGCTCCAGCGTTTCCCTGCCGCACTGTACCCCGAGCGCCGGTCCGTTTTCCTCCCACGTATAGCCGACTAGTCCAGCGCCAAAATTTCGAATGTGATCGCGAGAAGGCTGGGTTGCGAAGATCGTGAACCAGCCTTGGTCCTGGTCAATGCCAAATGGCCCCTGGTCGAGCCGATTGGCAACTTGGGGCGAGCCAAACTGATAGCCCTCCCACAAATGGTCAGGTACATCCGCCCACATTTGCGGACGCAGAAGACTGCTCGCTCCTGCCAGGAGTGCTCCCGTCTTCACAAAATCTCTCCGCCGCATTGTGTGCCCTCCTCACGTTCCCGCAATGACCGGAATCCACCTACTTCTTTGCATCAACAACTGCTGCCTAGAGTTGCTG
This sequence comes from Syntrophobacteraceae bacterium, assembly GCA_017881795.1. GTDB lineage: Bacteria > Desulfobacterota > Syntrophobacteria > Syntrophobacterales > Syntrophobacteraceae > JADGQM01. The sequence goes on from JADGQM010000373.1 coordinate 2,639, forward strand.
ACGGAGGTTGGGACGCAACGTGAGTGAGCCGTCGTCGTTCAGTTTCTGGTGACAAGCCCACCGCACGGGATAGCGCATTCCCTTAACCTCGACCTCAGCTCTAAGTTTCAATCCCTTCCAATCCGTCGTGTCCGGAAGCACGAACTGTGCCTGGCGAATCTTGCCCGGCAACGGGTATCCGGCATCCAGACAACCGCTGGTGAGCACCTTTCCATCCTGGCCCTCCACGGTTACCCTCAACACGCCCGGCACGCCCGCGATGCCGTCATTTGTGAAGCCAATGATCAGCCCCAGGTAACTGCTGTCCTTATAGCTCCAGATGAAAGACGGTCTCACCCGATATCCAATTCGGCGATTGATCCGGTCGAACGCTGCCGGATAAGCTTGGTAGTAGCTCATCAGATTTTTCGCGCTGATCTGGTGAAAGTTCCAGAGCGACCAGTAGTTCGCCCCGACATCGATCACATGAGCGATCATGTTCTCCGCCGGAGATATTCCTTCATATCCGGCGTGTGGATCGGGAGGTTTACCAGGAAGACCCTGCTCAAGCAACGCGGCAATCCAAGGTGGACGGTTGCTGAGCGCTTCAATCTGCTCGTTTTCGATAAAAATGGTGTCGCTGCGAATCCAATTGTTGCTGCGGACCGTGCGGTCTACCAGTTCCGAATTACCAACCCGGCTGTAGTCCGGTTGGGTATTGGTCAGCAGGGGAGTCTTCTTAAAGTGCTCGAGCTGGACGTCGAGCATATTCATCCAGGTCCGCTCTGCTGTCAGGTAATCGGGAAAAGGATTGTTGCCGAATGGCCAGGTATGCCCTTCACCCCAGAAGCCATACATGAAAGTGTCAATAAACTCGATGAGCGGGTTGCCATCGAATTCCGCCGCCAACTGGCCAACCAGTTCTTTGAATGCCTGCTGAAAGGAAGGATGGTCAAACCGGGGCTGATAACGCGAATGCGGGTTCTCCAAATATCTTTTTGCTGAAGCGCTGCCTTCCTGATCGCTAAGCACCAGATCAACTTTCGGCACCTTTTCGAGGACAAAATCCGGGAGGGCCGCATCGTGGGTATAGTCTGGCGCGCACATCTGAATTCGCAATCCAATCCGCTTGTTGTTCTTCTTCGCCAGGTCAAAAACCAGCTTCAGGTAGTCGGGCATTTGCAGGCGTCCGGGTCGCGGCTGCACTTCCCTCCACGTGGGGCGGAGGTAAAGCTGCTGGCCTAATGGAAAGCGAACCAGGTCTTCGATCGCCTGGGGAATGTTGTCCGCCTTGATTTCGTCCGTGCCGCTGTCTGCTGTGATATAGGTCACCAGCCCCTTGCCAAAGTTCGGCACAACCTCTTCGGTAGAAGTTGTGGTCATCACCACATCATCAGTGGGAATGACCGCATCCGGCGGGTATTGAGGGAATGGGCCCTGATTGAGGCGATCGTTCACCTGCGGGCCGGGTACGCCCTGTTGGACGGGGTCGACGTCATCCACGACCACACCACCATCGGGCCGCAGTTCGCGCAGCAACACCTGAGCCCGGGCATTCCGGTGGTCACCAC
>JADGQM010000374.1 GCA_017881795.1 Syntrophobacteraceae bacterium
GCAAGGGCTGGCTCGGTGGTGGTCATGTCAATGAGAATTGCCCCCGGTCGAGCACCTTCCAGAATGCCGCCCTTCCTGAAGTAGACATCCCGTACGTCTTCGGGAAACCCTACCATGCTAAAAAGGACGTCCGCCTCTTCGGCAGCTTCACGAGGGGAACCCACCCAGACAGCGCCTTTCTCGATGAGCGGGAGCGCCCTTTCTTGCGTGCGGTTGAAAACCATCGTGCGATAGCCTGTCTCAATTAAGTGCCCGCACATGGACCTTCCCATCACGCCCGTGCCGATCCAGGCGATGCGTGTTTTCAGAGAAACAGCAGGAATGGTATAAGTGCTGCCGGACATAACAACCTCCTTCCCCTCCAGAAAACAAAAAACGCGACCCGAAGACCGCGTTGCCTGTTCGAAATGGCGGAGAGAGAGGGATTCGAACCCTCGGTAGAGCTTTTGACCCTACACTCGCTTAGCAGGCGAGCGCCTTCAGCCGACTCGGCCATCTCTCCGTACTCATCTTGCCGTATGGCGGAGGGAGTAGGATTCGAACCCACGGTTCCGCTACTAACGGAACTACGGTTTTCAAGACCGCCGCCTTAAGCCACTCGGCCATCCCTCCAAATTCCCTTAATGCTGCCCACTCAATTCGATTAGCAACTAGCATCCGCGGTCGAATGTGTCAAGAGCTTCAAAACGGAAATCGGAAGTCGGAACGCAGAAAGGGGGGGTTGGCTTGACAACTTTTGTCAAATTACTGACAAATTTCGTCTTTTCAACTCCGGCGATGGTTTCGGCGCCATGGCTACAAGATATTGTAATCGTTATATTTATCAAGTATGCTTGGAGGCCCCATTGGTTCTGGTGCAAACACCATACCCGTAGAGCTTCCTCAAAAACAGAATCGAAGCGTTGTTTGTGAGGCTGTCATTTGCCACGGAATGCCACGGGCGCAGCGATCACGGTGGCGGAATCTTTGCCAAAAAATCGCGCATAGAATTTGCTTCTCTTTTAATTGTTTCAGTAATTAGCCAAGGGCGAAGAGATCTATCCGATTTTGAGAGGGCAGTTCTTCTCCCTTCCGGTTGAAAACGGAGAGGAGAAACCCATAAGAAGGGAGTGGCAATCAGATTATGGCCGAATGCGAGTTAGCTCATCCAGCCGCGAAAACGCTGCCATATCAATGGAAAGCCGGGTTCACTCTGGTGGAACTGATGATTGTCGTCGCCATCTGTGGGATATTGGCGTCGGTGGCTATCCCTGCCTACGTCAACTACATCAACAGAGCGAAGCAAACTGACGCAGTGTCGGCACTCATGCAGGCGAAAATCGACCAGGAGGTCTTTTGGGCGGATAACAATTTCATCCCCAAGCGCTATGCCAATACCATTGGCTGTCTTGCCTCATTTGGCGGCAACTGTGCCAATGCCACATGGGTAACGGCCAATTCATATCGTGTTTCTGTGGCAACTGCTAGTAGTCAGACCTTCCGAATCATCGCGCTAAAGACGGTTGGCGGCACGGTGGATCGTCTGAGCGTGACCGATATGCAGGAGAGACCACTGGTAGAAAGGCCCAACGCCCTTAAGTGGTCACTTTTCAAGTGGATATTCGGATAGCACAACTTTTTCAAACTTAGGCACAGGAACGCTGGTTTTTCAGGAAGGATGAGAGACGCTTCTCGCTTTTGTGCGGGCAACGGGCTTTATGAACTGAAATGTTTCAGGAACAGGTCGATCGGAAGCTTATAGCAAGAAGTCAAGGGTCAATGGATGAAATGATGAGCGTACACTGGAACCTAAGTGCACATCAGCACAAAAAAGTGACCGAAAAACATGGTGGTTGGGTGGAGCGACAGCGTAACCCAACGATGGTTGTCGGTGGGTTACGGCGCAAAATGACGCGCCTAACCCACCCTACGCATCGAATTCGGACACGCCTTTATGCGGAGCTGTGCTAAGTATGAAAAAACGAATGAAGGGTGCACTGAAGCGGAAAAGAATTCTGTCGGGGGCGCTGCTCCTGGGCCTGGCATTGATAGCGTGTTCCCAGCAACAGCCCGCCTCTTCCACTTCCAAGAGACAATCTTCTGAAAAGACTATGGTCTCGGACAAGGCGAACCTGGCAGGCGAGCAGGAGCCAGGCGGTTCATCGGAGTCCCAGTCCCAACCATCTTCCCCTGAAAACAGTGGCCGTCTCCCAGTCATTGAGAAGGTCTCCTTAGAACCACGGTCTCCCATAACCGGTGACCAGTTGCGCGGCATTGTTCAGACCGGTAACCCCGGTGGAGATCAGGTTAAGGTCGTCTACCGCTGGAAAATTGACGGTCGTGTGGTCCAGGAATCGGAAGAGAGTGTTTTGAATAGTCCTCTGCATCACCGCGAATTTGTTGAACTGGAGGTGATCGTTGGCAACGGCGCTTCGAGCGGTATTCCGGTCACGACCTCTACTTTTGTTGGCAATGCCTCACCGACAGTTCGGTTCTCCGGACAAAGATTTGGAAGCGACAACGTATATCAGGCGAACGTTGAGGGAACAGATCCGGAAGGGGGGCCAGTAAAATTCCTGCTTAAGGCCGGCCCTCCCGGAATGAGCATCGACCCAGCCACGGGCGCCGTTCGGTGGGCGGTCAAACCGGAGGACACCGGACAAAGCTACGATGTGCAGGTAGTTGCCCAGGACAGTGAAGGAGCAGAGACGCTCCTCACTTATCAGATTAAAACCCGCATGGAATCGGGTGAGGGGGTTGACAAGAATGCAAAAAATGCGGCTCCTTCGAAATAACCGAGGATTCACCCTGGTCGAAGCCATGGTCGTGGTGGCCATTGTGGGGATCATGAGCCTCGTCAGCTATTCCGGCTTTTCCGGCTTGCTCCAGAGGGAAAAAGCGACGGCAGCAGCAAATCAGCTCATGGGCCACATAAAAGAAGCGAAAATGCTCGCCATGGAAAAGCACGTGAGTCATGCAGTAGATTTAAACATAAATCAGAACGTTTACACGATTTACAGAGATACGGACAATTCTTGCAGCCGAGATGCTGGAGAAGCGATAGTCCACCAGGTCAATGTCGCACAGGATTTTACCAATGTCATCATAGACAATAACAGTACCATCACACAGTTTCGTTTTGATCCCAAAGGCATGCCGAAGAGAGCGGGTGGAGGGTTCGCAGCGGGACGCATTACCCTCAAATTTGTGCCCCCTAATGCGCCTAACACCTACAAACGAAAATGTGACTTGACTCTGACAAATATGGGCAGGATCGATGTTATTTCGTGTACGGACCTTTAACCCTTGCGGTTTTACTCTGGTCGAGGTTATGGTTGCTTTGGCCTGCATGGCCATTGGTTTTGTTGCGCTCTGGAGTGTTCACTATGCTTCTCTTAGGGCGGATATCAGGACAGACCGTGAAACTGGGGCCATTGCAGCAGCATGCAGTCAGTTGGATTTCTTCCGGAGCTTATCGTTTACGGATCCCGTGTTGAACGACGGCAACTATTCGGCCAGTGCCACCGGCCCTCCCCTGCCGGCAGCTTTCACGCGATCCTACTCGGTGCTGACCGACTCTGCCTTATCCTGGAAAAAAACGGTTACCGTCACCGTAGCGTGGACGGAGAGAGCCGGCTCGTTTGGAGGGACCAAGGCGTCTGTGCAACGCAATGTGCAGATGTCCTCGATTATTGTGAACTTTAATTGATCCACAGGCAACGATGGTGTACATCATGGCGCAAAAACCCGAATCAGGCCCAAAGCTTATTCACGTCTTAATTCCCGCTATCTCTACCTTGATTGTAGCCTTGATCGGGTTAGGCACGGTCATTTATCAAAGCGAGCAGCCGATTCGCCTGACCGAGGTCGCCGAGACCGCCCTGGCTGCCACACTGACCGCTGGCCCGCTCCTGGCATCGCCCACCCCGGTTGTTCAGAGCCCGCAGCCCGTCACCGTCGTCACCCAGGCCCCGACACCCACTCCCGTCCCCACCTCCCCGCCTCCGGCATTTACCGTCCAGAATGAGCTGTATCTGCCCGTTAAGGTTTCCATCGATAAGGTCTTTCAGGATACTGTCGAACCTGGCAGCACCATGACCTTCACCCTGGATTCAGCCTCCGTAACCGTGGATTGGACCGTGGTCAAGGAGACGACAAACAGCGGCAGGCAACTTGGAAATGATATGGATGGAATATTCAAGG
>JADGQM010000375.1 GCA_017881795.1 Syntrophobacteraceae bacterium
GCGAAGCGTGTTCATGCAGTTGGTGAAACCCGGAGAGGGGGTGGAAGACACCCGGCGGCGCGCCGCCATAACCGAAGTGCCCGAATCAGCCCAACCGCTGGTGAAGGACCTGGCAGACGCACGACTCCTGGTGACGGGGCAAGATCGGGCCACCGGGGTACAGACCGTTGAAGTAGCCCATGAGGCCCTCATCCGGAACTGGGGGCGGCTGCGGGGCTGGGTGGACGAAGACCGGGAGCTCCTGCTGTGGGACCAGCGGTTGAAAGTCGCTCTGGCAGAGTGGGAGCGTAACGATCATGATGCGGAGACCCTCCTGCGCGGCGCGCCGCTCACGGAGGCGGAGCGTTGGCTTGCAGAAAGACCTCAAGACCTGCCACCCAGTGAACAGGACTTCATCAGGGAGAGCACGGCTGCCAGGGAACGTGAGCGGGCAGCCAGGAAGCGCTCGAGGCGGCGCATAACCGCCGGTGCGCTTGCGGCTGCCCTCGTCTTCCTGGTTTTGGCAGGACTTGCCGGGATGCAGTGGTGGCGAGCGGGACACGAAGCCCGGCGAGCGGAGCAGGAAAAACGGCGAGCCGAGGAACAGGCTCAGATCGCAATTTCTAATGAGAAGAAGGCGGATGAGCAACGCCGGATAGCCTTGTCCCGCCAATTGGCTGCCCAAGCGCTAAACCGGTTGGACACTCATCTGGACCAGGCCCTGTTATTGGGGGTGGAATCCTGGGGCGCCCATGAAACTTTTGAAGCGAAAAGCAGTCTTATGAATGCACTTCTCCACAACCTCTACCCTGGCATCTTTTGCTTTGGCCACAAGGAACCCGTGCAGAGCGTCGCCTTCAGCCCCGACGGCAAGACGCTGGCCACAGGGAGTTTGGACAAAACCGTGATCCTATGGGATCTGGCTACCCGCCAACCCATGGGCGAGCCTCTAACAGGCCATAAGGAGGGTGTGTGGAGTGTCACCTTCAGCCCCGACGGCAAGACGTTGGCCTCGGGGGGTTTGGACAAAACCATCATCCTCTGGGATGTGACCACCCACCAACTCATGGGCGAGCCTCTGAGAGGCCACAAGGAACCTGTGCAGAGCGTCGCCTTCAGCCCCGACGGCAAGACCCTGGCCTCAGGGAGTGTCGATAAAACCGTCATCCTCTGGGATGTGACTACCCGCCAACCCATGGGCGAACCTCTAATAGGCCACAAGGGGTACGTGTGGAGTGTGGGCTTCAGCCCTGACGGCAAGAGTCTGGTCTCGGGGAGTGCGGATCAAACCGTCATCCTCTGGGATGTGACCACCCGCGAACCCATAGGCGAGCCTTTAAGGGGCCACCAGGACTCCGTGTATAGCGTCGTCTTCAGCCCCGATGGCAAGACCCTGGCCTCGGGGAGTTTGGACAAAACCGTCATCCTCTGGGATCTGGCTACCCGTCAACCCATGGGCGAGCCTTTAAGGGGCCACCAGAACTCCGCGTATAGCGTCGCCTTCAGCCCCGACGGCAAGACCCTGGCCTCGGGGAGTGCGGATCACACTATGATCCTCTGGGATGTGGCCACCCGCCAACCCATGGGCAAGCCTCTAACAGGGCACGAGGATGGTGTGTGGAGTGTCGCCTTCAGCCCCGATGCCAAGACCCTGGTCTCGGGGAGCGAAGAGGAAACCATCATCCTCTGGGATGTTGACCCGGAGTCATGGAAGGCAAGAGCTTGCCGCATGGCAAATCGCAATCTGACCCGCTCCGAGTGGCGGCAGTTCCTGGGTGATGAAGCGTATCGCAGAACCTGCCCGGAGTTGCCGGAACCACAAGAATAAATGAACTTTGCTGGTTGCGAACAATCGAACAGGCATTGAATGTCAGCCCGGTCCAAATGACTGCATTATCCAGGAGATAACGAGGAGAGTGACGACGCCAACATATGACTCAGCGTGTCCGGGCGACGCATGGGTTAGCCTCTTTTTGTTCTAAGCTCATCCTTGATGCGTTCAGCCAGGAAGACTTTCAGCAACGACTGGTATGGGATGTCTTTCTTGTTTGCGAGCATTTTAAGATCATCGAGCATGGATTCAGGGAGCCTGACAGAGATTGTCCTGGTGGATGGCTTCAAGTTGGGAAACGATAATCGTTTTGCTTCTCCCCATTCGATATAGTTGCTGGAGTCCTGGTTTGACCAGAAGTCTCGCTCGTGGTCTTCACTCTCGAACTTCGGAATCTTCTTTTTCATCATATATCCTTCTCTCTGCCCGATTCATGTCTCGGGCAGAGATTACACGGATTAGACCGCCCCGCATCGTGAATACCACGAATAGCTTCCGGGCTCTGTCGGTTTGGCCCAATGCGTAGCAGCGCGGTTCGTCCTGGGAGTGTTTCTGATCATCTCCAAACACAAATGGGCGATTGAAAAAAACCTGCTCACACTCCGCGCGGGCTACCCGGTGCTTCGCCCAATTCTTCTCAGAATTCCCCTCGTTCCATTCAAAGCCAATGCATGCGGAAAGTCGCTTAAGATCCACAGTCTCCCCACTTCTTCGTTTGGTGATCCTCATTCCTGTATATAACCGTAGCATGCATAATTCAAGGGGCACGCAAATGTCCTTGACAGCATCCACGGCTAGGTGCTACCCAAAAAACCTCAAGAAGCGATTTCTTAGCACCTTATCAGCTCATTCTATCACCTCTGCCACCCGCCAATCGGTAAGGGAGGAATAAAATGTCCGGGCAAAAACATGCGTTCCATCGCACGCTCTATTTCCGGGTCATCTGCGGCATCGTCATCGGGGTGGCGGTCGGGTTCCTGTTCCCCGAAACGGCGCAGGCGCTGAAGCCTCTGGGCGACGCTTTTATCAAACTGATCAAGATGATGATCGCCCCGATCATCTTCTGCACCGTTGTTGTCGGCATCGCCAAGATGGGGCACATGAGAGATGTCGGCCGCGTGGGCATCAAGGCCCTGGTTTATTTTGAGGCGATGTCGACGCTTGCGCTCTTCATCGGTCTCGTTGTCGTCAATGTGCTGCGGCCGGGAGCCGGCATTAACGCCGATCCGGCCACCCTCGACACCAGGGCGATCGCCAGCTACGCGACGGCGGCGCAGACCCACACCACCGAAGAGTTCCTTCTGAACATCATTCCCAGCACGGTGGTCGACGCGTTCGCAAAGGGCGAGATCCTGCAAGTGCTGCTTTTTGCCATTCTCTTCGGGATCGCGCTGAATTGGGTCGGACCGCGCGGAGAAGCGATCCTCAAGTTCCTGGACGAAACCGGTCACATCCTGTTCCGGATCATCGAGATGATCATGCAGCTCGCCCCGATCGGCGCCGGCGCGGCGATGGCCTTCACCATCGGTAAGTATGGGCTCGGCACGCTGTTGTCCCTTGGCAAATTGATGGCCGGGGTCTACCTCACCTGCTGCCTCTTCGTTTTCGTTGTCCTCGGGGTGGTGGCAAAGCTCGCGGGCTTCAGCCTGTGGCGCTTCCTTGTTTACATCAGGGAAGAGATCTTCATCGTGCTCGGCACGTCGTCGTCCGAATCCGTGCTGCCGCGGATGATGGAAAAGATGGAGCGCCTCGGTTGCCATCGGTCGGTGGTCGGTCTGGTGATACCAACCGGCTATTCGTTCAATCTCGATGGCACCTCGATCTACCTGACGATGGCGGCGATCTTCATTGCCCAGGCGACCAACGTACCTTTGACGCTGGGCGATCAACTGACGATTCTTACGGTGCTATTGCTGACCTCGAAGGGTGCAGCGGCGGTGACCGGTGGCGGTTTCATCACCCTGGCGGCAACCCTGTCATCGGTCGGTAAGGTGCCGGTGGCCGGATTGACGCTGCTGCTTGGCGTCGACCGTTTCATGTCGGAGGCGCGCGCCATCACCAATCTCATCGGCAACGGCGTCGCCACCATCGTCGTCGCCAAGTGGGAGAGGGCGTTCGACGCCGAAAAAGCGGCGAGAGTGTTGGCCGGTGGCTATGATGAGGATTTGCTGCCCTTGGCGGACGTCGCGAACGTTTCCCCTGCCGCGCTGAAAGTTACAGCAGGAGAGTGAAAACCGACCGACCCTGTGCGGGGCCGCCCCCCGCCGCGACACGGCAGGCCGGCGGGCAAAGCAGTTGAATTTGGCAAAATCCCCCTAAATCCCCCTTTAGAAAAGGGGGACTTCCGAATGGCTCCCCCCTTTCGTAAAG
>JADGQM010000376.1 GCA_017881795.1 Syntrophobacteraceae bacterium
CTTCATAGCTGATTCTAAACCACCTTATTGAGAGAATACTCGATAATCCCCTCGGCACCCTCTTTGATCAATTTGGGAATCAATTCCCGAACCACATTCTTGGAGACTATGGTCTCTACGGACAGCCACTCGCTCTGGTAGAGATGAGCGATGGTCGGAGCATTGAGGCTGGGCAGAAGCGGAATAATCGCCTTCAAACGATCCTCCGGGACGTTCATCTTCAGACCCACAAGCTCGTCAGCCCGGAGCGCCCCCTGGAGAAGCAGCGCCATGTTTTCTATTTTCTCTCGCTTCCAAGGGTCTTCCCAGGATTTCTTATTGACGATGAGCTGGGTATTGGACTGCATGAGCTCTTTCACAATACGCAGCCCGTTGGCACGCATGGTGGCGCCCGTCTCCGTCACCTCGACGATGGCGTCGCACAAGCCGGCAATGACCTTGGCCTCAGTGGCCCCCCACGAAAACTCGACCTCGACTGAAATGCCTTCCGCAGCAAAATAACGCCGCGTGAAATTGACCAGTTCGGTGGCGATTTTCTTGCCTTGCAAGTCTTTTAAATCCTGCACCGGTGAATCGAGTGGGACCGCCAGGACCCACCGTGCGGGCCGTTGACTGACCTTGGAGTAGACCAGATCCGCAACCACCAACACATCCGAATCGTTTTCCATAATCCAGTCGCGGCCGGTCAGGCCAACATCAAAGGTGCCCTGCTGCACATAGCGGGACATCTCTTGAGCGCGACAGATGGCGCAGCTGATTTCCGGGTCGTTGATCTCGGGAAAATAGTTGCGATCCGAGAGCGAGATCCGCCACCCGGATTGGCGAAAGAGCTTAATCGTAGCTTCTTGAAGGCTTCCCTTGGGAACGCCCAGGACCAGTTGTGTCACTTTCTGTAAACCTCCTTTGGATCAAAAACGGGCTTCTCCACTTCCACCAGTTCCCCTTGCTCGTACCGGCGATAAAAGCAGCTTTCATAGCCGGCATGGCAGGCGGCCCCCCCGCGTTGCTCAACTTTGAGGAGAATCGTGTCCAGGTCACAATCAAGCAGGATCTCTTTGACCACTTGGGTGTGCCCAGACTCCTCCCCTTTAAGCCAGAGTCTCTGTCGAGAGCGACTCCAATAATGTGCCGCACCCGTCTCGAGAGTCTTTTCCCAAGCCAATTCATTCATGTAAGCCAACATCAGCACTTTGCCGGTGCTGGCATGCTGAACGATCGCCGGCAGGAGACCACCGTGCTTACTAAAATCGGGTTTCAATGTCAACTCTCCCCTTTGTCAGTGGCTGGTGATTAGTGGCTAGTACAGCTTGGCGTAAGTTCCTGCGCAGTTCCGGTGGGCGCAAGAAGACGCGCCCACCCTACATCGGTCGCGGCCTTAGAGCTTCAAACATCGTATGGTGGGCACAGCTTTATCGTGCCCACCAGAACCGGTTATGAATTTTCGCTCAAGCGCACGAGTGTTTAGTAGCGGTGAGCTCTCGCGCCCCCCAATCACTTTTCACTTTTCACTCTTCACTCTTCACTAGCCACTGCTCCTTGCCACAAGCTGACCGCAGGCAGCACCGATATCCGTGCCGCGGCTCTGCCTGATCATGGCAGTAAGTTGCGCTCTCTGCAATACTTCCTGGAACGCCAAAATCCGTCCTTCGGAAGGTCTTCGGTAACCGGAGCCAAAGTCGGGATTGGCTGGGTTAAAGGGGATGAGGTTCACCTTCGCGCGCACACCATGCAGAATCCTGACCAGTTCACGAGCCTGTTTAGGAGAGTCATTGATCCCATCCAGAAGAATATACTCGAAGGTAATTCGTTTCCGGGGGGGAAGGGGATATTCTCGACAAGCAGACAACAGTTCCGGCAGAGGATATTTCCGGTTAATCGGCATCAATTCGCTGCGGAGCGCATCATCGGAAGCGTGCAGGCTGATGGCAAGGTTTACCGGGCTTTCCTTGCCAAGCCGGCGCAGTTGTGGAACTAATCCCACCGTGGAAAGCGTAATCCGTCGGTGGGAAAAAGCCAGCCCATTCGGATCAACCATGATGCGGATAGCTTGCAAAACCGAGGCGTAGTTTGCCAGGGGCTCTCCCATTCCCATGAAGACAATGTTGGTGATCCGCCGTCGCGCCCCCTGATCCTGCTGCACCTGGCAGATCTGATCGATAATTTCAGCAGTGCTCAAATTGCGTTTGAATCCCAGGGCGCCGGTCAAGCAGAATTTGCATTGGAAAGAACATCCCGCTTGACTGGATATGCACAGTGTGCAGCGGGGTGGGTCGGGGATCAGCACCGATTCGATGAACTGCCCGTCGTGCAATCCAAACAGGTACTTAACGGTATCGTCCGAAGCCTCCAGCTTTTCCACCATCTTCAAGGCATTCAGATGGGCGCCGAACTCCAGTTGCACCCGGAACATCTTGCTCAGGTCGCTGCATTCACTCCAGGAATGAATGCGGCGGCTATAGATATGCCGAAAGAGCTGGCGGGCCCGAAACCGCGCCTCTCCAATGCTCTCTACCCAAGTCTCGAGATCAGGCAATGTATAATTCTTGACGAAAACTTGTTCCATTTGAAAATATTCTTGATCTTAGCTCTTAGCTCTTGGCTTCAGCCTTTAGCCCTCAGCCATCAACCATCAACGCTTCCGCCCCCGCACCAGGTATTGGTCACGAGTCCGATCCTGGAGGAAAACGGCGTCATAATACTTGCCCTCAAACGATTCGAACCACTGATAACCGAGCTCCTGACACGCTTTGCAGGCCTTTCTCGGGATGTGAACCGCATAGATCTGGTTCCCTCTGTCGGTGTCGGAATCAATCGCCAGAACCCCACTACAATCCGGACACACTCTCAGATTCTCACGCTGGCTTTCATGAATCTGGTCGGTATCGTAGAAAATACTCCGCTCGCGCTTGGCAAATTTCTGGCTCGCCCGGTGCTTTTCCCGAAGTTCGGCGCTCTTTTCCCGATCCTCCATGATCACCGCCGCCAACTTCTCAATGTAGCGCGTCGTGTCGAGGGACTGGCGAGTTTTTTCCGGCTGGTAATCAGGCTCCTTGACTTTGCTGAAGTCCATGCCCGCCAAGGCCATGATGATTCCGACATTGACGTAGGGCAGAGCCCCCTCGATCGAATACCCTCCTTCCAAAACGGCGATGTCGGGGCGCAGACGGCTGGTCAGCTCGGCATAACCCTGAGCGGAAAAACTCATGTTAGTGATCGGATCGGTGTAGTGATTGTCCTGACCCGCTGAATTGATGATGAGGTCCGGCTTGAATTCGGCGAGGATCGGCAGAATCACCTCATCGAGCACGTACAAAAAACCTTCTTCAGAAGTGCGGGGCGGAAGTGGAATGTTCACCGTGCTCCCGACCGCTGTTGGTCCCCCTATTTCATTGTGGAAGCCCGAACCGGGGTAGAGCGTCCGACCATCCTGATGAACTGAAATATAGAGCGTATCCGGGTCATGCCAGTAAATGTCCTGAGTCCCATCGCCATGGTGACAGTCGGTGTCCACAATAGCCACCCGATCGACACCATAATGCTGCCTCACATACTCGGTCATGATGGCTTCGATATTGATGTTGCAGAATCCCCGGGCGCCATGGACCACCCGCATGGCATGATGCCCGGGCGGCCGCACCAGGGCAAATCCGCGTTCAACGCGTTTTTCCATCACCTCGATGCCGATCTTTTTGGCGCCGCCGGCACTGATGAGATGCGATTCCGTGATCACCCGCCGTTCGTCCGGATAGCAGAAATGAACACGCTGTATGTCTTCCACCGTGGCTAAATCGGGCTTGTATTCGACGATACCCTCCACATCGAGAAGTCCTTCTTCAAGCACCTGATCCTGAGTATAGAGCAGCCGTTCTTCCCGCTCAGGGTGGGTGGCACTGATGGCCCAATCGAAGGCCGGGAAAAAGACGAGCCCCATTTTCGTTTTCGTGTGAAGCATGATTCGGCTCCTCTAAAGGGTTCCCGGAAGGGAGTCATCGTTGAACAGGGTTCCCGCAATCTCCCGATACTCAGGAATCAGCCCCGGTTTGACCTGCACCTTTACCCTGATATTGCGGCCTGTGGTGTAAAAGCCGCGGACCATATTGAATTGGAGCTCTTCGAGAACTTCCATTTCAACTTCGCGCTCGGTGGCCCCCTGCTTGATGCATTTTTT
>JADGQM010000377.1 GCA_017881795.1 Syntrophobacteraceae bacterium
CACCCCAATGGCAGCAACGCTCAATAATAAACATATTAAAAAAAGACAACAATATGATGCGCTTTCAGAAATTGATAAGCATACAGTATTTAAGTTTCTGGAAGAAGCAAATAACATCTATGGTTATAACGGGAAGAAAGTTAACGATAAGGATATTTTGGATTATTATTTTGATGTAGCTCCAGAGGGATTATGGGTAAAAGTTGAAGTTAAAACCAAAGGAAATCATCTGATTCCATACTTGGGGCGGCAACAGAACACAACTTTTATTGATGAATGCACTCCTAAACCTCTGAAACAACACCAGCCTGCTGTGCCGCAGGTGGACTGACAGGAAGCGTTCAGTGGTTAGCTATGAGCAGTTAGCCACAAGGGGAGATTTAATTGCGAAGGCGGCAGACCATGTCGTCACACATTGGATGTTTCACGCATAAGTAGCTGTTTTTGCCAACAGCTAATGGCTGAACGCTGATGATTATGAGAGCGCCGGTGCAATGAGTTGAGGAACGGAACAATGGCCTTTGCACTTTTATCCAAATGTCGAACTAATACCCAGTGCCCGGTTAAGCCCGTGCCTAAGCGGAAATCTGCGCATGAGCAGCATTCTGCTGATTTACGATTTGGATTTGCCAATTCAGTTTTTCAACCACAGGCCGTAGCGCTACCGACGGCCCCTCTAACTCAGACCAAGCTCAAAGTCGGAGAACCGAACGACAAATTCGAGCAGGAGGCGGACCGGGTGGCCGATAGGGTTATGAAGATGCCCGAAGCGCTGCCGCCTGGCTCCGCTATTGCCACTTCTGAGAGTCCTTATCCAACTTCAGCTATCCAGTCTGATCGTGTCGAATGCGGTCGCGGTGGAGGCCCGCGTCCCCAGCGCGTGAAGAAAGAAACAATTGAGAGCAATACTCTGACTGAGACTATTACTCCCCTCATTCAGCGTGAACGTGGAGGTGCTAGCGAACCCAATGATCAAACTTCTCCAAAGGAAGAAAACAGAAAAGCGGAACTGGAATTCCATAGCGCCTTACATTTCAATCGTGGATTTTCGGGGTTTAATCCAACACGCGAACCTAAGGAGGGTGAAGGTTTCATAATATGGTGGAGCGTATGGAATACAGGCTGGAAAACTGCTCCCGAACATTGGAACAGATTGACTATTTATAAAGCTGACCTTTGCTCCGGATGCAGATATGAGAGGGACGAGCTCTTTCGCAGCGAAAGTCCGGCCCCTTCCATCGTTTCCGGCACGCAACAAGGTAAATCTGAATATGAAAGTGCTGTTTTTGTCGGGATGAGCCTGTCGGCTGGGCTTTACGACGCCTATGTTGACCTTGATGTTCGAAACGAAGTGGACGAAATCAATGAGGATAATAATACTGCTTTCATCAGTTTTTTTGTTAGACCTGACAATAAACCTGAGTCCGCTCTTGCGGGGGAAGAAGCAACTGTCCGGCCCAAGCGGGACGCAGGTCGTGCTCCGGATGTTGGACCGAACGTGGAATCGCAGATGAGTGCCCTTCGAAGCGGCGGCCAGCCTCTTCCGCAGTCCCTTCGTGATTTCTTTGAGCCACGCTTTGGCTATGACTTCACACGAGTATTCGTCCACGACGATGCCCACGCTGCGGCAGCTGCGCAATCGCTGCAGGCGAAAGCCTTCACCGTTGGTCATCACATTGGATTCGGCGTGAATAACTTTGCACCGGATACTCTGGAGGGGCGGCGCCTTTTGGCCCATGAGTTGACGCATGTAATCCAGCAAACAGGAAAGAGCCTCCCGGTCATTCAACGGAAACCTGATGAGACCTGTCCAAAGCTGGTTTCCTTCACTGCAAGCGGTAAGGATCCAGCTTTGACCGACAAATGCCCGGGCGGCAAATGCCGATTTGGATTGGGTTGTTGTGAGACAAAAAGAGGCCAGTGTGGGAGTGGCGATAAATCGGGAATGGTGTTCAAGGCAGTCGTGAAAACTGGAGAGAACTGCAAGGGGGAGCTTGCGTTCATGCAGAATCTTCTTGCAACCAACCGAAAGGTCACTAAGAGCGATGGCGCCGAAGAATGCTTGAAGATCGATAAGCCACACCGAGACGGCGGGATCCCATGGAAGGGGTGTGAAGTCTCGGTGGATTCTCCTGGCGAATTTGCGATCATATCCGATGATTGCCCTTATCGTGAGCTTACCGATAATCCTGCCGACGTCAGCTTGACTGACTCGTTCAAGACATTTCTCCTGTGGAAATCAGATGGAGCGAAAGATCGTCTCCCCTTCGCGAATGTAAATTGGGGGTGGGGTGGAAAGATCACTAGAGCAAAAGGCAAGGAGTGCGGATCTCAATACAAGATTATCTCTGCTTCGCATACCGACGGCGAAGGGAAGACATCTCAAGACAAACCTGTTACTGCGCCCCTGCTGCAGGATGTAAAGCCGGGTCCGTGTAAGTAACCGTGAGGGTGGATTGTTTAAAGAACTGCATAAGAGAAGCGGTGCGTGTTGGAGCTTAATGCAAGGAAAAACCCAATGACCTTTGCTCTTCTTTCAAAAGTTAAGCGTGCGGCATTGCCCTCACCAACCGTTGCACCAAAGCGTACATCTGGCGTGGGACAACGCCGCGGAGGCCAGACCCTTCCCCAGCCTCTTCGCGCTTTCTTCGAGCAGCACCTCCGCCACGATTTCAGCCAGGTTCGAATCCATACCGATGATCAAGCGGCAACGTTGGCGCGAGCGATGAATGCATGGGCCTTCACGGCTGGCTGCGAGGTGGTGTTCGGGGCCGGGGAATATGCCCCTGAAACTATCCAAGGCAAGCGTTTGCTTGCCCATGAATTAGCGCATGTGGCGCAACAGGCCCGGCAGCCCAACGATTCACCTGCGGTGCAACGGAAGAACGGTGACGACAAGGAGCCCGGCAAAAAGAAACCAGCTGGGAAAGCTGGTGCAAAGGCCAAGGAGAAATCGCCTGAGTGGACCAGAAAGCTCAAGAGTGGGCCCCGCTTACTCGATGGTAAAAAGGCTTCATACGATCTCACCTTCCAACACGTCTTGCCCACTCCACCAATAGGTGTGACCCAAGTATGGCAAGTGGTCGAGATTGAAAAACATATTTTGACTGATCAATGCCAGGAAGAAACCGAGAACGAATTTCGTGTCGATATTGTAGACATCGACAAGAGATCTAAGATTAATGATCAGTGGTCTTGGATTCGACATGATGATCCTTGTTTTGCCATGGAAACCGATAAAGCAACAGTTGGATTTGATGACCAGCAAAGTGGCTTTTCAGAACAAACCAGTGTCCTGGTCTCTGAAGCCGATGCCAAAGATGTTCTAAGCAAAATGGCCGAGCCCAAGGGGACTTATTCCGGTACTTATACATTTGTAAAAGCGAAGAATTGTGCAGACTGCTCCAAGTTAAGTGGAATGCAGAAGCAGCACAAGGCACCGAACGGTGAGGCCTTGGAGATTTCAGGACTAGGTAAATGGAAAAGTTGAGTGGCAATCATGGGGCGTTGAATGGTTATCGGCCCACGGCGATCCATGCCCGGTTGCTGGATCGTTCTCCCGATAGTTATACGGGGTTTGGGGCAATCAGCTGAGGGGCGGGGTAATGGCCTTTGCGCTTGTGACAAGATCTCGCAGTAGAACACAGGATGCGACGAAACGCGCGCCCAAGCGGAAACCTGCTCGTGGGCGGCACTCTATTGATTCACACTTTGGATTTGCAGGCCCGGTTTTGCAACCGCAGACCGCAGCGCTGCCGACGGCACACGTGATCCAGGCAGACCTGAAGGTTGGGGAACCGGACAACAGGTTCGAAGAAGAGGCGGACCGGACGGCCGATGAGGTCATGCGCATGCCGGAGAGTGCAATTGGAGTTGCGGCCCCACAACGTTCCAGCATGTTTGCGTTGCAACGTAAATGCGCCTGCGACCATCACACGATGGCAGGCGCCGAAGGCACGGAATGCAGCAAAAAGCAGCGATTGGGCCTGCAAACCAAACTCAAAATCAGCGAGCCGGGCGATATCTACGAACAGGAAGCAGACCGGATCGCCGATCAGGTATTGGCAAATCCGGCGCATCACACCTTTAGCGGTGCACCACCCTGCGGTATCCAGTGTCTCTCATTCCCAGGACAATCGAGCGGGCAGATGGATGCGGC
>JADGQM010000091.1 GCA_017881795.1 Syntrophobacteraceae bacterium
CTTCGTCAACGACCATCATATTTCGATTAGGGTCCGTCCAAAAATATTTTGCTCTCATTTTGACCATTATTTCAAACCACGAAGGACACGAAGATTTCGGAGAAATCACTTCGTGCCCTTCGTTCTCTTCGTGCTCTTCGTGGTGAAAGAAGAAGCTTATTTTTGGATATCTCCTCAGGGTGGGCACAGCATTATCGTGCCCACCAAAACCGCTCATGAATTTTCGCTCAAGCGTACTAATCAACTAATCACAAGCCACTCATTACGGACAGGCCGATTTAAAGAACTCGAATTCACCGTTCTGGCTGATCTTGACAACGACGGCGCACTTGATGGGATCGCCGCGCTCCTCGAAGGTCATCTTTCCGGTAATGCCGTCGAAGTCTTTGATCTTGGCCAACTGGTCCTTAATGGCATCGCGATCTTTGTCAAGATTTCCGCTCAAGGCCCCGGTATTCTGGATCGCCTGGAGCAGCAAGCGGGTTGCATCCCAGGTAAGCGCTGCGACGTCGTCAGGAACGTATCCGTATTTGGCTTTGTACTGGTCGATAAATTCCTTGGTGGCGCCTTTGGCTCCAGCGGCGGCATAGTGGGTGCTAAAGAAATATCCTTTGCAGGAATCGCCGCAAAGGTTCATCAGTTCCGCCGAGCCCCAGCTGTCGCTGCCCATGATCGGCTTTTTCCAACCCAATTCCTGCGCCTGTTTTACAATCAGAGGAACTTCATCATAGTATTGCGGGGTGAACAGCACATCGGCCCCCGAGTTGACGATCTTGGTGAGTTGCGCACTGAAGTCCTTGTCCTTGGTGGTGAATGTCTCGAAGGCAACCACCGATCCCGGTCCGTGGATCTTTTCAAAGGCGGTCTTGAAGTACTCGGCGAGTCCCTTGGGATAGTCGCTGGCGATATCATACAGCACCGCCGCCTTCTTGGCCCCAAACTCCTCGGTTACGAACTTGGCGGCAACCGGCCCCTGGAAGGGATCGAGGAAGCATGCCCGAAAGACGTAAGGGCGGCCTTCGGTGGTTTTAGGATTGGTCGACCAGGGGGAGACCATAGGGGTCTTGTTGGCGTTGCAGACCTCTCCGGCCGGAATGGCCTGTTTGCTCGCATTGGGTCCGACGATGGCCAACACCTGATCCTGGGTGATCAGTTTCAAGGCGGACGAGGTGGCCGACTCGGCTTTGGCTTCATTGTCCTCGTAAACAAAGTCGAGCTTGTAAGCCTTGTCTCCCACTTTAATGCCGCCAGCGCCGTTGACGCTTTCCTTCAGCATTTCGGCGGCGAATTTCGAACTCTCACCAACCTTCGGAATGTCTCCAGTGAGCTCGATGTTGAAGCCAACCTTGATCGTCTGAGCATGACTCGGAGAAAATGATGCCATAAACATGAAACCAAACAAAACCAGGGAAATGACCGTGACACTTCTTCGCATAAGCCTCCTCCTCTCTTCGGGTAACTCGTAACGGATATGGAACGCTATAGAACACTATAAAATTCAAGATCAAATGCTCATACAACACAAAATGCAACTCGTGTCAATTGCGATTGCCTGCCGCTAAAAACATTCTTACCGACGGGTGAAGTTCGTTCCGGAAGGCAGGAAATTGATTCCTTTCGATCCCTCTTTTGTGGTAATCTGGTTAAAGTGCGGCCGAAGGATCGAGTTGCGAGGCTGTCACCTTCCAGTCGTTTTACCTGACAACCTGGCGGGAGACATTCACTTTACAGGATCGATGGTTCGTGACAACGGGTCTGTGGAATCAATTCGGGAGAGAGGAGAAAAGGAGGAAAGATGTTTCGCAAAGATTCGAGTATGGTTGATAAAGTCAAAGCCGCTGAGAAGAGCTTTCTTCATGGCCTCGAGGTTTTTGAAATCATTTTTGTTGTTCTCGTGGTGCTTTCAGTCATCGGTATCGGCATCACCGATTTCTCCCCAGCACGCAGCTATTGGTACTGGTTTGCCATGGCCCCCATCTTTGCCTGTGCCTGTCTCATCTTAGAATGGATGCGTTTTAGTAGTGAAGGAAAGAGCTGGCTGAGCATCCTCCGGAATCAATTGCTCACCTGGTTTGGCCTCCTGGTCGCCGTGCAGTTGGTGTTCATGCTCCTGCGCGCGGGGCGCCTGACCTTCGAAAGCACCGGTCTGGTGATTCTCCTTCTACTGGCGCTGACGACGTTTATCGTGGGAATCAGTCTGGGCTACCAGTTATGCCTGCTGGGGGCCTTCCTTGGCCTCACTCTCCTGGTTGTGGCTTATCTCGAACAATACGTCTGGGTGGTCTTGGCTGTAGCGTTACTCGTTGTGGCCGCCGCGCTCTTGGTGCTCAAGTATTGGCGCAGGCCCTGAAATCGCAGAGCGGACCCGCCGCGCATTCACTACCCGGCTGTCAAGATTGTGATCCAGGTTGATCCGCATGAAGTGGAGCACCCTCGGTCTGACGGTGCCCGACGGCTGAAGTAGAATGCTCGAAATGACTCTGGCTTAGGGAAAGAAACCGCAATGTACGAGGAAAAATTAAGCCGCAAAAAGCTCCATAAAGACTGGCGGGCATGGTTGATTGTTGCTTTGATGTTGGCAGCAATAGGCATGTATGTCCTGACCCTGGACGACTCGATCGTGCCGGTCAGCCCGACCGGAAGTAACAGCCAGGTATCAACGTCATCATCGAAACCGTGAGCCAGTGTTCATCCGGAATCCCTTTGCTCGAATTAGACGACCGTAGGGGTGGGTTTTACACCCGCCCGCAATTGGCAATGATGTCGGCGCATTTCTACAGACTAAATTCAGCATTTCGGGAGGGGATAAACCACTCCCCTACAGACTAAATTCAGATCTGCGGAATTTCCGGATGGAAACGAGCCAGGGGCGCATTGATGCCCGCCCCGCCGGAGTCGCGATGGCGCCTGGCGGGTAACGCGATTAACCGTGCAGGGTTCGACCCGAAAATGCTCGCTGCGGACTTCTTCCAAAATGGTTTGATGTTGAAGCTTTGGCAGGCCTCGCTTTTGATTTTTCCTGCCGGGGGTCGACGCAGTCACCCGTATCGTGGGCTTTTTCGTGTCCGCCATGGGCATGGGGCTGATCTTCCACGGCTTAACCGAAGTTTTGCAGGGCTACGGAATTACGCCAAGTCAGGCACGTGCTCTCACCGCTTACCCGCGGGGCCTCGCTTCGGACCTCCTGGCTCCAGGTAATGTGGATCTCCTGATGGGTTGTATTACGGGGGTGTGCACCTAGCCCTCGTCAACGCATCATGCTGATTGAAAGCGCCCGGCGGAGACGTGATGGTTGAAGGATAGCCCTTGCTTTTTCCCAACCCTGAAGATATGCTTAAGCGTGCTGAGTATACACGGCTCGGTATTTTCGAGTTATCACGAGAATCGATCTTTCGCCAGTGCAGAGCGGTTCTGAAGGTGCTCTGAAGTAACGTGCCCCGATAAAGATTTACACCTTGTGAAAGGATCCGAATCATGGCGGAAGGCCGAGTCAAGTGGTTTGATCACAGAAAGGGTTATGGATTCATCACTGCGGACAGTGGGAAGGAACTTTTTGTTCATCACAGCGCCATCGAAGGGCAAGGCTTCAAGAGCCTCGAAGAGGGCGAACGCGTGACCTTCGACGAGGAAAAAGGAGTAAAGGGACCTCAGGCTGTCAGAGTGAAAAAACTCTAGTTCTTTGTAAACGAATTCGACAGTCTTACGATGGACATCAGGCCGGAGTAAAACTCCGGCTTTTTTCGTTTTGCAGTAAAGGTATGCCGCTCGCCATGCAGTTGCCGCCGGACATTGCAGACTGCTTGAGAGGACGCAAAAATGGCTCAAAGATCAAAAGCTACTTTTCAGAAACTGGAGAAAGAGAAGGCCAGGCAGGAAAAGCGGAAAGAGAAAGAAGCTCGACGGATCGACGCTAAGCAACGTAAAGCCAGTCGGGACATAGTAGTGAACGGTGAAGACCCTGACCTTGTTGGCATCAAACCCGGTCCCCAGCCCTTGCCGGAGCAATGGCAGTATGTGAAGGGAAGCAGATGAATCCGGGTGATTGCGGCCCTGCCTGGAACCTGCCAGTACCGGTAATGCTGCAGTTGCAGGATAATGCCATGATACGTTGCTTTCTAATAAAGAAGCTCCGGAGCAGAAAGGGAGAGTGTAATGCAGGCCACCAAGCTTTATGTGGGAAACCTTGTTTTTTCGGTGACGAGCAAGGACCTCGAGGAGCTTTTTTCTCAGCACGGAACGGTGAAAGAAGCTAAGATTATTCAGGGTAAAGGCTTTGCGTTTGTGGAAATGTCAAGCCAACTGGAGGCCGAGAGGGCAAAAGCGGCACTGGATAACTCGGAGTTTAAGGGACTCAATTTGAAAGTTCAATCGGCCAAGCCCCCCAAAAAGCAGTCATCGCGAAGGGGTTTCCGAAGATGATGTCAGCTTTTTTCAGCCCACATACCGGTATGACCCTGCAAAGGGTTGAAGCATGGTCGGCGATTTAAGATGGACTCGAATCCTGCCGATAATTGGGTTTTGAACCTTCAGTGAAAATGTTACCTTATAATGCGGAGCGAATGTTTTGATGATCCCTGAACTGAAAATCAGAGATTTAGTCGCCAAGATCCCCATCATTCAAGGTGGAATGGGTATCGGCATTTCCCTTTCAGGGCTGGCCTCAGCCGTCGCCAACGAGGGGGGAATCGGGGTGATAGCCGCTGCCATGATCGGCCTGCATGAGACTGACATTTGCTCCAATTTCAAAGAGGCAAACATCAGAGCGTTGCGGAAGGAAATCAGAAAGGCCAGAGAGGCAACCGAAGGGATCCTCGGTGTCAATATCATGGTTGCCCTGACTAATTTTGCCGACATGGTCAAGACCTCTATTGAAGAGGGGATTGATATCATCTTCGCTGGCGCCGGCCTTCCCCTGGATTTACCCAAGTATCTGACGGACGGATTCAAGACCAAGCTGGTTCCAATAATCTCTTCGGCAAGGGCGGCCAAGGCCATTTGCAAGAAGTGGCTATCACGCTTCGATAGCCTCCCGGATGCCTTTGTCGTTGAGGGACCTCTGGCGGGGGGGCATCTTGGGTTCAATGCCGAGCAACTGCAAAGCCCCGACTGCGCTCTTGAAAAGCTTATTCCGGAAGTCCTAGAGGCGGTCATTCCTTTTCGCGATGAGCATGATGTCGAGATCCCGGTGATTGCTGCCGGGGGGATATACACTGGGGCTGATATCCACAACTTTCTGCAGCTTGGAGCGGCAGGTGTCCAGATGGCCACCCGCTTTGTCGCCACCCATGAGTGCGATGCCGACATCCGTTTTAAGCAATCTTTCATCGATGCCCGCAAGGAAGATCTGGTGATCATCGAGAGTCCCGTGGGAATGCTGGGGCGGGCGATTCGCAACCGGTTCATCGAGGATGTGGAGGGAGGGAGGAAAAAGCCCTTCAAGTGTCCCTATCACTGCATCATCTCCTGCAATTGCTCGGATAGTCCGTACTGCATCGCTCTGGCTCTGGTCAATGCGAAGAAAGGGAACCTGAAACGCGGCTTTGCCTTCGCCGGCGAGAATGCCTACAGAGTGGACCGGATCGTATCTGTCAAAGAGCTAATCTCTTCTCTGCTCGACGAGTACAACAGGGTTTCATCTGGACCTGTCGTTGATCACCAGCCCGAATATCTCCTGGGTGCTTCAGGGAGTGGATGAGTTGCAGGCGGCAACAAGGCAGAGGCTGGAACGACCGAATCAGAAAGGTCGTTTCCGGCTGGCTGAGAATAAGTGACTGGTTTCATTTTTTTGTGGGGCAGGCTTTCCAGCCTGCCAGGACCATGGCAGGCCCCACAAACTGAGTCATTGCCCCGGCTGTTTTTTTCGCGGTCCCTCGGCCTGCCTTCTGAGAGGTGAATTCGCCTCTCCGTTTTCGCCAAATGCTGCACGCGAAGCCATCACTTCCTCTCAAGAAGCCTCACCCTACCGTCATCAAGGTCATATTTGGCGCCGATTCCTTGACATTGATGGTTACGGCCTTTGGCATGATTGACCGGTGGGGAGGATGGAAAGCCGATCAAAACTAACCAGCAGAAAGATGGAGCAACAGCATGGACATCAGAGAACTCAAGAAAGTTCTGGCAGGGTTGTGCTTTGCAACTCTGTTGTCCGGAGCTGGCCTGACCGTCGCAGGAGCAGCGAGTGGCTGAGGCGGACATCAGCCTGGTGCCGGTGGCACTGAACCTCCAAAAAAAGAAGCCGGAAAGAGTGGCTGATGCGGAACTCATCCCAGTGCAGTTAGCACTGAAGAACAGAAACAAGAATCGGTAAAGGGTGACGGAAACGCCACCAAGTCAAGTACCGGTGGTACGCAGGAACAGAAGAAGGCTCCCGGAAAGAGTGGCTGAAGCGGGAACAAACAATAGTGCAGGTTGCACTGTCTCCCATTTTTGAGCTCATACCGTCTGCTGAAAACGACACTTGAGCTTACCCATTGCCCCAAGTGGTTCATCCTGATTGTTTTTTTAACGCGCTTCCTCCTCCCTCCGAACCAAACGAAGAAAGACCAGGCGCGTGAATCAAAGAATTATCGAGAACATCGAAGAAATATATCCTGTGTGTCGACGGTTTATGACACCAAAAGCCTGGAGTCGGGTCAGAAATTTATGCGCCACGGGTCGGGGACCTGAAGACTTGCCTCAAATTTTATCCTGTGAGGTGAATAGCCTATCCCTGCCCGGTTATTTGCCGGAGCTCGCGCTCCTGGAGCTGACCCTCGCCCGCGTTAGGACTGCTGCGTGCGCCTCCTCCCTGACGATTAAGCAACTCACCGTAAACCCTTCTCTCCACTTGCTCCGTCTTTCCTGGAAAAACCTGACGTGTCTGTTGACTCCCTATGAAAATGGCTCCGTTCCCGCTCCCGAATTACTTGAAGAATACGTCATCGTGTGGCGGCATCCAAGGACTGGAGAAGCGTTAGTCCGCCCTGCTGCTGACGAAGACCTCCTCGTGCTGAAAATGGTGGCTGAAGAGGTCGCTCCGAGTCAACTGGCCGTTGTCGGTAAGGTCAACGTTCATGAGCTCGATGCGGCCGCTGATCGTGCCGTGAAAAGAGGGTTATTGCTCGCTCCACCGTCGGGCATCCGACGTGATCTGGCTGAATTTCCCACAGATGAGCATACAGAAGAAGATTTCCTATCGTCGTCGGTATTCACTCTCCAATGGCATATCACCCAGGCTTGTGACCTTCATTGCCGGCACTGCTATGATCGGAGCGTTGTGCGTTCCCTCGAACTCCCACAGGCAGTGAGGGTTCTTGATGACCTTCTCGAATTCTGTCAGTCCCGCAAGGTGCGAGGGCAAGTCTCCTTCACCGGCGGCAATCCCCTCCTCTATCCCGATTTTATGGAGGTCTACAGGGCTGCCTCGGAGCGCGATTTCAGCCTTGCTGTCCTTGGGAACCCCGTGCCCCAAGAGTCGATCGAGAACCTGATCGCCATCGAGCCCCCAGTTTACTACCAAGGTGAGCCTTGAAGGATTACTTGAGCATAATGACACTTATTCGCGGGCATGGGCATTTTGAACGGGTGCTTGAATTCCTCAGTGCTTTGCGCCAGTCCGAAATCTACTCCATGGTGATGCTCACTCTGACCAACGAGAATCTCTCTCAAGTGCTGCCACTCGCTGAGAAGCTTCGTGGCCGCGCTGACCTGTTCACCTTTAACCGCCTCTCCCTGGTCGGTGAGGGCGCCCGTCTCAAACTCCCCTCGAAGAGCGATTATATGGCCTTCCTGGAGGCCTACTTAGAGGCTGCCAAGCGTAACCCCCTTATCGCCTTAAAAGACAACCTCATCAACATCACCCGTTACCAAAACGGTTTGCCGGTTTTTGGAGGCTGTACCGGTTATGGATGCGGAGCTGCCTTCAACTTCGTGTGTCTTTTGGCGGATGGAACCGTCCATGCCTGTCGCAAGTTTCCTTCACCCATCGGCAGCATCTTTCGCAACGGCCTCGCGGAGCTCTACGACTCCGACTCCGCCCGGCGCTACCGCTCCGGCTCCCGGGCTTGCAGACTCTGCGCAATACGCCCCGTGTGCGGCGGCTGCCTCGCGATTGCTTACAGCTTCGGACTAAATGTATTCGAAGAGCGGGATCCCTACTGCTTTATTGGGGAGTGATCAGCAATAGTCTTCTGATCACTCTCATTAGTACCTGGCAAAGAGCCTTCCAAGTGATTATAGTGTACTTGTAGGAAATAGGGTCCCAAAAGAGTTTAGACAGGGACCGGAAGGAGTGCAGGATGGATGCTCAGGGAAAAGAAATTTATGGATCAAGGAAGTCTGTTGAGTTGCGGTGCGACTCCAGTCGATGTTGGAAGTGTTCGGACGATGTGTGTGAAGAGCGGTTCGAGGATCTAATCTTCGGCGTCGGGCCGTGATTTCAGTTAGCCAAAATAGGGAGTTTAAAATCTACCCTGTGAGCCACTCCCTCACAAGGTCCCTCGGGCAATAGGGTATCCATGGGGCCCTGGCGAAAGCCAGGGTCTTTTTGGTTTTAAGCGCCAGAGATGTGGGAACATCGCTTGATCGAAAAGTTGAAGACGTGAGCTTCGCGAAGTTCTCCTAATACGGTGACCAGGTTGGCTTATGCCAACGGGACTTTTAAGGTTTTAAAATCCTATGGATCACGATAAGGACGCACTCGGGAAACAAGGAAAGCGCATTCGCAACGCTCTCTGGGGACTTTTCATCGGCGACGCGCTCTCCATGCCTGCCCATTGGTTTTATAGCCTTAGCAACATCCGAAAGACATTTGATGGCGGCATCCGAGGCTACATTCCGCCGCCCCATCCCCATGCCGAGAGCTTTATGGTGGGAATGGACTACAATCCTGATGTGGAGACCGCCAAGAGGTTAGGGCGCAAGGTTGATATTCTTCACGAGCACGTCCGCTTCTACCGAACCAGTTACAGCAAGCACGAGATCGACACCCCGGAGCGAGAAGGTGAGCATGGCCACTCCGTGGCCCGTTTGGCTGACCGCTTTCACTACCACCACGGCCTTCAGGCCGGAGAAAACACTCTGGGCGCTCACCTGGTCCGTGTGCTCATGCGTTCGGTGATAAGCACCGGGCGCTATGATCCCGACCGATTCCTCGAAGGCTTCATCGAGCATCTCACGACACCCGGCACAAACCGCGACCCCTACACCGAAATCTACCTTCGCCGGTGGTTTGAAAACTACTCCCGAGGTCTTCCCCCTGAAAGCTGTGCTGAACATCAGAGGAGAGCCTGGTCGATAGGGGCTCACGGCGGTATCATCCGTCCGTTAGTGCTCTCGCTTCTTGTGGAAAGCAGCTACCAGGGCCTCGGCCTGGCGATCGAGCACCAGAATCTCACCCACCGCTCGGAGAATGTGGCCAGTGGCTTAGCGATCCTTGTTCCTCTCCTTAAAGCCCTGGTGCAAGGAGCTGATCCGGCACCGACAGTCGGGTCTCATGCCAAGGTTATCAGAGCGCCCCTGGTGACCGGCGAGCAACTCTTTGCCGCATATCGCGATCACAACGGCCCCGACAATATTCCCAAAGATGAGATGTGGCGGTTACACACCAGGCTTGGCGTGCATCCTTTCGACGTGGAGCGGCTTGCTCAGAAACACTCCGAGAAGGAAGTAATCCGAACCGTGTTTGCCAATGCCTGCTACCCGGAACATGGTCTTCCCCTGCTCCTCTACCTTGCGGTCAATCATGAGTTTGACCTCGAAGAGTCTCTGCTGGCCAACGCCAATGCCGGCGGCGACAACGTCCACCGGGGCATGATCCTGGGCATGATCTTGGGGGCAGCCAGTGACCATATCCCCGCGCACCTTGTCCAGGGACTGGTCGCCACCCAGCAGTTGAGGACCGAGATTGACGCCTTCACCGATATCACCCTGCAGGGCAATGCAATCTAAGATGGGCAGGTGGCCCCGTCCACAGTGTTCATCCGGGACATTCCCAATCCGCTTGCCCGGCTTTAGCCGCCATCTTCAGTCCTGCTGCCGGCAGGGTGGATGCCTTGGCGTACCTCCCCCAGATTAGGGACGCTATTTGCTTGGTGTCAAAGCTGGAGCAAAGGGCCTTCTAGTATTTCTTCAAGGATTGAGCAGCAGTCCGGTGTCGGCTCGTTCGGCTAAAAAAGCGGCGTAACCTCGTTCCAGGTAGCGGCTCGAGAAGAGATACACCGCCCCGGTATTCGTGGTGGTGTAAGTAATGTCCTGGAATTCGAGACTCCCGCCCATCGTCTTCAGGCCGGCTTCGATTTGGTCGGGAGTGAGGTCGAAGGGCGATTCTTCGAAGAGGTCCAAGGGGACTGGGCGGGGGTACTCGAGGGAGTTCTTGCGGACCTCTTCGGCTATGAGAGTTACCGGTGGGGCCCTGCGGTCAAGGATGGCAGCATAGGTTCGGCTAAGCAGCGCGGGAGCGTGGTAGAGGGTTCGTCCCGAGATGCTCTCCAGGGCCGCCAAGTCGTGATGCATACCCAAGGTCTCAGCCAGGAGACCGTCCATTTCCGGGAAGACCTGCTCATCGTCGCCAAGGGGGCAATGGGCTCTCAAGTTAACAGACAGCTCATCTTTGCCGAGCAACTGACCGGCCTGACTGGCCTCACGGATGGTGTCGGCCAGCACCCGGCAAAGGACTTTCCGTTCTTCGCTAATCATTTTTCACCTCCCGGCAGCAGCTTCCTGGCCGCCAGTTCCTTCGCCACGGATTGCAGCCCCAGTCGTGAATAAGCCTCAGCCGTAGGCGCCCCGGTGGCCTTGTCCCAGCCCATGACTTCATAGAACATCTCCATGGCTTTGGCCATATCCTGAGGATCCATGCGGATGGTGCCCTTGGTGAACGGTTGCGCGCCATTCGGATCCTGGTAGATCCAAGACGGCATGAGGTCGTGCTTCGCACGCATGTCGTTATCACCCATATCCCTGATGGTCAGTGCCCGGTGCATCACGAATATTCGTTCACCGACCTGATCAAGCTCCTCACGGCTCATTTGCTGCCCAGTGGCCAGACTGAAAAACTTGGATTCCAGGCTGTCGTCACCCGAATAGTGCCGCTCCTTGAGGGGCGAGGCCACCCACGGTCCCATCCAGTTGCACAGACCGAGACTGTCGTGGAGCTCCTTGCGGACCAAGGCCCATCTGGCCCGGCGGGCTTTGTGAATGTTCATGGGAGAGTAGTCTCCGGTACCGTCTACCGCGTCGGCAGATCCCCAGGTTTCGTCAGCCAGTTTCTTTTGCACCGCCAGAGGCAATCCGTTGCGCACGAAGTTTACATGAGAGTGGCACTGGGCGTCGCGGTTGTATTGGGTATTGATGATAACTCCGCACTGTCCGTCGTCCTCGTTGGCGTGGTGCTTCGGGTGTCCGAGTTTCCAGTAGGCGGTGGCAAAATCCTGAGTCCACGCCTCCTCGGGGATGCACCAGCGGGCTAAAAGCCATCCGGTTCCCAAGCCCAAAGCGTGGCCCAACTCGCCCTGGCGCATGGCGATGCGGGGGATGATCTCGAACAGAAAAGCCGAATCACCGTTCTCATATTTGTCCCATGGAATGGAGGCATACTCGTCCGAGCCGATTTTGGTCTTCAGTGTGCCATCGTAGTAAAGCTTCAAGAGGTCACGCTGAAGTTGGCCGTAATTGCACCAGACACCCAGATCGTCGGCCATGTGCATGCCGACCATGCACGCTTCCAGAGCGGCCTGGCCTTTAGACCGCCGGACAGATGCTTGAAGAAGGAGCGTCCGAAGACCAGTCCACCGCAGGTGTTCTGAGCAATTTCTCGGATGCCGTATTTGGCCGCAACGGCAGGTACCTTGACGATAGTGTGGCAGCGGATGGGGCAGCCGGTGCAACCATTACCTCGCACCGTGTATTTCCAGGCATTGTCACCCAGATAGAAGGCGGCGTTGTTGGCACGAAAGGCGATCCGATTCAGGTCGTAGAGGCCGCCCGTAATTTCCACCGGCGGTTCAGCCGCACCCCAACTTTTGCCGGGAGCACCCACCCAGCGGGAATTGGGGTTATAGTATTCGGACTGTGGGTGAGGAAAGCTGGGCACCACGTGTTGATTATTCCCGCCCAGGATTGAAAGATGAACCTTGACAAGACGCTCCCATTCGGTCTTATCCCCGGCGATGCGCACTGGTCCGCTCCCCTGCACGCCGATGCCTGCCAGGACTCCCGTGGCGAAAATGATTTTGTTGGCGGCATCAAAGGATCCAGTTCCTGCCGGGACCTCCTCCCAGAGTACTTTGTAGCCAATGCCCGTCCCTCCAAGTACCTCCCGGTACTTCTCCACCGTGTCCTCGGAGCTGATCTTGCCGGTGGCGAGATCGACCCGCAGAATCTTGCCGGCAAATCCTCCATTCGTCGTGGCCATATTGATCTCCTTCAGCGCCCGACATGGCACTCCAGACATTCGTTGGCCTTCTCTCTGGGCACTACGGTCAAAACTGCCGCGCGCGGAACGGCCTCACCGGTGAGGTCCCGCCAGGGGACGTAGTGGAGAGCCGCGGCGGGACATGCCTCCACGCATTTTGGTTGACCCTGGCACAGGAAGCACTTGGTAGCTTTTTGGCTCTGTTCGTCAAAGTTGATAACGTTCCATGGGCAGGCCCGCAGGCATAAGCGACAACCAGTGCATGAGGCCGTGTCCACGAACCGGGCGCCGGTCGTCGGGTCGGCCTTTATGGCGTTTTCCGGACAGGCCGTGGCGCAGGGCACAGGATGGGGGCACTGCCGGCAAGTATCCTGAATGAACAAACCGTTTCCCCAGGCGCCCTGCATGCGCAGGACTCCAGCGGACGGACCTTCGGGACCAAAGTTGATATTCCTACCCACCTTGATCCGAGCCATGGCCGGCTGGGAAACGCCGTCATTGAATTCGGTGCATGCCAGCTCACAGCGCTGACAGCCCACACAACGGGTGGGGTCAGCAAGAATGAGCCCCCTGGCATTGTCGATAATGACAACCGGCGCCTTGTCTCCCCATGCGCAACCGGCATTCAGGGCCGCCAGACCGGTCACGGCGCCGGCCGAAAGCAAGAGAAACTGCCGCCGGGAAAGAGCGGCGCCAAAGCCGGCCGCCTCAGCGGCACGGGCGACCAGTCCCGGTTCGATTCGCGTCTTCATCCTCGCTCCCCGTTGGGTTGGCGGTCATGGTGCA
>JADGQM010000378.1 GCA_017881795.1 Syntrophobacteraceae bacterium
ATTCTTCTCATTTCTCTCATTTTCACCTCTTCAACCTACGACGAAACTCATTATTACCTCTCAACCTTCCCTGTCATCTGCCAGGAAGATGTCGATGATGTATCCAGCCCCCTCAACACAATTCACAAAACTGAGCCTTACAATTTCTGTTCCGACACACGTGTCATACCTGACGTATCCGGGACTTGTAGGGAAGTGAATCCATTTCTGGATACGATTCCCTACATCTTCCTTCCCAACGTTTATGCCCGCCCCCATACATACCGGGCCCCTCCCGCAGTTTCATAAATCGAGACCTGGGAATATTTTCTCGAAAACAACCGCTAATGCCCCAGCGGGCAATCAGTAAATACAAAGAAGCACTTGCCTCAGCCCCTTGGTGCGGGAAGCATCATTAACTTGCATCTCGCTGCATGCCGCATGGCAGCCTGATTTTTTTACAAGGAGTTATCAAATGAGCGCTGATCAAGGAAAAGTGATGGCCCTGGATGAGGCGATCAGGTCCTACGTCAAGGACGGCTGCCATATATCCATCGGCGGATTTACGTTGAGCCGAAACCCCATGGCCGCCGTTTACGAAATCATACGCCAGAAGATCAGGGGCCTTCATTGCTATGCCCATTCCAACGGAACCGGCGTAGACGAGCTCGTGGGCGGGGGATGCATAGCAAAGCTGGAAATCGCCTATGGCGGTAACGCGAAATCAGCCCCCACCTGTATCCGGTTCAAGACGGCGATCCAGAGGGGCGAAATCCAGTTCGAGGATTATACCAACTACCAGATGGCGCTGCGCTTTCATGCCGGAGCGATGGGCGTTCCCTTTATCACCACCCGATCGTCCTTTGGTACGGATATTGTCAACAAGTGGGGCTTTTCAAAGGAAATGCGCGAGAAGGACCCCAAAATCCCGGATAACAAGCTGGTTGTTCTTGATAATCCCTTCGGCAACTGGGGCAACGCGTCCAAGGTCATCCTCATACCTGCAATCAATCCCGACGTCACGATCATCCACGTCCAGAAAGCCGATAAGTTTGGAACGTGCCGGATGATGGGCCTCGCCTACGCCGACGTAGACCAGGCAAAGGCAGCCCGGAATGTCATCGTGACCTGCGAGGAGCTTGTCGGATCGGAGGAACTGCGTGCAGAGCCGGAATTCAACCAGATTCCTTTTATCCATGTATCAGCCGTCGTACCCATTCCCTTCGGGGCCTATCCCACCGCCTGCTACCGCTATTACGACTATGATCCCCAATATCTCAGCCAGCACAGCGCCTTCGCCAAGGTCGACAAGCTCTACCGGGAATACCTGGACAAATTCATCTTCGGCGTCAAGGACCATCAGGGCCTCTTGAACCTGGTCGGGAAAGTCCAGCTGGAGAAGATTAAGGCAGACCCGAGGACCGGGTATGCAACCGGGCTCGACAGGAAGTAGCAGAATCAGGAGATGAAACGATGAACTACACGTTGAGAGAAATGATGACGATCATGGCGGCCAGGGAAATCTCCGACGGCGATATCGTCTTTTGCGGAACCGGGATTTCGTTGGTGGCGGCGATGGCGGCAAAGTACATTACCGCACCGAACAGCATCATATTCTTTGAGACCGGCGCGATTGACTCGCAGCTCGAGGAAATCCCCATGTCTGTTGCGGACCCCCGCGTCATGTACTCTGCGGCCTCGAACGGGGGCCTTCTCGAAGCCTTCGCCACAATGCAGAACCGTATCACGGGCGACCGGGTCATCGGGATACTCGGCGCCGCGCAGATCGACAAATATGGAAACCTGAATTCGACGGCCATTGGCGACTACTTCAGGCCAGTCACGAGATTTTCCGGCAGCGGCGGTGCCTGCGACGTTGCTTCCTTCGTTCCGCGCTGCCTGATTTTCATGCAGCACGAGAAGAGAAAGTTCCCAAAGAAGGTTGATTACCTCACCAGCCCCGGATACCTGGACGGACCCGGGGCCAGGGAAAAAGCGGGGCTGATGCCCGGCGGGCCCACAGCGGTCATAACAAATCTTGGACTGATGCGCTTTGATCAAGAGACGAAGGAAATGTACCTGGCCCATTATTATCCCGGTACGACACCGCAGAAGATCCTCGACAACATGGAATTCGAGGTGGACATTTCCCGGGCTACCGAGGCGAGGCCGCCGACACTGAATGAATTAAACATATTGAGGGAAAAGGTGGACCCTCAGAAACTGATTCTTTGAGAAATCATTCTGTCCGGGTGAAAGCAGCTGATGGCGGGCACGCGCCAAAATCAAGTTTTCCGGGAGACATGCGGCACCGGCAGCATTTTGGCCGCTTATATCGGGGCCGAAAGAGTAAACGGGAATTCGGATCGTTAAAGGAGGAGGTCAAGAATTCATGCTGTCACTGAGCACGGGTCACATCATAGGAATTGTGGCAACCCTCATCGCCATTACACTGGTGGGCATCTATGCCGGACGGAAAGTAAAAACCGCCGCGGACTTCTCCGTCGGCGGGCGCAAAGCAAACGCTGCTGTTGTTGCCGGAACCATCATGGGCACTCTGGTGGGCGGTGCGTCGACAATCGGCACAGCCCAGTTGGCTTTTCAATTCGGCGCATGCGCGTGGTGGTTTACACTCGGCGCCGGTATCGCCTGTGCCATGCTGGGACTGGGTCTGTCCAAGCGGCTCCATGATAGCCGCCTGGAAACAGTGCCCCAGTATTTGGTGGCAACGTACGGCAGTAATATCGGTCCCGTTTCCAGTATTTTTTCTTCGATAGGCATTTTCCTGAGCATCGTCAGTCAAGGACTTGCGTCAGTTGCGCTCCTGACCTCCATGTTCAATATCGAACCGCTCACCGCGACGATAATAGGCATATTGCTTGTTCTGGGATATGTTTTCTACGGCGGAGTGTGGGGCACTGGCCTGGTCGGGGTTGCGAAACTCGGATTGCTCTATGTCGCCACGATCGTTTGCGGCGTAATCGCCTATGACATGGTCGGCGGCTACACGGGCCTCGCAGAGAAGTTTACATATTTCCCCTGGTTTTCCCTTTTCGGCCGGAGTTTCAATCTCGACGCCGCTGCCGGCTTTTCATTGCTTGTCGGTGTCCTTTCCACCCAGACCTATATCCAGGCGATCTATTCCGGGAAAGACGCGCAAACCTCCCGCCGCGGCGCAATGATATCCGCGTTCCTGATTCCGCCCATCGGGATCGGGGGAATCCTGGTGGGACTTTATATGAGAGCCTATTTCCCGGCCACTCCTTCGATTGAAGTCCTGCCGGTCTTTATAATGAAATTTCTGCCGCCGTGGGCGGGGGGCGTGGTCCTTGCGACATTGCTGGTCGCAGTCATCGGCACCTGGGCCGGGCTTGCCCTGGGGGTTTCGACGATGGTCACCAAGGATATTTACAAACGGTTTTTCCGCAAGCTTGCGGGTGACAGGGAAATCCTGTTCGTTCAGCGCCTTCTCATATTTTTGGTCTGCGTGCTCTGCGTATTCTTTGTTACCGGGAATCTTAAATCCCTGATTCTCGGATGGAGCTTCCTGTCCATGGGACTGAGGGGCTGCACCATTCTCTTTCCCCTGCTTGGCGCAATGTTCTTCCCGCGCTTTGTCTCCCCTATGGCGGGCATTCTTGCGGCTTTCCTGGGACCATTGGCCAATCTGGCCTGGCATGTGCTTTATCCCACGGGACTCGATCCCCTGTACCCGGGTCTCATCGTGAGCTTTTTGACATTGGTGCTGGGAAGCATGATTCTGCCTCGCCGGAGCAAACAAACGGCGATCGAGGCGGCATCGTAGCGAAGGTATTGTAATGGCTTGAATATGAATGCCGGATACACTGCTGCAAGAAGTCAGGGCAGAAAAGACAAAGAAGCGAGAGGAACCCATGGACTTTAAACTGTCAGAAGAATTGGAAATGCTTCGGGAGACGGTGCGCAGTTTTGCAGCGGAGAAGATAGCCCCTTACGCGGATGAATGGGACGCGAAGCACTATTTTCCCTACAGAGAAGCGGTGAGGCCCATGGGTGAGCTTGGTTTCTTCGGAACCATTCTTCCAGAGGAATACGGCGGGAGGGGGGATGAGAAAGGGTTTCCGACAGGAAGGAGGAGTTAAGCAGCCAGACCAATGCATTAAAGATCAGGAGCGACCAGAAGATCCAT
>JADGQM010000379.1 GCA_017881795.1 Syntrophobacteraceae bacterium
GGACTTGCCGCTCACCGCGGAGAGCTTGGTGAAACTGGCTCGAAAGAAGAGCCCGCTTCCACCGCTCCCCGGTAGACTTCACCACTGTTAGCGACGGCGCGAATTTGTAGCAGGGATAACGGTTTAAAAATGCATAGATGTGGGCATTGATACCGCCGGTTCGAACAGGATTATCGACACCGGCGGGAGTGGCTTCGAAAGGAATCAGGATTCAATCGCGCCTTTCATGCGATAGCTTTTACCCTCGATGAGGATGGTCTCAGCATGGTGGAGAAGGCGATCAAGTAAGGCGGAAGTCAGGGTGGAATCATTGTTAAAGATCTTTGGCCAGTCTTTATAGGCGCGGTTCGAGGTAATGACAACGGAACCCTGTTCGTAGCGGAGGCTGATGATCTGGAAGAGCAGATCGGCGCCGCGCTTGTCGATGGGCAGGAAACCGAGCTCGTCCAGACAGAGCAAGGACGGAGCGAGGTATCTTTTGAGCTCGGCTTTTAAGCGATTTGCCGCTTGTGCTGCCGACAAGGTATTGATGGCATCAATGGCGGTGGTGAAGAGCACGGATTTTCCTTGGAGGCATGCGGCATAACCCAGGGCTGTGGCGAGATGGGTTTTCCCAAGGCCAACACCACCCAGGATGATGACATTGGTCTTTTCCTCGATGAATTTAAGTCGAAAGAGGTTTTGAACGGCTGGCCGGTTGATTGCCGTTGGCCAACTCCATTTGAACTGTTCAAGGGTTTTGACTACCGGAAAGCGTGCAAGCCTGATTCGCCTTTTAATGGAGCGTTCACGTCGCAACCCCGCCTCCCCATCGGCGAGGGCGGCAAGGTAGTCCACGTGAGACCAGGATTCTTGAGCTGCTTGGTGGGCCACGAGATCATAATTGCTCCGCATGAAAGGAAGGCCCAGGAGCTCCAGATAAGCTATCAGACCTGATTCGATTGGCGTTTCGCCAGTATTTTTTGCCATGGTTTCAATCCCTTTTGTCTTTTTGGTAAATGGATAGATCCGGCTGCTGGACTTCCAAATCGAGGAGATCGGATCTTCGCGTCAGATGCAGTGCTCCAGGTTCCGGCAAGCGCCGTGCACGTTGTTCGCAAAGATTTGCGATGTATTCACAAGAGAAGGCCTGGAAAAAGAAGGCGTCCTCCATGGCCCTGGCTACTGGCCCCACGCCGTAGATTTCACTTAAGGCAACGATCTTTTGTACGTGGTGGCGCGGGTTCATGCGACGCTTTTCAAGTTCGAGATAGTAGTCTTGCGCTTTGGGGCACAGTGTGAGAAAGCGCATGAAGATCTTCTGGTCACGGGCTTTCTTTCGTTGAGCGATCAACTCCTTGGGATGGTCCGGATCTTCGAAGTCTTGATTTCGGTCATAGGACCTTGTATGGCGGGCGATAAGCTTGTCCCCATGGTAGATGCAGATCCTGTCCGGATAGGTTTTGAGCGTAAGGTGTGAGCCGGCATATTCGGCGGGAACGGAATAATGATTTGAGTCAAGGTTGACCCGAAACTGCGTAGAGGCGCGCCCTTGCGATATGGCGCCGATGTCATAATGGTGGGGCGGAAGTGGCAGAAGAGATGCCCTTTCTTCTTGAAACATCTCGATGGGTTTTCTTCTGGTTTCCCCATGGATGCGGACATTGGCAACCGTATCGAGCCACTGTCTGGCTGCGGGAGCCATGGCATGGAAGTCGGGCAGATCCAGTCCGGCAAGGAGATTTTTCTTGACATAACCAACCCCGTTTTCAACGCGCCCTTTTTCATTCCCTTTGCCTACGCCGCAAGGGGCGATGGTAAACCCGAAGTGGTTAGCGAAGTCGAGGTATTTTGGGTTAAAGACCGGGTCTGCTCCTACGATCCGTTTGAGCACGGCGGATTTAAGATTATCGACCATAATCCTTTTGGGGACCGAGCCGAAGGCGGCAAAGGCATTCTGGTGGCAGGCAAGAAAGTGCTCCATGGTTTGAGAGACGGTAAACTCAAGGTACATCATCCGGCTATAGCAAAGGACCATGACAAAAAAGCTGAGCCTTCTGCGAGTTTCCCCGACCTGGATGGAGCCGTGAGAGCCCCAATCAACCTGAGCACATTCGCCCGGCGCAAAGGAGAGTTTTAAAAAAGCGGGTGTACGCCTTGGGCGGACTTTACGGACATAATCGGTGAGGATGGTGTATCCCCCATCGAAACCTTCCTCCCGGATTTTATGAAGTATTTGTGCTGCGGTGTATGGGTGGTTTTCGAGCATTCTGAGAATTGAGCTCTTGAAGGGGTCGAGCCTGCTTGGGCGTTGAACCGGGTTTCTTGGTCGATACTTTTTTTGGGACAACCAGTAGACGACGGTTCGCGGATCAAGCTCAAGCTCTCTTGCGATCTGCGCCGCATTCAGACCCTTCTGTTCGTGGTAGTTTTTGATTCTGACAAACAGGTCAAAGTCGATCATGAGCTCTCTCCGATCATCCGCCTTAAGATCTGGCCTATGTGGACGGGCTGATCCATCGGTCCCATGCTTCGGGCCACGCGTGGCGCATGGTCGGTCTGCGGGAAAGGCTCCAGTGAGAGCACCTGATACAGAGGGCTCTCATAGGCAATGAGGCCAATCCGGATGAGATTCTGCCTGGCTGAGCTCAGAGTTGATACGTCCATGGAAAGGCGGGTCATAAGAGATGGGTCGGAGTAGTAACTGAGCCCCTGGTGATCGGCCACCGTGGTTAAAAACAGGTAGAGCGCAGCCGCCGGATGAGAGCAGCATTCAATGTGGCGATCACGCACCAGGCGGTGGTCCACCCAACTGAACTGACTGGGTATCCGGCGCACGCGCTGCGGACAGATGGGATGTTTTTGAATCATGAGCACCTCCGTTGTTGTGAATTGGGCCATTCAAAATGTCGTTTCCCAATTGTTGCAGACGGCGGGTGCTCAAAGCGATGTCATCTTGTAACGCGGAGCCGGTCAAATGAGAGATTAATCCAATGAGAATAGTAGGTTGAGACGACAAGAGATCTTGTAACGCACCAGCAATCAAAGGAGGTTTAACCTTTGGATTTTCCGCTGGTTTTCCGGACAAGTGATCTTGTAACGCTTTCCTCTTTTTTCGGGGATATCCCGGATGGGTCTTGCGCCACTCCTGTACGCGACGCACATTATCAGGCCCACGGAAATAGTCCCTGTTCTCAGGTCTTTGGAGCCAAAGCTTTTGACTTGCCGCTTTGCCGGCCTTGCGGCATTCGGGTTTGAAACAATATCTCTGGCGCCGCCAGTTGCGATGGTCAGGAGTGAAGAAAACACCGCAACTCCGGCATTTGCGCTTTCTCATTCGTTTTACCATTGACCGCTAAACCTCCGCTGGTCAATGGATCAATTCCGGAAGAAAACAATCAATCAAGAAGGGAAGAAAAGGAAGCTGAAGAAGATCTTGTGCGGACTTCTTGGGAAGAAAATACAGGGGATGGAGCAGCAAAATCACACCGACCACTTCACTACATTTTCAGATCGTCGGTGACAGCAGGCGGCAGGTTTCCCGCAAAGAGAGAATTCGCTCGACCCAGCGGTCCCCTTTTTCATTGAAGCTCCCCTGCATCATCCGGCGCCAGAGTACGGCAAAACGAAGGGCTCTTTCCGCACGATTATTGGTGGGCTCGACGCCTTCTTCCAGCAGAAAGACCCACAGGCTGCCCATCTCGCTATCCAGCAATCGGGCAAGCCTCCCCGCCTCATCCTTGCGGTCCTTATAACGGGCAATCAGATGACACATTCGCGCATACCATGTCGCAACTTCTCCTTGCGTCGGAGGTGCATTGGCCCAATGAATCAGGCGCTGAAGCTCGGAGCAAACGCGCTGCCCAAACCAGCTAATTGCCAAGTCTTTTCTCTGGCCAAGTCCTTTCGCTGTGCGGATGAGATGGGCAAGGCAAGTTTGCCGCATTTCCACCCATTTGCGATAGACTCCATAGTTGTCGCTAACAAGAATCCCTGCCCAGTGTCCGATCAATTCCTCGAAAGCCGCCTTGGACCGGCTGGCCTTCACACTGAAGAAGGCCACCGTGCTGTTGACCATTGCCCACAGCCAGCCAAGCACCCCGTGCTGGTGCCATGAGGTCTCATCGACATGGTTTACTTTCGAGCTCCGAGCTTTGG
>JADGQM010000380.1 GCA_017881795.1 Syntrophobacteraceae bacterium
CACCTGCGTGACCAGTGGCTCAGGGGAATCGAAGGCGGCGTTGGGTCAGCAAACGGTGTGACAATAGATCGAGGGCAAGTCGTCGGGGGGCATGCCTACACCCGTTTCACCCACCATGGCACAGACGGTCGGGTCATCTTAGAGGAGTGGATCATCCATCATGCAGGCCATGCCTGGGCTGGAGGGAGCTCCAACGGCTCCTTTACAGATCCTAAAGGACCTGATGCCTCGGCTGAGATGTTGCGCTTTTTCAGTGAACGTTCCAGGAGTAATTAACAGATCTTGTGTTTAGGTTCCTCTTCTACCGAAGGATGCAGCTACAGGTATGATTTGCAGCCAAATGTGATGATAAAATCGAGAAAGTGAGGGGTAATAAAGCTTCCCACTTTGCTGTGAGCTTATCTGTAGTTATACTTACAGTTTTATTGGGCGGATGATAGACCGGGATATGCGCATCTCTGTGGACGACGGCAGGCGTTACCCGTAGTGCTTCCTTTGGTACACTTTTACTTCAACGATAGGAGAATATTCATGTTGGCATCCTGGGGACGGTGGGTTTACCGCTTTCGCTGGTGGGTGCTGATCATGTCCGTGCTTTCCTTGGGACCTGCCGTCTGGCTGATAAGCCAAGGGGGGCATCTCGGACTCGGTGTTGTCCCGACCAACACCGAGTCCGGGCGAGCCCTCGACCTGACAAAAAGGGAGCTGCCCCGTACCCTCCCCTTTTTTGGCCTGATCTTTCGAAACCCGTCTCTCCGAGCCACTGACCCGGCCTTTCAGGCTGAGGTCGAGCGCGCCCTGACAGCACTGCGCAATGACCCGCACGTCGCCCATGTTCGCACCGCCTACGATGCGGCTGTGGCAGATTCCCGGTCCATTTCCCGCGATGGGCGGAGTACGATTGCCACGGTGGAGCTCAAGGATGATTCTGCGGACGACACAGTGCTGGCAATGGAGATTTATCCGACGTTACGCGCCAAAGTGCAATCCGACACGCTGGAAGTGATCTCGTTCGGCGCAGTGCCGCGCAACCACGATTTCACCGTCGTGTCCGAGAGAGATATCAAGCGCGCCGAGCTAATGGTCCTTCCGCTGGTGGGACTACTCCTCGTTCTCGTGTTCGGGTCTGTGCTCGCGGCCGCACTGCCGCTTGCGGTCGGCCTGCTCGCAGTAACCGGCGGCCTGGCCGGCACGCTGGCGCTGGCCCGCGTCACCCCCGTCTTAGTATTCGCCACCAGCATCGTCGCCATGGTGGGCCTTGGCGTCGCCATCGACTACTCGCTCTTCATCGTCAGCCGGTTTCGGGAGGAAGCACACCGGCGCCCTATCCCCGACGCGCTGGCGCACACCATGGCGACTACCGGGCGAGCGATTCTGTTCTCGGGAGGGACGGTCGCCATCGGGTTGCTCGGTATGTTGTTCCTGGGGCTCGGGCACCTGAGCTCCATGGGCTTGGCGGGCACCATCGTCGTGACCTTGGCCGTCCTCTACGCCATGACCTTTCTCCCGGCGCTGCTCGCCATCTTGGGGCTTAAGGTCGATGCCTGGGGACTGCCATTCATGAAAGTCGGCAAGCCTGGCCATGGCCGCGGATTCTGGCACCGCCTGGCGACTATGGTGATGGCCCATCCCTGGCGGGTGCTGCTGCCGGCGACCGTCCTTCTCCTCTTGCTCGGCATGCCGTTCCTGCATATTCGGCTTAGCCCCAGCGATGTCACCGGACTGCCGACGACGGCGGAATCCCGTCTGGGCGAGGAACTGTTGCGCCGTGAATTCCAGGAAGCCGACACCAACCCTATCGTCGTGGTGGTCCACTATGCCGACCGTTCTCCCCTGACCACCGAGCACGTGGGCCAGATCTACGACCTGAGCCGCTGGCTGGCAAGGCTCCCCACCATCACCCGCGTGGATAGCCTCGTGGATCTGGACTCCGCCATCAGCCGTAGCGGGTACCAGCAGCTCCTCACTCTGCCACAGGCCCAGCTCCCGCCAGGCGTGCAGCTTGCTCTGAAGCAGACGGTGGGCGATGAGATCGTGATGCTGGTCGCTCAAACGTCTCTCCGCGCGGGCAGTGATGAGGCGCGCAGCCTCGTCCGGACGATCCGCCGGTCGCATCCTTCGGTGGACGGCGAGCTCATGGTTACCGGGGAAAGCGCGTTCCATCTCGATTTCATCGAGGCCATGAAACGGAATTCGCCCGTTGCGATCGGGCTCATCGTCCTGGTAACATACCTGGTGCTCTTCCTGCTGCTTGGATCTCTATTGCTCCCTCTTAAGGCGGTGCTGATGAACATGCTGTCCATCAGCGCCTCCTATGGCGCCTTGGTCTGGATCTTCCAATACGGTTATCTGGCCGCGTGGCTCCACTTCACACCGGGTCCCATCGAGACAATGACCCCGATCATCATGTTTTGCATCCTGTTTGGCCTCTCGATGGACTATGAGGTGCTGCTGCTCAGCAGGGTACGCGAGGAGTACGTGCGGACAGGCGATAACACCCGAGCGGTGGCGGAAAGTTTGGAGCGCACCGGCCGACTGATTACCGGAGCTGCAGCCATCATGGCCTTAGTGCTCTTCGCCTTCGGGCTCTCCGACATGGTGGTCATCAAGGCCATGGGCATCGGGATGGGGATTGCCGTTGTGGTGGACGCAACCATCGTGCGCGCTTTGCTTGTCCCGGCGACCATGCGGCTGCTTGGCCGGTGGAATTGGTGGGCGCCTGGGCCCCTGGCTCGCCTCTATCACCGTCTAGACCTCCGGGTGAGCAGACGACATCGCGCCCCATAATCTCCACGATGAGATCGGGAGATGAACTTGTCAGTCTGATCAATGACCCACCCATTATAATGCCCGGCGAGTGGGACATTACCCTGCATCAACCCGGCAAGCATACGATCTTCTACGAGTACCGGAGCGTCGTGAACGGCAGGTCCTATGTTATGGATCAGAAGCTCCAGGAGCTTCGATGCGTAGTGGTCTCCAGGGAGACTGGCGAGGAGTTGGCCCTCACTCCTCCCTCGGCGAACATCTCTGTGTGAAGTGACAGTCATCTAGTTGTTGGAGAGATAATGGTTGCACCTGCCAAGGTGACCGACGCTCCCGCGAACAAAATCAGTAGCAGAGCCCAATTTTTTTAGCATTCAGAGGCTCCTCTTTCCTAATAGATCTTTGATCTGCATGCGTGTTATGGCCCCTTCACTATACCGCTATCGATCAATGTGAGCGAAGAAAGCCATGCATGCAGCATCGGGAACCAAGGTTTGTGTCAAACTTTGCCTCCCGAATATAAGTGATTTGCCAGCCACGTCTGAAGCTCTTCCGATTCCGGCTCAAATCCCGCCTAGCGCTTCGACTTAAAAACCATCTTCTGTACGTCCGCCAGGCTCATATCCAGATTAAGGTCGTGCTGCTCCACAAATTTGTATAACGCATCCAGCACCAGTGGAGACCATCGGCTGGTGACCGGCGTTTTTTTGGCGCCGGAAGGCTTAGGTCTCGTTTTCGCAGCGGGCATGGACCTCAACTTCGCTGGCGATTTAGACTTCCTGAGCGGTTTCGCCTTCCTCGGTGGCTCCTCAACGACACTTTCAGGCTCGGGTCCCTTGATGGCAAGCGTTTCCGGTTTCCGCTCCTCATCGACAAGCTCTTTCTTCTGTTCCTCGGCAACAGGTGACTCGACCCTTGATTCTTCGCGGTCAGGTTCCGTTCCGTGGTTTCCAAAAACGCCCTTGGATTGAAGTACATGGACGACCAGGTGCCTCGCTCTGCCGACCTGCTTGGTTATGGACTCAATACTCTGCCCGCAGGTGTAAAGCATCACTATCCGCTGTTCAGTGTCTTCATTCATGGAACCCCATGCCTGATGGTTGGTGCGGTATCTTGGCTGGACAGACTCGTTCCGGGGCTTTTGATAATACAGTTGTTTCATTCGTTTTCTCTCTTTGAATGCTAGATTTGAGGGATCATCGGATAACGGAGGCAATATAACCATTATGCGCGGCCAATCAATCCTATTTTAATAGGAATACCCGCTGCCGAGGTCCAAAAGGCCGTGGAACTCGCCTGCAAAATCAAAACGGGCGCAGGGATCGTGATGAGGAACAGCATCAGAGACATAACCGGCGAGGATTGGGA
>JADGQM010000381.1 GCA_017881795.1 Syntrophobacteraceae bacterium
TGCCTGCAGGGGGTCCCGGCCTCGGTCATGGTTCTCGGAGGCGGCGTCATCGGCTGCGAATTCGCCTTCCTTCTGGCTGCCCTCGGTTCTCAGGTCACGGTAGTGGAGGCCTCGGACCGTCTCCTCCCTCTTCCCTCAGTCGATGAAGATTGTTCCAAGGTAATTCAGCGAGAAATGAAAAAGCGCAAAATCAAGTTTATTTTGAAACGAACGGCCGAGCGAGTCGAGCGCCATGGTGGCAAATTCCGCGTGACGCTCGGGCCGTCGCCATTGCTTCCCGACCCCAGGGAGATAGAACCTTCCGCCCTGGAAGTGGATAAGTTGCTGGTAACCATCGGGCGTCAACCCAATACCGGAAGCATCGGTCTGGAAGAGCTGGGAGTGAACCTGGACGTAAATGGTTGGATTGTCGCCAATGAACGGATGGAAACGAGTGTTCCCGGCGTTTACGCCATAGGTGATGTGCTCGGACCGTCAAAAATAATGCTTGCCCATGTGGCCTCCATGGAAGGTCTGGTTGCTGCGGAAAATGCCGTCTCCGGCAATCGGACCATGAATTACTGTGCCGTTCCCACCACCATTTTCACCATGCCCGAAGTGGCCAATGTCGGCATGTCCGAAATGCAGGCCAGAGAATGGGGGTTTAACGTCCGCACCGACACCGTCCTGTTCCGAACCCTGGGGAAACCTCAGGTGATTGGAGAAATCGCGGGTGAGGCCAAGATTGTCTCTGAGGCGGAAACGGGCAGGATTTTGGGAGTCCATATCGTGGGTCCGCATGCGACGGAGCTGATCGCTGAAGGGACACTCGCGGTGAAGATGAGACTCACCGTGAAAGATATGGCGGAAACCATTCATGCGCACCCAACCCTCGCAGAGGTGATGCTGGAAGCATCGCTCAAAGCCATGGACAGCTCTTTGCACGGGTGATCTCCATCCTCGAATCTTTCTTCAAACCCGAGCATCAATTATTCCGAGATGAAGGAAGCAGATGAAGCCAGAGAGAAGATCGTTTACA
The DNA here is from genome assembly GCA_017881795.1 of Syntrophobacteraceae bacterium. Classification (GTDB taxonomy): domain Bacteria; phylum Desulfobacterota; class Syntrophobacteria; order Syntrophobacterales; family Syntrophobacteraceae; genus JADGQM01. The sequence continues at coordinate 1,019 of JADGQM010000381.1, forward strand.
TGTCGACAATAGATTGGAGTAGAATATTGCGGTGCTTCCGCTGGTGCTTTTCTGTGCCATTGTTGAACTTAACGCTCTGAGGGCGAACTCTAAACAACAACTCACCACGAAGAACACGAAGGAATGCTTTCACAATAATCTCTGTGCTCTTCTTCGTGATCTTCGTGTCCTTCGTGGTAAAAAAAAGAGAAGGAGGAAAAGGAGCCATGAAGGAGATCAGCGAATTGAGTTTGCCGGAGGATGTCCGGTATACCAAGGATCACGAATGGGCCCAAAAGCTTGACGGTCTAAAGTTTCGTGTGGGCATCACCGATTATGCACAGGACCAGCTTGGTGACATTGTTTTTGTGGATGTGCCCGAGGTCGGCTCGACTTTTTCCAAAGGAGAAGAATTCGGGACGTTGGAGTCGGTCAAAGCCGTGGCTCAGGTTTATCTCCCGGTAAGTGGAAAAATCGCCGCTGTGAATGAGGCGCTGGAGGATTCCCCGCAACTGGTTAATCAGGCTCCCTACAATGACGGATGGATTGTTGAAGTGACGGCCACCAATCCCTCTGAGTGGGATGAGCTCAAGGCCAGGGATGCTTACCTTGAAATGCTGAAAGGCTTACAAGAATGAGATACCTACCGCATACGAGTGAAGATATTGCTGAGATGCTCCAGGTGGTGGGGGCAACCAGCCTCGACGATCTCTTTTCGACCATTCCCGACGACTGCCGGCGCAAGACCGATCTCACCTTGCCGGAACCGCTGACGGAATGGGAATTGAACGAACGCATGGCTGCTCTGGCGAGCACGATGGCAGTCTCCCCGGAGTACAAGGTGTTCATGGGAGCAGGCTCTTATGAGCACCATATCCCGGCATCGGTTTCCTACCTTCTTGGCCGCTCCGAATTTTCCACGGCCTATACGCCGTATCAGCCTGAAATCAGCCAGGGAACCTTACAGGCAATTTTTGAGTACCAGAGCTTCATGGTGTATCTCCTCGGCATGGATGTGGCCAATGCCTCCATGTATGATGGGGCCTCGGCGCTGGCGGAAGCGCTGCTCATGGCAACGCGGGCGAGCCGGCTGAAGAAAGTCGCCATTTCAAGCCTCATTCATCCGCTCTACCGGCGGGTGATACGCACCTACCTGGAACCTCCAGGTTTTGAGATTATTGAGCTCCCTTATCTTGATAACGGCCGGACCAATCTGCAAGCCCTGCACAGCTTGGACGATCTCGCCGCTATTGCCGTACAGTCTCCCAACTTTTTCGGATGCATCGAGGACTTGGCGGCAGTGGGGAATCTCACCCGCGGCGCCAAGGCCCTCTTCATCACGTCCTTTACGGAACCCCTTGCCTACGGACTTCTGAAGGACCCCGGCAGCCAGGGCGCGGACATTGCCTGTGGTGAAGGTCAAAGCTTCGGTATTCCCCAGTGCTACGGCGGGCCGGGACTGGGGATACTCGCCTGCCGCAAGGAAACCATGCGCACCATGCCGGGCCGTCTTGTGGGAAAAACCAAGGACCGAAACGGGAAGACCGGCTTCGTGCTCACCCTTGCCACGCGAGAGCAGCATATCCGGCGAGAAAAGGCGACTTCCAATATCTGCACCAACAGTGGGCTCTGCGCCATAACGGCGGCCATGTACCTGGCGTCCCTGGGAGGAACCGGCCTCCGGGAACTGGCACAGTTGAATCATGACAAGAGCGAATATTTGAAGCAGGAACTGACCAGAGCAGGGTTCGGCATTCCCTTCGCCAGCCCCACCTTTAATGAATTTGTGGTGCACTTTCCACCCGGTTTTGAGGCGACTTACCAGCGATTATTGGAGAAGAAGATCGTGGCGGGCCTCCCTTTGGCGCCTTATTACCCCGATTTGCCCAACCATTATCTCCTGTGCGTGACGGAAACCAAGACCAGAAACGATATGGATGCCCTCATCTGGGAGTTGGGCGGCTAAGTCATTTTTATGAGACACGGATGGACACGGATCAACACGAATGAACATCAAAGTGAGTGACTTGCTGGAATCGGAAATAAGACGTCCCATGCCGATCTCTATTCCGACATCTGATTTCCGACTTCTGCCGTCCATTAGAAAGGTCGAATCATGAAAGAATCCTTAGGGACAACCGGGTTAATTCTCAATGAACCGTTGCTCCTGGAAAAGGGTAAAAAGGGAAGACATGGCTTTTCCCTGCCTCGGCGGGACGTCGAGTCTTATCCTCTGGAGGAAGCACTCGTCGGCGCAGGGCCGAACTTTCCCGATCTGAGCGAAGTAGAAGTGGTGCGTCACTACACCCGGCTGTCCACGTGGAATTTCGGTGTAGACACCGGCATGTATCCGCTGGGTTCATGCACCATGAAGTACAACCCAAAGATCAATGAGAAGCAGGCGGCTCTGCCGGGATTTGCCCGGGCTCACCCGCTGCTTCCTTCCACGTTGTCCCAGGGGGTGCTCGAAATGATGGTTGAACTCGAGCGCCTTTTGGCGGAAATCACCGGCATGGATGCCGTCACCCTTCAGCCCGCCGCCGGGGCTCATGGGGAGCTCACCGGCATGCTCATCTTCCATGCCTACCACAAGAGCAAGGGCTCGCGCCGTTCCAAGATCATCGTTCCCGATACGGCGCACGGCACCAACCCTGCCAGTGCCGCCCTGTGCGGATACAGCGCCGTCAATATCAAATCCAACGAACGCGGCGTCCTTGCTGCCGAAACTATCGCCCAAATCATGGATGAAGAGACGGCCGGAATTATGGTCACCAATCCCAATACGCTTGGCCTTTTTGAGGAAAACATTAGAAGCGTCACCGAAATCGTGCATGCCAAAGGCGGACTGGTATATGCCGACGGGGCCAACATGAATGCCATCATGGGGATGGTCAGCGCGGGCGACATCGGCGTGGATGTGCTGCATCTGAACCTCCACAAGACGTTCTCAACACCCCATGGAGGCGGAGGTCCCGGCGCCGGCCCCGTTTGCGTAAGAAAACATCTGGAGCCCTTCCTCCCGGTTCCCCGGGTGCTCCAGGAAAACGGGAAGTACGTTCTTGCCGAAGAGTTTCCCGAATCGGTCGGTAAATTGCATGCTTTCTATGGCAATGTGGGGATCCTGATCCGG
>JADGQM010000382.1 GCA_017881795.1 Syntrophobacteraceae bacterium
TTCACCACGAAGAACACGAAGAAAATGAAGGACAAAAAGTGATTTCTTCGTGCTCTTCGTGTCCTTCGTGGTTTGAAAAAGGGTCTAAATGAGAGCAAATTATCATTCGACGGGTCCCAAGCAGGATACCCGAGCCGTCCTAATCAATTTCCTGGCGTGGGTTGCATGCCCAGGAGCGTTCACATATAATGAGCAGCCGGTGAAACGGCAAGAAGAAATCTTTGCAGAAAAGATCATGGCTGACACCGTGGCTCGAAAGGAGAGTTGCTTGAACGCTCGCTCAACGAAACAAGACTTTTGCTTACCACGGCTTATGGCCATCGCCCTGGTCTGCTTTGGGCTCCTCTTTGGCACCGTAGCAAACGGCGCCGCCGTCGATGATGCCTTCTCCCCCTTGAAACAGAAATTGGTTGCGGACGGTTTCGGGAAAAACCAGATTTCAGCTCTTTATCCCCCGGGATTCACCCCGCTCTATAAAACCGTTTCCCAGACGCTCCGCCTCCGGGAGAGCAAACTCAATTACGATCAGTTCCTGCAACCCTCAACCGTGGCCGAGGCCAGGCGCTTTCTTCATCGCAATGGGAGCATCCTGCTGCGGGCGGAGGAAATGTACGGCGTCAACCGCTGCGTGATTGTCGCCATCCTTTTGGTCGAGACTCATTTTGGCAGCTATACCGGGACCACTCCCACCCTGGCCATCCTTTCCACCTTCGCCCTCATGGATCAAAAGAGCAGCCGCGACCGGGTCTGGAATCTTATGTCGCCACAGGACCGGAAGAATTGGGACCGTGCCGAATTTGACCGGAGGCTTACCCAGAGGGCCGACTGGGCTTACAATGAGGTGTACGCCCTGTTGCGCCAGACCGACTGGCAGCCAAAGAAAATCGCGGCGCTCAAAGGCTCGGTGATGGGGGCGATTGGCTGGCCGCAGTTCCTGCCCTCCAGCCTGGCGCGCTGGGGGACCGATGGCAACCGCGATGGCCGCATCGATCTCTTTGATCCCGAGGACGCCATCTTCAGTGTGGCCAATTACCTGCGCCTGCACGGCTGGGATGAAGCCAGGACCGAATCCGAAAAAGAGGAGGTAATCTATACCTACAACCACAGCCGCCCCTACGTCGGCGCGATTCTAGGTGTGGCAAGAGAAATGGGTGAATGTTCGGGAAGCCGCATAAGGGATTGAGGGATTAAGGGATTGAGGAATTCTTGCACCGCAAGGGTGAGATTGTCCTGGTTTGGCAAATCCAATCCCTGAATCCCTGAATTCCTCAATTCCTGAATTGTTAATTCAACAACATTGGCGGCAGAGGGGGCCGGCGCTCTATTCGCCCTATTTGTACGATGGTGGAACCATCTCGGTGAAACCGGGGCCGTATGGCTTGTACGGCACGTTCGGGAATTTCTTAAGCTCCTCGAAGAACTGAGCCCCTGCTCCTCCGACAAACAACGCGATCCAGCCATTGTCGGAACCGGAAAAACGGCCGGGGGAAGACTTGAGGTCCCCGCGCGTCGGAGCGGCCCCATTAAAGAGCATGTCGTACTGCTCACCGGGATCCCACAGCAGGTCGTAGATCGCCGGGGTTTTCATGAACAGCTCCGGTCCGAGCCAGGTGTCTTTGGCGGTCCACAGCGCCTTGAAATTCTTGACGCGAACGCCGCCAAAGGACTGGTCATTAAAGTAGATGAAGCTTTCGCGGTTACCCGGCCCTTTGCCGAGCAGCGCATCGCTTTGATCGATCCCATCGAAAATGATGGGCTGCCCCTCATTGTCTTTCCACTCACGCGGGGGCGCTTCGAGCCCGGCAATCCGAGCCAAAGTCGGCCACCAGTCCATGTGCGAAAACATGTCCATGTTCACCGAACCGGCTTTGATCTTTCCCGGCCACCAGGCGATAGCAGGGACTCGGTAGCCCCCTTCAAACGGTGAGCCCTTCATCCCCCGGAACGGTGAGTACCCGGCGTCAGGCCAGGCATCCACCCAGGCGCCGTTGTCCGTGGTCCAGATCACGATGGTGTTCTCCGCGATGCCCAAATCCCGAACCGCCTGAGCCACCTGGCCCGAGTTGTCGTCCAGCTCCATCAATGCGTCCAGATAGATTCCGCCGCCGGGAGACTTACCCTTCCAGCGCGGAGAAGGATTGTTGGGGTTGTGGACCTTCTCGAAGCAGAGATAGACGAAGAATGGTTGGGGGTCCTTGGCGTGCTGCTTGATCCAGTCGATGGCCCGGGCTCTCATTTCGTCATCCACGGTGGCCAGGTCCTCATAGCCGAACTTCTGCTTCACGACCTTAGGTGCTTCGCCTGCCTTCCCTTCCCACATGGCGAAATTTGCCTTGTTCCACTCGGCCATGAATTTCGCATCATTTATGGGGAAGTTCGGGTGCAAGGGCAGGTAGTCGTAGGCATAGACCCCAGCGTAGTAAGGCAGCATGTAATACATCTCGTCGAAGCCGTTCGCGGTGGGGAAATTCTCAGGCTGGTCGCCGAGATGCCACTTGCCGAGTTGCACGGTGGTGTACCCGGCTTTCTTCAGGTACTGCGCGATCGTGGGGGTCTGTTTGGTCAGACCGTTGGGGTCGCCCGGGGCAAGGACGGACGAGAGGGAAGTGCGGATCGCGATGCGGCCGGTGATGAACGCGGCACGGCCCGCAGTGCAACTGGCTTCGCCGTAGTAATTGACGAAGCGCATGCCTTCGGCGGCGAGGCGATCCAGATTGGCCGTCGGGGCGCCGCGCATCACGCCGCCTCCATAGGAGCCCAGGTCCCCCCACCCCACGTCATCGGTCATGATCATAATGATGTTCGGTTTCTGCCCTTCAGCCGCGGCAACCGGCGGCACCAGGAAGCCGGCCACGCAGAGAAGGACCGGCAGCATGGCAAAACCAGCCAATCGAAATAACTCCTTCTTCACTCTCATTGTCTCCTCCCTCTGAGTTGATGGAAATCGTGATCTGCCGGTAATCATGAAGAATACGCCGTTCAGCAGTGCCACCCTTGAGGCGCCTGATGCCTGCCCTTCCCGGCTCGGATCATCAGGGAGCACACCAGGAGCCCCATGCAGAGCGCTGACAGGAAATTGCTTTTTGACAGATAAGGAAATTGCTTTTTGGAAATTTCTGGGTAGCATGTCCCCTGAGAGCGGTCAAGAATATTGTTCGGCAAAGGACGACTACAACTGTCATTACGGTCCCCTATCTGAAAGGGAATGAGAACTTTTCCATGGAGAAACCGCTCAGCAGCGTCCCGGAAGCAGTTTCTGCCCTGGTCGAGCGCTTCGACCGGCAGCAGCAGGCTTATCGGTCGGGGCAGTACAACGAAACCCAGTTGCGCCGCGAATTCCTGGACCCGTTCTTCGAAGCCCTGGGCTGGGATGTAAACAACTGCCGGGGCTACGCCGAAGCCTACAAAGACGTCATCCACGAAGACGCCATCAAAGTCGGCGGGGTCACCAAGGCGCCCGATTATTGCTTTCGCATCGGCGGAACGCGCAAGTTTTTTGTGGAAGCCAAAAAGCCCTCCGTCAACATCAGGGACGATCTTGACGCGGCTTTTCAGTTGCGCCGCTACGCCTGGTCGGCGCGCCTTTCCTTGAGTGTCCTCACCGACTTCGAGGAGTTTGCCGTCTACGACTGCCGGATGAAGCCGGTCAAGACCGACAAGTCATCCACCGGGCGCATTCTTTACTTCACCTACTCCGACTTTCTTTCCCGCTGGGATGCCATCGCCGCCGTCTTTTCCGCGACGCGGTCCTCAAAGGTTCGTTTGATGCCTTTGCCGCATCAAACAGGGACAAGAAAGGCACCGCCGAGGTCGATGTGGCCTTTCTCAAGGAAATGGAAGGCTGGCGCGAGCTTCTCGCCCGTCATATCGCGCTTCGCAATCCGCAGGTCACCCAGCGGGAGCTCAATTACTCCGTGCAAATGATCCTCGACCGGATCATCTTCCTGCGCATCTGCGAGGATCGCGGCATCGAGCCCTACGGGCGGCTGGCCGTGCTCCAGAGCGGGACGCGCGTCTACCAGCGCTTGTGCGAGCTATTCCGGGAGGCGGATGACCGCTATAATTCGGGGCTCTTTCATTTTCGCCGAGAAAAGGACCGCACCGACCCGCCCGATGATCTCACGCT
>JADGQM010000092.1 GCA_017881795.1 Syntrophobacteraceae bacterium
CGAGGTCCAAAAGGCCGTGGAACTCGCCTGCAAAATCAAAACGGGCGCAGGGATCGTGATGAGGAACAGCATCAGAGACATAACCGGCGAGGATTGGGAGTCCGACCAGTCGGAAGACAGAAAAGCAGACCCTCCTTGCTGCAAATGATTCCGAGAGGATGAAGTCCGTGGAGTTTTTCGAAATCTACGATCAATTTTATCAGAGGGTGAGAAATTTTATCCTTGCCTCGACCCGGGATGAATGGGCAGCAGATGATCTCACCCAGGAAACATTCATTCGAGTCCAGAAGAATCTTAGTACTCTGAAAGATTCATCAAAACTTGCTCCATGGATCTTTCGTATTGCCTACAACCTCCATCCCACGGAAGGTATTTTCCGCAGTGCGGCTGACGAGATTCATAGTCCCGTGTTCATTTGGGCAAATCATCGGACTCACCCCCTTTTGCTCTCCTGTCCCCGTAGAAGGAGACAACCCAAAGCCACTCATTTTTGAGTGCAAACTTGAAATACATGCCACATCCGTCTGCCTGGCTTGTCCACGCAAACGCATAGTGCTCGCACTCTACAATTGTGTTTTCGTAGGACCTTTGTGGAGGCCGGTTTCCTCGGTACTGATCAGGGCTCAGTCTCTGGAGATCCGTCAGGTTGGGGCGCCTTCATCTTCAGGCTCCACCTCGTCAAGACGAACCTTTTGCCGATATTGATTGATCAAGATGGCCAATTCGGCTGCCTCTATCGAGGCAACAGGCTCACCTTGACCGTCTTGTATTGATAAAAAGACCCCGTCAGCTTTGTTTATTATTGAAATCCCCCCTTTTCCCTCCGCCGAGGCAATGATTAAATTCCGCGTGTTGATGGAATCGGAGCCGACAAATCCGGTTTCAAACCCCCAGTTCATCGTACGGTGAAGAGATCCAATCTCCCCTGACATGTACCCTATCCAAAAGTAGAGAAGCAGAATCCACAACCACTGCACTGTCTCTGCCGCAAACCATCCTCCCATCCAACAGGCGATTAGGAAGACGCCAAAGAGAATCAGAACGATCCCCAAGAACTCACTACGTTTTGTGTTCTTCATGCTTTCCTCATCCGATCCTGTTAATCCCCGGCAAAAAAAATTCCGCAATGCTGACGACCGAGACCTCAACTCGACGGAATTCTCGAGAATGAGCACCAGACTCTTCAGCCTCGCTCTAACCGCCAACACCGGTCCGGGTCCGAAATGAATGCTCCGGCTCGACCCCCAAAATGCGCTCGACCTCTTCCTCCTGGCCCTCCTTGACCACCCAGCCGACGAAGCGGTCTCCAGCGTACAACACATCATTGAGAGAGCTATCCACAAAACACATGTAAGACTCGATCTGACTCCAGGTGACCCGATCAACTCTGGCGCTCAAGGTGTAGGCATCGATGGTTAACTGATCTCCGTGCGAAAAAATTTTTACCAGATGAATATCGGCGAGATTCTCCCTGTCCCGAAGATCTTCCCGAACGCCGGCGATTGTCAGCCAATCGCTCTTGGGAATCTCAAGAATCTGACCTTGTACCAGGATACCTTCAATCATCCCATCCCGGGTTTTCCTGACTCCCCAGCCATTACACAGATATCGCTCCGCCACGGAGCCACCATGCGGGACCGGGTAAGCATAGACCTGGTGTACCCCATACTTATCGCGATCGATTATCAGGCGGATCGCACTTCCTGATTTCGTCTTCGTTAATAGCTCCATTTCCGGTTTGTCCTTGATGTTTTCGAAAAGCCATGGTAATAAGTTGCTCTAAACATTCAGATATACTATAGGTCATGGTGGGTGTAGCTCAAGCGGTTAGAGCACTGGGTTGTGGCCCCAGAGGCTGCCGGTTCAAGTCCGGTCACTCACCCCATTCCATAAGATGCCGTTTTCAATGCTGGAAGCGGCTTTTTTGTGCTGCCTTATCAGGGTTCTTACAGCGTCTAACAGCAGTTCTCATTCAGAGGGTCACGGCATGAGCTGCCGTCCCCAATCGGCAGTAAGGTACTGAGGATTGGAGCATTTCGCAACATCTTTCTTGACCACCTGACCAGATTGGACGTCACCCGTCTGAGGCTTCATAAGCGTTAAGTTCGGAGCCCTATTTTACCTTATCCATTGATCTGGAGTTCACCATGGACGATCCCGCTATGCAGTTAAGAATGTTTGGAAAGACCGGAACTAAAGTTTCCATAGTCGGTCTTGGTGGCGAGGGCATACTCCGAACCTATGGTCAGGAGCTGGGCGCCAGAGCGGTCATCGGCGAAGCTCTCGAACAGGGTGTCACCTACTTCGACTGCGCTAGAGCCTATGCCGGGAGCGAAGGTTACTACGGGCTTGTCTGGTCGGCGCATCCGGAGCTTCGAGCCGGTGTTTTTCAGGCAGGTAAGTCTGCGGAACGCACCAGAAGAGGGGCCATGGCTGATTTGGACCGCACGCTGGCGACGATGCACACCGACCACCTCGACCTCTGGCAAATCCACGATGTGCGCACGGAAGATGACCTCAACCGTATTGCCGGACCGGGGGGAGCCCTGGAAGCTTTTCTCGAAGCCAAGACGGCAGGGAGAACCCGCTTTATCGGGGTAACAGGCCATCACGATCCGGAGATTCTCACCCGCGCCGTCAGGGAATGGCCTGTTGATTCGGTGCTCCTGCCGGTAAACCCCGTCGAAGGGGCGCTTCATGGCTTTCTTGACGGGACTCTGCCGGCAGCTCGCGAGCGAGGGGTCGCCGTAATTGGAATGAAAGTCCTCGGCGCCTCGCATTATCTTTCCCCAGAGGGCGGCCTGACCGCGGAGGTCTTGATCGCATTTGCCCTGTCACAAGCGGTGGACGTCGTGGTTGTGGGTTGTTCTTCGCCCGAGCAGGTCAGGGTCCTGGCGCACTGCGGAAAAACCTTCGAACCCCTGCCGACCGAGGCTCAAGAGCAACTGGCGGTGGCCTTTCGACCCTACGCGAAACAGCTTGCGTACTACCGGGGGGTGATATAGCAGTCGGCACGACACTTCCCCTGGAAGATATGGAACTTCTCACTGGGTATAGGCACATCGGCTCGACTGTCACTCCCGCATGTCTCTAACGGGGGTCCAGGGATCGGAAAGAATCTGGATTCCCTCTAGAAGCATGCGGGAATGACGATCGAAAGCTTTTGCGGTTCTGTAGGCATTCAGTACTACATGGAAATTCCTTAAGTTGACGCGCATGTGCTATGCGGGAATCTGCCAGAGAGGGACTGAATCCGCTAATCGACGAATGTGCAAACGCCCTTGACTGGTGACATGGCGATTCCTGGTTCGAAAAGTTCTGGTGGCGAGATCGAGCGAGGTCGGACCAAGACAATATGCTGGAATTCGAGATGATAGTCCTAAGGCGGAGTGACGTTTTGGAGCTTAAAATCGCAATTGTGTTGGTGAAAAGTGCACTTTAGGAATCAGCCACGCGTTACATGCCTTGAAAGGAAGATCGCCGTATACCTATAATTTCTGCCTTCTTTGGAATCATCATCAGAAAATCCTGACTCGTCATTCCGGTGACAACCGGAATCCAGAAAAACTGCCTGGATACCGGCTCGCCGGTATGACGAGCTGAATTCGGACACCCAGTTCTGCTGTACTGTGCTCTCAGGATTTGGGGTCAATTTGAGGGCTCAAATAGCCTTGCCCTGGCTTTCAAGATTACAGTGGGCCACTGTCCTGGAATGTTTGTCAATCGAGACGACTGTTGGTCGAACGGTTCTCTCTCTTTTGCAGGTCGACATGATAGAGCGTGGCGCCGATGGGTGCGAAGGACAGAAAAAGAATGTTCAACACGGGGAGCAAAAACCATAGACCGAAACCGAGATGAAATGGAAGAGTTTTCAACAGAAATCGGAAACGATCTTTGAATGGCATCAACTGGCGAGCCGGAATGAGGTCGGTATTATCCCAGGCCAGGAATGTAATCGCTACAAACGGTGACAAAACTGTCAGGAGCGGCCCCAATGGTGTCAGCCAGCCAATGACAACGAGCACCAGGGTGAGAAGAATGGGAAAAACAGCACGTGGCGCCTCCTGGCTCACTAAGTACACAAATTGCCTAAATACCCCTCCCTGGCTTTTGTGAGCGACCTTGCCGGTTGCCAACTTCTCGGTCACCTGAGACATGATATCCATTATGATGGCACCGAAAAGAATCTGTGCTGCCAGATAGGATAGAATCACTGAAAGCCCGAAAAGAGATAACGACACAATCCACGATAACAAATGCCAAATCAAGATAAGCCAATCGGTTTGCGGTTTGCTCCAAAGCAGACTTAAGATCTCTTGATGATAGGCAATGATTATGCTTCCGCAGATTACGGTCAAGAAAATCACTGCAAAAAATCGGGTCAACCCGAGCATCAAAAGCTTTGGGCTCTTCATCGCCCACCTCAAGCCTTTTAGATTGTAGATCATACCGTCAAAAAAACTCATCGCAAAACCGCTCCAAAAAACCTTTTATTATCGCCTGGAGTGCACAACTTCAAGCCACAGGCCAGCCCGCACTTTCTTCATGAAACCACTTCCCGACACCACAAACGCCGAAAAGTATTCGACCTTGCCATGACCATAAGGATGAGTGTGGTCCGGAGGTCTTCCGGAGAAGAGAATGCTCCATAAGGCAAAGGCGCTCGCAACCACGTTGATAATGGACTCAAGGGCATCCGAAAGCAAGGCTGACGAATCTGTGAGCCAGTATGCATAGAACTTGACGGCCATCACCATTGAGCCGACCATCAGGGAGAGACTTATAGCGTAGAGGCGCGCTTTTCGCTCAGGGATTTCACTCATCATCACAACCACTCTGCTCGATTCGCTGGGGAAAATGAATTGAGGCACAAAGATAATCCACCGTCCGACTTCAGCCGTTCGATGGCTGCAACAATCCCAAAATGATGCCGCCTACCGAAATTCTGATGAATAAACGATCCTGCAATGGTAACTGTGACGGTTGCAGGATAGTTTATTCATCTGCCGTCACTGAAGCGGTGTGGCGGCAGATATGGTGAGAGAGAGGCTTAGAATATCCGGTGGCTGAGCCTCATCCGGCGTGCTTCACAGGTTTAGCCAAAATCAAAAAGTTCCCCGAGGAGTGATTTCTTTTTGCGCTTTCCATGGCCCTCTTCGTAACCATGCCCGTGACCTTTTTCTTCATATTGCTCTCGGTGCTCATCATGCCCACCACGGTGCTCGGAGCGATATTCTTGGTCATGGCTTTGGGCGTACCGGGGTTGGGGTGCAGTGCGCGCAGGTTCACTCTGAGATCTCATTGAACCTCCTTGTTCACGCTCAATGATCTTATCCAATTCACCACGATCCAGCCAAACCCCACGGCAGTTCGGGCAATAATCAATTTCAACTCCCTGTCTTTCCGACATGAGCAGGTCAACGTTGGTGCATACGGGGCATTTCATACTTCAACTCCCACTTGGTTATATTGTGAAATTCCATTACCTGGTCAGCATCAAGTCAGAAACTATTATCTGACTGCCACTGAGTATTAGACCATAACCCGACCAGTTCAAATAGGGAAATCTGTTTAATTTCGAGAACTTCGTTAGGTGTCCCAAACCTTGATGAACTGATTAAACTTAAGAGCTTTGGGGAAATGGGAAAACAGGAAAGATCGAAAGAAATGGAATGAGCCGTGATGATCGCTATGGCTATGCCTGTACTTTCCCTTCAGGTGGGGAGCGATAATCCGAAACAGAACGTGTAAAAGCATTCACAGCTATAGTGAGTCCCAGCGCATAAATAGCTGCGCCTGTTCCTAAAATCGCACTATATGGAGGGGGAGATGTTAGTGAAATCCGGATCAAAAGCGTGGTGAGCGCAAAACCTGAATTTCTGAAGATGGCCTCGAATGTTGGTAAATAACGAAGGGAGATAAAAATCATCAAAATATCAGTAAAAATAAGCACATTATAGAATACTTCAAAGAAATCGAATGTGCTCAATTGATCGATACATTCATAAAGTCCATATGAACCCATACATAAAAATATGATCAATAATAACAGGGAAACAAGTTTCTTCTTGGCAATAAATTGGCTTCGTTCAGTTGTGCTTATCGTACTTTTAATTCTAGGTTGTAGACGATAGTATAACCCGAGCACGGTAAAGATGAGTAAGGCTCCCAAACCGTTGGAAATAATGTAGAGAAGTGGCTTCCAATGTCCTATCGGATCTATTGGTCCCTCAAAGTGGACTAATTCTTTGAAGGAAAAGCGCAACAAAATAAGGGATAGGATTTCGAGTTGTTTACCGACAGAATCTGAAATAGATCGTGAAACGCTGAAAATTAATCCCACAACCTCGATGGTGAGGAGAAGGACAAAAGCCAGATTGATTGCATAGTAATAGTTGCGAGGAATCAGTGTGTTCAAAGGCGCTGGGATAAGGCCTAACCTATTTAGTGCAATACTGGCGAGCCCTAACAGAAACACAAAGATAAGAACCATTCCAATGGCACTCTGGACACACTCCTTTTTCCAATAGGCCTCGATCTCGTCGAATACTCTATCCGTAGTCCTGAGGAACAATCTCATTTGGGCAACGTTCTTTCGGTTCTGTCATCGGTATCACTTTAAAGATTTCGTCACCCCCGCGCAGGCGGGGGTCTAAACAAGCCTGCAGGGGCGAGATTCCCGTTTTCACGGGAAGGACGAAAACGGCTTTATCACAAAACTCTCCGTTTGTCATGATTTTGCTGACAGGATCAGTCAACGATTGAATGCCCAACTACCAGCACTACTATCAGAGCGATAAACAGAGCGGGCTGAGTATGCCACTTGAATAATTTTCCCCTGAGTGTCCCGGGGCATAGCTTGAACTTGAGGGTGATTCCAAGGAGGGTTAAAGTGCCCATCATGAGCAAACCCCACTCGGGAAGGGCTGTTGACGGGCATCGGGACAACAGCCAGTGCAGCAGGGCAACCCCCAGAATAAGGGGGTTCAAATAGTAATGGGACCACATCAGAAGCTTTTTCTGACGCGCGTTGAGCCTGATGAGCAAACTTTTCATTTCCGATTTTAATGGCAGGAATCGATTCATCCATTTGATGAGGATACTGAGAACAATGGTCAGGTTCGCACCGCCCAAGAACCATGCCGCCATCTGCCCCGTAATCTCGTTTCCATCGTCATCACCATCCACCAGGGACTCAGCTTTGGTTTTCAGACCATCGTTTGCGCTGATATGTTTCTTCATTTCATGGGGTTCTTTTGTTCCTTCTCGGTGCTCATCTGCGTGACTATTGACGGCTGCCGACATCCCCACGGCACACAGTAAAACCACCAGCAGGATCACAACCTTCACCCCTCTCACAGGAAAGAGAAGCTTTCTCATCCGCTGAGCCCGGAACCATTGCCATGGCAGGGCGAGAGAATTATGGACATATTGCTGATCGATCTTCCATCTCTTGCGTCCAAACATACCATCAAAACGATCCATCATGTTTCCCTTAGCCGAACGAAATATCCCCCTTCCACAGGTTCTTATATAAAATGGGAACATTGCAGGAAGATTACACGATCATTACATCTGTGAAAGGTTGCTGACGAAGAGTTGATCAATCAAGCGGAGTTGTTGAGGGAAAGACGAGAGTGAACCGGGAGCCTTTGCCGGGCTCGCTGGATCCCCCAATGGAACCACCGTGCGACTGAACGACGGCCTTGACCAGGCTCAACCCCAGCCCCAATCCTCGATGCGACCGGCTCTTATCACCCCGGTACAGACGATCCCAAATCCTGGGAAGTTCTTCAGGAGGAATGCCGTCGCCATGGTCCTCTACGACCATATCGATGTCTTCACCCCTTTGACAGGCCTTGATGTCGATCCTTCCGCCGCACAAATGCGGGCGCGGCTCGGCCGGCCGCACTGGCTGATCCTCGACGAGGCTCACCACCTGCTGCCGGCAGAATGGCTGCCGCCGGAAGGCATGCTTCCCGACGAGTTGACCAGCATGGTGCTGATCACCGTACACCTGGATCTGCTATCGACCGCCATCCTGGAGCGGATCAATACGCTGCTGGCAATTGGCCCTGAAGCAGCAGACATCTTGCAGCATTTTGCCCAAGCGGGAAAAACGCCGATACCGACCTGGAACAGCAAACCTCCTGCTATGGGAGAAGTGCTGCACTGGACGCGAACAGGCAAAACTTCGCCGCAAGTCATCAAAACCCACCCGTGCCGGCAGGAGCGCCGCCGTCATCGGCGTAAATACGCGGACGGCGAGCTGCCGCCAGACCGTAGCTTCTACTTCCAGGGGCCGGAGAAGAAGCTCAACCTGCGAGCGCAGAACTTGATGCTGTTCCTGCAACTCGCAGACGGTGTCGACGACGCGACTTGGGAGCACCATCGCCGTAAGGGGGACTACTCGCGCTGGCTGAAAGACAGCATCAAGGACGCCGACCTGGCCGCTGCGGTCGCATGTATCGAAGCGCTAGCTGAGATCGACCCTTTGGAAGGCCGCCAGCAGATTCGTGTGGCAATTGAGCGGGACTACACCTTGCCCGCGGCGGGTCCGCTGCCGGTGCCAGGAGCGCAATGATTATAACTTCCCAGTCCACACGAGTAATCACCCGTCCTGTTAAGCAGTGCCCCACGCGTCCGAAGCTCCCGTTAAAGCAACAGCGTTGGTTGATGGACTACCGGCAGCCGGCGTTGGCTCCCGCAGATAGGCACTGTACTCCTCGTCTGCCGCGTTACGGGCACTTGGGGACCCCGCATGCGTCTCTGGCGTCCCGGCCAAATTCTCCGCGTGAACCTGTTCGGGAAAAAAGGGGATATGAATAAGTAAGGCGAACCGAAAGAGGGTAGGTTCTGCCTTTTTACGAGCATAGCAAATTATGTTGCTGTCTCCTTGTAGCATATGCGGATCTGGATTATATTAGCCTCAATGAGCGAACGCCCTGGGGTGAAGCATCCGTAAGGTTCCTCCCGAGGGGCTGTTGCAGTGGGTTTTAGCAGATGTTTAACGAGAGGGATCTTTCCAGGGAGGAAATCCTATGTCCATACTGCGAACAATCTCCATGACCTTTGTCGTTGTTGTTATGTTCGTTTTCGAGGTTGCCGTGCCAACCAGCGAGGCCAAACCACAACGTCAGGACAGCCTTCAGATATGGCTCAGCAACAATCTGATCAACCTGGATGCGAGCAACGCCAGGCTTGACGATGTTCTCGCCCAGATCGCAAGCAAAGCCGGGATCGACATCAGGACCGGCGGCGAGGCGAACTCTTTGATCACCCTCTCGGGCAGGAACCTGGGCCTCACCTCCCTGATGAGAAAGATCTACCCAAACTTCATGTTCATTGAAGAATCCGGGCAAAATGGAGCAGTTACCCGGAAACTTTACTTATTTGGCAAGACCTCCAGCACCATGCCGGAACCACAATTCACCACGACCTCGGTAACAGATGCCAAAGCCCGCCCCGATCAAGGTGATACCACTCTCGCAACAAACGGTTTCGGGCAATATCAGAAACACGCCAGTGGCAGCAGCGGACCGCGTCCTGCGGAGCACGTACCGGACGAGTTGCTGGTGCGCTTCCGCTCTGACGTGAAGCCCGAAGAGATCGAAGCACTCAACGACCAATACGGTGCAACCCTGGTTAAAAGAATTCCTCAAGTCAACGTTTACCAGCTCAAGCTTCCACAGGGGAGCGATTTGCCAACCATTGAGAAGGCCTACCGACAATCGACGCTGGTCGAGAATACGGAGATGAACAACCTCCTGCGCCTGCCCAAGGCCATCCCGAATGAGGCGGAACTGGGGGCGCAATGGGGTTTGCAGAAAATGATGGTCGCCGAAGCCTGGAACATCACCACGGGGTCGTCATCGGTTACGGTCGCCATTCTCGACACGGGTGTCGATGCCAACCATCCCGATCTCATCGACCGTATTGTTCCCGGCTATGACTTTGTGAACGGCAAGGAGGGAATTCCGGATGACGACTACGGGCACGGAACTCAAATGGCTGGGATCATCGCCGGCGAAGGTCTAAATGGCGCCGGGATCAGCGGAGTGAACCTGAAGTGCACGGTGCTCCCCGTGAAGGTCATCGACGCCAACGGCATCGGGGCGACGACTGACATTGTGGAGGGCTTGCTTTATGCTGCGGACCATGGAGCGCAGGTCGTCAATATGAGCTTTGGCGGCTACACTTACTCCGGAATGCTGAACGACGCCATCCAGTATGCCCACAATAAAAATGTCGTCATCGTCGCCGCTGCCGGAAACGAAGATACGGACACCCCTGCCTACCCGGCGGCCTTTCCCCATGTCCTCGCCGTAACCGCGACCGGGCCCGACGACCAGAAATGGCCGGAGGCAAACTTCGGGAATCACGTGGCTCTCGCCGCTCCCGGCGTCGGCATCCTCACCACCACGAGCAATGGCGGCTACGGCTACGGCACCGGCACCTCCCACGCGGCGGCGATGGTCTCCGGCGTCGCGGCGCTCCTGAAAGCAAAGAATACCGGATATTCCAACGTACAGATTGAAAAGCAGCTCCAGGCCAGCGCCGACGACCTGGGCGCCAAGGGCCGGGATACAACCTTCGGCGCCGGCCGCGTCAATGCTTACCGCGCGCTTTCTACATCGCCATAGGCGGCATGATCGCTGATCCATAAGGGCGGTCGCTCGGCCTCATAAGCGCTAAGTACAGCTCAGCAGAATAAAGTCTCCATTACCCACGGTCGTCATTCCCGCATGCTCTTAGCGGGAATCCAGCAACAAAGCCTGGATGCCCGCCTTCGCGGGCATGACGGCCGGATATCGTACACTCATTTATGCGGCGCTGTACCAAGCGGCTGCCCGAAATCCACATTTTGCGCAAAACTCAAAGAAAAGATCCCCCCGGCCCCCATTACCAAAAGAGGGAGATGCATCATGGGCGACGTAATTGATATAGAGAAGTTCCTAAGAAGGCACGGCAAGACAAAGGAACAAGAAACCTCCCCTTCGAAGCCAATAGTCGATGAGGAGGGCAGAAATAGAAATTTGAGGAAAGCCCAATCGACCATAAGATCCATGGGCAAAATCCCCTATGACAATCTCTTGGAGGATTATAAGGCCGGCTACAAATCGTGCCTCCAGTACTGTGTGATCGGGTTACTGGCCAATACAGAAGCTTTTGTGCCACTCATCAGGGAGAGGGAAGAAGTTCTTGGGCACAAAATGACCTATCCTGAATTGTCTCGTTTCTTCCAGCATTTTCTGGAGGATGATTATGACCAGGCGTAGGAGCCGCACACAACACGACTTGCGGAGGGTCCGGCGGGGGTCTTAGTACAGCGCCGCAGAAATAAGTGTCCGGACTCCCCTTCGTCATACCGGCATGCTTTAAGCCGGTATCCAGGAAGCTTTTGTGGATTCCGGCTTAAAACCTGCCGGAATGATGCCTTTGGGTAATGGCCACGCTATTTTGCGGTGCTGTACTTAGCCTGTTTGCTCTTCCAAACTTTAATGAACACACAGCCATTTTCCTCCAACCCGGCACCGGCTCTATTTCTCCCATTCCCACCGGTTGCTTTCCGCCACCTTGACACTACATTTGATGAGAAGAGCCGGGCGTTGCCGGCTGACTGACCGGAACCTTCGGCGGTGGGCCGAATGCCCGCAGGGTAAGGCTCGATCCGGAAAAACCGGTTGCGGAGGCACAGTAAGAGCGGAGCATGATTGCCCGCCGACAGTTAATTTTTCGTCTGAAAAACAGGGGGAGCCGACAGGTTTCCCCGAAGACAAGGAGGAGTTCCATGACAAAAGCGATCCCGGAAGGATATCACAGCGTCACACCGATCTTCGTGTTCAAAGATGTCCGTAAGGCCATAGAATTCTACAGACGCGCCTTTGGAGCCCAAGAGCTGTTCGCCATGCCGGGGCCAGACGGCAAAGGGGTGATGCACGCCGAAGTCCGGATCGGCAACTCGATCATCATGATGGGGGACGAAAGCCCGCAGCATGCCTGCAAAAGCGCAGAAACCGCCGGCGGCTCCCCCGTCAGTTTTTTCCTTTATCTCGAAAACGTGGACGAGGCATTCAAGACAGCCCTTGAAGCAGGCGCGGAGGCCCGGATGCCGGTCGAGGACATGTTCTGGGGGGACCGCGCCGGCACCGTGCAAGACCCCTTCGGCTACACCTGGATGCTCGCCACCCATATCAAGGACCTGACGCCGGAGGAAATCCAACAGGGCGCCGAAGCCGCCTTCGCCCAGATGGCAAAGAAATAGACCACTCCGGAGGCGTTCAGGAAAGGAAGTGGTGCCACTTCGGGAGCACATCATCCCGCGCTATCGCCACTGCTCCCGTTAGGAAGGGAAAATCACAAAAGCCCGCATCGTGCGGGCTTTTGTAGCTTTGAGAGCCGAAACTCTCCCGGTTCACTCCGCTGTTCAGCGCACCCGCGTCAGCTTGAACGTCACTCCTCCTTTATCCTTTCCGTTCTCGAACATGGTCCACTTCTCGGTGATATGATCATTATCCGTGAAGGTAATACGCACGGCGTGCATATGCTTCTCTTTTGCCGGATTGATGTCGTTCCCTTTCCTTGCGAAGACCAACTCGATCGTCTGCGCATCGGCTTTCCCGAGCGTCATGTGGGGCTGATTGCGAAGCATGCAATAATGGGTCATGGCGAGTTTCCCCTTCTGATCGTGATAGACCGAAACCATCTCTTCGGCACTCCCCGGGAAAAGCGTCTCGACCAGCGCGCTGCCGCCGGCCGTCAGGCGATATTCCACCCTGAGCTTCTCCCCCTCTTTCCCCATCTCCGATGTCGCTTCCCATACGCCGACAAGCTGCTTCATCCGCTCGAACTCCGCGGAGCCGGTATACGGGGCGGACTGGTATTCTGCGGCATAGGCAACGAACAGCCCGGCCAGTGAAAAGCACACCGCTACGATTAATAACGATGCAAGTTTTCTCATCTTGTTGCTCCTTTTGGTTGCAGGGTTTGTGTCGGCCTGTTGAACAAGGTGCCCAGGCCTATCTCATAAAATAAGTCTTGCGTAACGCCACTCAAGGGTCGGGAGCGCCCCTTTCCTCATTCCCTTATGGGCGCCGTTCAGCCA
>JADGQM010000093.1 GCA_017881795.1 Syntrophobacteraceae bacterium
GAATGTGGTTCGGGAATTGATTCCCAAATTGATCAAAGAGGGTGCCGAGGGGATTATCGAGTATTCTCTCAATAAGGTGGTTTAGAATCAGCTATGAAGCTCCTCCGTGCTCTGTTCACCGTGTTGTTGTTTATCTCTGCTGCTGGCTGCGCCACGCTCAACCCTGATCCCGGTGAGAATTTCAGCACCTCCCAGTTGCAGCAGATGGGCGAGAAGTTCATGGGTGCGGGAGACCTTGGTCAGGCGCTCAAATACCTTAGCATGGCGGAGAAAAGGCAACCGAATGCTCCGGTAATTCAATACGATCTGGGTCTTGCTTACTCGGAACGGGGACTGAAGTTAGAGGCTTTCAACCACTTGAAAAAGGCATTGGCGCTCAAGCCGGATTACCCTGAAGCAGAGAATGCTTTAGGGCGCTACTATGCCGAGCAGGGCCAGTTGGATCAGGCTCAGTGGTCTTTTGAGAAGGCCCTCGCCAACCCTTTCTATACAACGCCCCAGCTCGCTCTCTACAACCTGGGATTGATTTACGAAAAAAAGGGCGACTCTGAGGCGGCACTGAAACAGTATCAGGAAGCGGTTCGTCTAAAGCGCGATTACGGTCCCGCCTACTACCGCATAGGGCAGTTGTTGGAACAGTCGCGGCGCGCCGATGAGGCGAGAGAGGCATACGGTAATGCCATCGAGTTTGCTCCAGACCTGGTTGAGGCCCAGTATCGCTATGGCGTGATGAGCTATACTGCGGGCGAATTGGAGAACGCCTTTTACTCGTTGAACCGAGTGGTTAAGCTGGCTCCCCGTTCGACCATGGCGGAGGATGCCTGGAAGTATCTGGATCGGCTGCAAGCTGTCGTCCCTTCAGGATCGCCACGCCCTTCGCGAAACCAGCCCATGGATGGGCTCGCGCCGCTTGATGTGATGACCAATGAGGATTTGTTGGAGGAGCATTTGGGTTCTGCACCACCCCGTGCTGCCCCCAGCGCAGGGTTGAACCTTGAATTTCAGCAGGAAGCAAAGGTTGGCGCCAGTCCGTCCGCAGCGGACCGGCAGCCGCCTGAGGCGGGCGCGGAGGGAGCAGCTCGACCGGAGGGGCCGAGGACCTACACGGTGCAACTGGGATCATTCCTGGACAAGGAAAATGCCGGGGACCTGCAGCAACGATTGCGGCGAAAAGGCTATGATGCGGTAGTCAAGCCCTATAAGCACCAGGTGCTGGGTCAGCTTTACGTGGTCCAACTTAAGCCTGTGAATGATGCTGAAAAGGCGAGCCAGTTGATGTTGCAGGTGGAAAAAGAGGGACATGGGAAAGCCATAATAATAGAAGCTCCGGCAAACTGAGAGCCGGTTTGGGAAGGGTTCGCGGCATCGCCAGGGTCCATAAGAAAGGAAGGCAGCCAAGTGATTTGCAGAAGAATTCAGGATCTGACCTCGTTCATTGTGATGGATGTCCTGGAAAGGGCTCAGGAGATGGAAAGGGCGGGCGAGTCCGTTATTCACCTGGAAGTGGGAGAACCTGATTTTGATACGCCGGAAGCCATCAAAACCGCAGCAATCGAGGCTCTGCATCGGGGGGAAACCCATTATACGCATAGCCTGGGCACCCCGCGGCTTCGTGAAGCCATCTGCAAATATTACAGCGAAACCTATGGGGTTCATTCGCTTGAACCCGATCAAATCCTTGTCACCTCAGGCACTTCACCGGCGTTTCTGATTGCGATGGGAGCTCTTCTGGAATGCGGTGAGGAAGTGATCCTTTCTGATCCCCACTATGCCTGCCATCCCAATTTCATTCGATTTGTCGAAGCCATTCCGAAACTCATCCCGGTTTACGAAGATGATGGCTTTCAATATCGACCGGAAGCCATACGTGCGGCTCTTACCCCCCAAACCAAAGCAATCTTGATCAACTCTCCGGCCAATCCTACGGGCAACCTTCTGGAACCTCAACGCATAGCGGAAATCGCCGACATGGGAAGATGGGTCTTGAGTGACGAGATCTATCATGGACTGGTCTACGAAGGGCGCGCTCATTCGATTTTGGAATTCACGGATCACTGCATTGTTTTCAATGGATTCTCCAAACTTTTCGCCATGACCGGCTGGCGCCTCGGATATCTGATTGTGCCCAGGGAGCTGGTGCGCCCGATGCAAAAGATGCTGCAGAACTTTTTTATCTCTGCCAATTCTATGGTGCAGGCGGCGGGCTACGTGGCCCTCACGGACCCGAGCGTCAAAGCGGATGTCCGGAAGATGTGTGACACCTACAACGAACGCCGCAAGTTCATCATCCCCCGCGTGCGGGAATTGGGCCTGGAAATCGCGGTGGAACCCACCGGTGCCTTTTATGTTTTTGCCAATGCTCGCCGGTTCACTCAGGATTCCTATGCCTTCGCCTTCGAGATCCTTGAAAATGCCAAAGTCGGGATCACTCCCGGGATTGATTTCGGGCCGCATGGGGAAGGCTACGTGCGCTTCAGCTATGCCAATTCCCTTGAGAACATAGCCGAAGGACTGCGGAGGATGGAAGTGTATTTGCAGAGTCGAGCCTGAGAGTTGGCTCTTGGCTCTTAGCTCTTGGCTGTTAGCTCTCGGCTCTTGAGCTGAGACTCGTGGGCTTGATTCGACCATTTAAAATTAGTGAACTAATAAGGACAATGATGGCAGCACCAAGAACGCACGGTCCACCATCGGGACCCCGACACTCATCACTCAGCGCTGAGGACCCATCACTGATCGCTCATCACTCACCACTCGCCACTCATCACTCACCACTCATCACGATCAAAACGGCTGAATTTGAAATCTCGGCGGTTCATCCCCGGCAATATCCCGCAAGCCTCCTCCCCGAGATCGCGTTCGCGGGAAGGTCAAATGTCGGTAAATCTTCCTTGATTAACTGCCTGGTGCAGCGGAAAAAACTCGTTAGAACCAGCCGTACGCCGGGACTCACGCGGATGATCAATTTCTTCAAGATCAATGAAGCCTTCTATTTTGTGGATCTGCCGGGCTACGGTTTTGCGAAGGTCCCTGAGAATATTCGAGCGCAGTGGAAACCGATGGTGGAAACCTATCTCCTCGGCAGGAAGACGCTTCAGGGCATGGTTCACATTATGGATGCTCGCCATCTCCCAACCCCGGATGATATGCAGCTCTGGGCGTGGTTCCAGGATCGTCGCATTCCCGCTATCCCGGTCTTGACCAAAGCCGACAAGGTTTCCCAAAGCAAACGGCATTCCCAGATGAAAGCCGCGGCCCAGAGCCTGGGAGTGCTCCCCGAGCAGATCGTCCTCTTTTCATCGGCCGCCGGGCTCGGACGTGATGAACTGATGGCCAGGATACAAGTTCTCCTTGGTTAAGCAACCCTCGGGGCGAGTCGAGCAACAACAATCTCGGATGCCCGTTTGCGCATCTGCACGTAGTGGCTTCCTATTCACGCAACGTCAGAGGTGCGAACTTTCTTCGGTCGCCCGCCGCGCTTCCCATTCGCCCGCACGGCAGCGGATTTTGCGTCTGAGGTGGCCTTCCCCCCTGCCTTGCCCAGTTGTGCCGCCATCCAGCTACGGGAGCCGAGGAAGCCTTCCAAAAGGCCAGGCAGGTAAAGATCGGCATCAAGGGCGGGGAAGTGCAGACCCAGCCCCGAGGGCGAAATCTCGATGTTATGCAGCTGCTCCGGTTTGGCGTCTTCAATCCCTTGGGCGTCATGCGGCTTGAATGAGATTGATAGGCCGCTGCGGAGGTCGATCACCAGGCGTCCGATACGCCGGTCAAAGCGTGCCGCTATCGCCGTTGGGGCTTTGGCTAAGCGCGCAGCCGCCCGCTCGTTCGCGGCGTCGATTTCGTCTTTAGGCTCAACCATGAATTCTACTCCATTCCGTGCATATGTGCGTCAATCTCGACGTGAGAACCGCCCTGATCTTTGAAACCTCGACCATTGCAAAACCGTAATTCTCGCGCAGTTCCGGCGGGCATTCGGGACAATTGAGCTTGAAAACGGCCTCACAGCCATTGCCGATGACATGCACATGGGCCGGTCCATGGTCGTTCGGGTAAATCACCACGCGCAGACCATCTATCATGTCAACAGTTAGCATTCTATCACAAACCTAAGCGTTTTGGTTAGTTTTTTCTTCGTATTCACTTAACTCATTGTTTTAATTTATTTTTATAGCCTTCTTTGATGCTTAATTCCAGCGTTTTCTTTGGTGCGCGACCAAGGGCCGGCTCTTTGCTGAGGGCACTTGCCGTTTTGCCCATTGTTCGCCCCTCGACGTGCCCCGCAAACCCGCGCCCGTGCTCAAAGTGGATTTTCCACAAGGGACAATTTGTGCTCCTTTTGTGCAGTATTAATCCATTCGCCCTTCTGCACTCATAATCGCGGGGCAGCAAATGGCAAATCATGAATTGGCCCGGACCACAGGGCGCTATGATCGCTGCAATGACCAGGTTTTACTCCTTGAAGTTGAGCGGATTCTGATTTGAAACAAGATACGGATGTGCCAAAAATCAGTATTTTTGATACAAAAACCTGTCTCTGTGATATCAAGGGCTTGGTAGTGTCATAAATCAGGGGCAAACCAAGGCATGAGAATAGGGTACGCTCGAGTCTCCACGGAAGACCAAAATTCCGATTTGGAATTGACGGCCTTAAAGCAGGCGGGATGCGACAAGATATTTACCGATAAGGCCACAGGGGCGAACGTCAAAAGGCCAGAGCTGGCAAACTGCCTTAAAGCTCTCAAGGCGGGTGACGTGCTGACGGTCTGGAAACTTGATCGGCTGGGCCGGTCCCTGCGTGACCTAATAGCCCTGCTGGACGATCTGAAAGCGCGAGGCGTGGCCTTCCGGTCGCTGACTGAACCTATCGAGGCAGAAACGCCAACAGGTCGCACCATGCGGCAAATGGTCGGGATTCTGGCAGAACTGGAACGGTCACTAATCCAGGAACGGACAAAAGCGGGCCGCGTAGCGGCTATGGCCCGTGGTGTGCGGATGGGCCGCAAGCCGCTACTATCCGCGCAACAGGCCACCCATGCGCGGAAATTGATAGAGCAGGGGGAAAGCCCGGGGCATGTAGCAAAATCGCTCAAGGTCTCGCGCCGCATGCTTTACAGGGCGTTATCCTTGTTTAATGGGGCAACCAAAGACTAGACACTTTGTTGTAAGTTGTCCAAGGTTGCTCTTTCCCGTCGGCTTCTCGCATTATAGGAGTAACCCCAACATTCATGCAATGAGGGGCCATCTGTAGAGGTGTCTCATTCTTGCTCTGATATCCTTGCCCAACCCCCAAAAGTCTCTACTGAGCTTGGACTTTCACATGTGAATATAACCATTCAACATAAGGCAAGATATCAAGAGCATATCGCCAAGAAAAGAGTTGCGCCCCTAAGGTTCGGACAGTGTTAAGGTATCATCACTTTTGACGGTGAAAGATTGTCAGACACATACATCCTGAAGGTTACCTCACGCGGGTTCCCAACCTGGTTCTGGTCCATATCTGAAAAGCGCTTGCTAACGGATCGAGCAGGATTCCAGAGTAATATGCGAGAGCACGACATATGGGAAGGGTTCTTCCAATCATTTCTTGAGCGTTCAGTCGAACCATCTCAAAAGACCTTCTCCGGCTGATATTGAATCTCTTTAAAAATGCTGGCAACCTCTGGCACATTGATCTCCATCCTCATGGCGCTCCTCCTTTCTTTGAGATGCTTTTTGGGCAACTCTCTTTTAAAAGGAAAAGCACCTTTTTTGTCACCCAGGAAGAATTTACACAATCGTTCTTACACTACCTTTGCGTTTTTGATTCTCTAGTTGGGTTTGCAACTCTGGGATGGGAGACAAATCGGTATCATTAGACCTGCCTTGACAGGGGATGCATGAATGCTTATAGAAAGAATAATTATTAATCTTAGCCACTCTTTTCACATCACATCATAAAGGAGAACTATATGAGCCTTAAAACACAAGATGACGCTAAGGCTTGGTTGGACAAGGTGGTGGAATTTTAAAAAATTCAGGCAAGAGGATTGAGCTTGGCTGCGTTCACGGATCCCGTTGGAATGTTCGTTAAAGGCTAAATGTATATTTATGTGTTGAACCCCAAAGGGACCATGCTTGCGCATGGAGTCAATAACAAATTTCTGGGGCAGGAGTTCATTGATCTCAAGGATTCTGACGGAAAGCTCTTTATCAAAGAGATCGTCGACACCGCCAACGCTAAAGGCAGTGGATGGGTGGATTACAAATGGTACCAGCCGGTGGTCAAAAAGTGGCTCCCTAAGATCGGGTATTTTGAGAAGGTCGATAACCTGATTATTTGCAGTGGCGTTTATAAGGAATGAATTGAAAGTCAGGCAGATGGTTTCCGCGACTCAACTTGAGTAGAGTTTTCCTTACTTCTTATGGGAAAGGGGTATTAGCCATCTGCGAGCGATGCGAATTACGCAGAATCATTCAATTCCCCATAAAAAACCGGAGTGGACATCAGATGCTGCTGAGTGCTGACGTTCATAATGCCGGGAATTGCGCTGGTGTCGGCGGTACTGAAGGAAGGACGGTTAAATTGCAGCCACTCTTTTCACATCACATCAAAGGAGTACGAAATGAGCCCAAAAACACAAGATGACGCGAAGGCGTTGGTAGACAAGGCGATCGCTTTTTACAGCCGCATCGGTAAAAGGATCGCTTTAGCTGAGTTTACAAACCGCAACGGACCATTTGTTGAAGACGAATTGTATATTTTTGTGTTGAGCGACAAAGGGACCATGCTTGCGCATGGAGTCAACGAGAGATTTGTGGGGGAGGAGTTCTTGGGTCTCACTGATTCTGACGACAAGTTCTTTATCAGAGAGATCGTCGACACCGCGAACGCCAAGGGCAGTGGGTGGGTGGAATACAAATGGTATCAGCCTGTAACCAAACAGTGGCTCCCGAAGGTCGCCTATTTTGAGAAGGTCGATAACCTGATCATTTGTAGTGGTGTCTACAAGGAATGAACAAGCGTTTTGATCTTGTTTACGGACCTTCCGTGTCCGCTTGTGATGCAACGTTTGGAGTCATTGAGTGAAGCGGTCCCATGACCGGCTATTGCCGATTTTTTTAAATGTTAAGGCAAAGTCAATTGCCAGCCAAGTGGATATGTCTTTACTCGAGCTGATTTTAATCGATATTCCTTTGTGGCAATGCCTTTTAAACTTTTCTCAAGCGTAACCTGCATTCATACTGGGTCGCGGGTTATTACTGGCTGGTAACCGTCAAAATTGAGATCAAAGCGAAAGGAGATTTAAAGATGGATTTCAAGCCAACTGAAGAGCATGAACTAATTCGGCAAAGTGTAAAGGAATTCTGTGACAAATATGTTTCTCCGATTGCCGAGGAAGTCGACCGGTATCAGAGGTACCCGGAGGAAGTGATTAAAAAAATCGCCGAACAAGATTTGATGGGCATCTACTTTCCCGCGGAATATGGTGGAGCGGGGGCTGATGTTATGAGCTATGCCATCGTGATAGAAGAGCTTGCACGCGCATGCGCATCGACCTCTGTCGTTGTGGGGGCCCACACCTCGCTGGCCGAGTATCCGATCTATAAGTTCGGTACGGAAGAGCAAAAGAAGAAATATCTATCCCCGCTGTGCAAAGGTGAGGTGATTGGCGCCTTTGCCTTGACTGAGCCGGGGGCCGGAACCGATGCGGCCGCCATGAAGACGTTAGCGGTTCTCGATGGGAATGAATATGTGCTCAACGGAAGCAAAATATTCATCACAAATGCTCCGGTTGCGGGCGTGATCATCGTTTTTGCTATGACGGATAAATCCAAGGGAACGAAGGGGATCAGTGCCTTCATCGTGCCTGCCGGGAGCCCGGGTCTCGTTATAGGCAAGCATCTCGAAAAGATGGGCATCCGAGGCTCGCTTACCTCGGAAGTGCTGCTGAAAGACTGCCGGATCCCGAAGGAAAACCTGCTCGGAGCCGAAGGCCAGGGATTCAGGATCGCGATGATGACACTTGACGGCGGAAGAATTGGGATCGCCTCACAGGCTCTGGGTATTGCCCAGGCGGCACTCGACGAGTCGATCAGGTACTCCAAGGAGAGGGTCCAGTTTGGCAAGCCCATCGGCAGCTTCCAGGCCATCCAGTGGATGATCGCCAATATGGCGATGGAGGTGGATGCAGCGAGGCTTCTGGTCTATCGTGCTGCCTGGTGTTACCAACAGGGACTGCCTTACAGCACTGAGGCTGCCATGGCGAAGTTGTTTGCCTCCGAGACGGCTGTCCGTCAAACAGAACGCGCGGTACAGCTCCATGGGGGTATCGGGTACATCAAGGGGACCAAAGTCGAGCGTCTGTACAGGGATGCCAAGATTACGGAAATCTACGAGGGGACATCGGAAGTGATGAGGATGGTCATCGCCGGCGGCGTGCTGCGATAATTGGAACGGTCTGCCGCTGAGAGCGCATAGACAAAGGATGTCGGATGTCGGAAAACAGCTTCCGATATGGCTAGGTTGTCCGAGAACTCCTTTTCTATCAGTGGGCTTCCAAACAGCGCATATAAATGCCGGTAAATATATGCTCTAAGGCTGACGTTTAACCTGTCGTATTGGACGAATTCTTATCGTCCTAAGAAAATGGCCAAAGAGATCATCGCCAACCCTCACATGAACAGACAAAAAAACTCGTCCAAAGGTTCCTGTTAATCGAAAGCCAATTGTCAAAGATCAAGCCAGGTGAAATAAGCATCAGCCCCGTAAGAGAAATCATGGCAGTTTTTCGCTGTACTGAGACACGTGAGCGAAGGCAATGACCGGTCAATGCCCCGAACAAGGTTGCTGAAATAGCAGGCATGGTGCTCCCCATGCCTTCGGGGTCCCAAGGCTGTTAAGGGCGCCACATATGTCCTTTCAGAAACGGTAAATCAATGTAAGTAGCGAAATTTCTTCCCGGTTCGTATAGGCCCGCACCGATTCCAGGAACAGGAAAAAATTGCATTATTAGCCAATAACATACAAAAAGGCTCAAATTCCAAGACAGTCACACAAGTCGTCTCTGCTAATTCTTCACGAAGAGAGTTATGGAGGTGATAGGAAAACGCTTTCCGAGAGTTTTTGGATAGCACCTGTCGTGGATGCTGTCAAGGTCATTTGCCTGCCGATTTCTTGGCAAGTTATGATAAGAATGATTAGGGCGTGTCATTGCGTTGGGGGGAATGATGGACAGCTCGGCGCAAATTGGTCTTCACGCAGGTTGTAATGCTTGTGGAGGGTTTAAAAGAGGGTGTTCGCCCGGATTTGCGGACAACTATTCCTGTGTGGCCGACAGGGGCTGTCCACCATCTCGAAATTCCATGGACCATGATGTCAGGTTCCTGAATCTTGCGGATGATTTTCATCTCATGACCGCACTTCGCGGGAAGAAAGTGGCAGTAGTATCCACGCTGCTTAATAAGATGTTAAGGTGAAGATAGCTGCCTTATATCCATAATGCGAATGATGGGCTGTCACGCTACGATACCATTTTGATATCACCAACTGTGCCTGCCTTGAGAAATTTGACACCCACCCCCGGACACCCAAATACTAGACAATTGAGCACATCTTGTCCCGTGTTGAAAATCGTGGTGTAGGCAGGGTGAGGCTTTGCGAGCCTTTTAGAACTCCCAACATTGGACAAAACGGAGACTGCTCGCCTATCTCAAATCAAAATCCGCTCGACTTCATCGAGTGACACCCGATCGTTGCGCCGGCCATAGAGCCCGGTCGTGCGGGCGGATTCATGGTTTGCCATTTGTTGCGCCACCTCGAGCTTGCCACCGTTACTGAGATATTCTGTGATCCCAGTTGCCCTGAAGCTGTGACAGCCGATCTTCGTATGTACCCCGGCATCCTCGGCGCGGCGGCCGATCATCCGGTAAACGTCCGCCTGGCTCATGGGGCGTTCGGAGAGCTGCTTTGTGCGCCCAAGCGCTGTGCGGAACAAATAGCCCTTCGCGTCCGCGCCGATCTGTTCCCCTTCTATATAGGTCTGTAGATATTCCTCAAGGTTGTGGTGACAGGGCATCTCGTGACGTTTACCGCCCTTTTCATGAAGACGCACCCAGGTACGGCGGCCCTGCACATACACGTCTTTGACGTGCATCTTGATAGCGGCCCCGACGCGGGCGAAGGTATAGACCATAAGGCCGATCAAGGCCCGATCCCGCATGCCGACCGGCGAGCTGGCGTCTATGGTATTGAGCAGCGCCCGCGCCTCATCGACCGAGAGCACCGGCGTCTTGCCTTCTTGACCACATGTTTAGGCCCCCGGACGGAGCTCGCCGGGTTGACCGGCATTACCTGCCCGACAACCAGCCAGTCGAACAGCATCCGGATGGCGGCCAAGCGTAATTTAACCGATGGCGCCGCTATTTCCCGCTGCAGGCCTTCGACATAGGCCGCGATATGCACGGGGCGCACCTGGCCGAGCGCCGTGATCCCGTGTTCCGCGCACCAGGCGGCGAATTCCCCCGCCGCACGCGCATAGGCTTTGCGGGTGTTGGGGTTCCTGATCCGGGCGGTGAAGAATTCTATCGTTCGCTCGGCCGCCTTGGCATCAGGGGCAAAGAGCGCCGGCAGCGCCCCCTTAATTCCTTTTCCTATTGCTGTCAACTCTTGCGCCATGGCGCCTCTCCCGGTTCATCCATTTAGTGAATGATAACGTCCTTTATCTTACACTAAGAAGAGGGTCCTTTCAAATGCAACCACGATACCTCAGACAAATTGTCTTGACATTGTCTGGCGGTTTGGGTAGATTCTAAAAATGGCTACTCAACGTACGAAAAGAACCGAAAAACTTGATCTGCGGCTCAGCAAGTCCGCCAAGCAGACGTTACAAGCCGCGGCGGCGGCGGCGCATAAGTCCGTCAGCGAATTCGTTCTCGAAACAGCGCTGAGCGAAGCCGAAGAACGGCTAGCAGATCGGAGCGTCTTCGCGCTCGATGCAAAACGTTGGGAAGCTTTCGTCGCTGCCCTCGATGCTCCGCCACGTCGGCACCCGCGACTCGAACGACTGTTCCGCGAACCATCCGTTTTTGACGCCAAGCCGTGACAGCCCCACTGCGCATAGAAAAGTTGCAGCGAGCTCATGCGGTCGAAGCATTCACCTGCGGTCAACCTGAGCTTGATCGCTTCCTCATTCGTCATGCTCTGCAAGCGCAACAAATGAATTCATCGCAAACCTACGTCGGCGTAAGCGACCAGACGGTTGTCGGGTTCTATACGATTGTCGCAGGTGAAGTCCGGCACGCTGACGCGCCAGAGCGTGTTGTCAAAGGCATGCCACGTCATCCGATACCACTTCTCATTCTGGCGCGTCTCGCCGTGCATAGCGAATGGCAAGGCCGCCGCGTTGGTGCTGGGCTGCTCTTGGATGCCTTGGGGCGCACACTGCAAGTTGCCGATATTGTCGGGGTACACTCGCTTGCCGTCCATGCGAAAGACGATTCTGCCGCGGCGTTTTATAGGCACTTCGGATTTGTGCCGTCGGTCACCGATAGCCGACACCTGTTTATGTTGATCAAGGATATTCGCGCCGCAGCAGACAATTGAAAGAGCCAAAATAGCCCGTATTCTTGCTGTTGGCGATATGCTGTGAGAGATCAGGCAAATTGAAGCTTACAGGCTTTTAGAAATGGAGATGTAGAATGTAGTTCCCTTTTGGGTTCTCGGTTCCACCCATACTTTGCCGCCATGTTGTTCAGCGATTTCTTTCACTATGGTGAGGCCCAGGCCTGCCCCTTCGACTCCCCTGGATGTTTCATTTCGTTGAAATGCCCCAAAGATCTTTTCTGATCCCTCTTCTTTCAATCCTTTACCGTTATCGCTGAACGAAAAAATGTGGAAATCCTCCGACTCTTCATAGCCGGTCCAAATCGTACTCAGCCTTTCTCCTCCGTACTTTAGGGAGTTATCCACAAAATTCCTGAAGGCCCTTAACATGGACAGCCGATCCGCCCTGATCTCTACCGTAGTCCCGGGTTCCAGCCAGTCTATCCGACGAATATTGAGTTGTGCGCCGAACTCATCTTTGAGCATCCGAATAATCTCTGCAATGTTTATTCTTTCAATGGATAGACGAGCTTCCTTCGTCGCTATGTAAATATTAACTTTGTCAACGAGGGCTGCGATATGCTCTGACGCTTTCAAGATCTTATCACAATAATTCCTCCCCTTCTCATCAAGAACTTCTTTGGCATATTTGTTGAGTCGTTTGGTAAGTCCATAAACTCCAATAGCCGGACTCTTAAGATCGTGTGCGACCGAGTATGCAAAAAGTTTTAACTTTTCAGAGGCGTCTCTTAGCGCCTCCTCGGCCCGCTTGCGGTCGGTGATGTCCCATGAAAGGTCGCCTAATTGTGATGCCATCTCTATATCGCTGTCGTTGTAGTCAGTGGATTTGTTACCCACTCCAATGATTGCCTTTATCAGGTTACCTCTGAAAATTGGAACAACAAGTTCTCTAACGATCGTTGCATGACCCTCAGGTATCCCCTTGCGGTGAGGCAAAGAAGCATAATCGTTGTGAATGACGGGATGACGTTCATAGACACAGTCTACCCACACGCCCGCTTGGGCAATCTCATAATGGCTGCCTTTTCCCACAGCCGTGCACATGGTCTTCAGGGTATTGGTCGACCAATTCTGCAATGAAAGCGTTCTTTGATCTGATTCGAGAAAATGATAGAATCCAATTGTACTTCCAGTCAGTGCTTCAATTTCATCCAACGTTGCAGTAAGCAACTCGTCCATCGAGTGCGAATTGGCGAATTCTAACAGACGAAGGCGCGCCTGCATAATATTCTCAGCCCGCTTGCGCTCCGTGATGTCCTCATAGGTACCCAAGACCCCTTTGATCCTGCCTTCGGTGTCAAGCAGAGGAACTTTGTTGGTGCGCAGCCAAATCCTACCACCGTCCGGCATGGTCTGAGGTTCTTCATAACCGAGTTTCGGGCTTCCAGTTTCCATGACCAACCGGTCATCTGAACGGTACAACTCTGCCTGTTCCGCCCAACCCATCTCAAAGTCGTTTCTCCCTAAGATATCCTCCGGCGATTGCAGACCCGCGT
>JADGQM010000094.1 GCA_017881795.1 Syntrophobacteraceae bacterium
ATTGCTCGGACGGCGCTGCAGACGGGGGGCGCATGAACGGCTCCGCCGAGGTCTCCTCCAAATGGGCATAAAGGGCTGTGGTGAAACGATGGAGGAGTTCCTCCTGGGTTTCGGCATCGACCGTTGTCTCCGGAAGATCCAGCTCCTTCAAAAGGTCCACCAGGCCCCAGCGGTCCATGAAGGACCGGAAGACCTCCACGGCTTCTCTTTCGTTTCTTCTTGTCAAGAGGGCGAAGAGTTTGAGCGTCAGCCGGAGATCGTGAGTGCGGTGCAGCAAGGAGTGCGAAGGGTCACGACTCCTGCGATAGATTTCGCCCAGAACGCGGCTCTTGAGCTCTGCATCCAGATTCGGGAAGACTTCCTGCAGCAGGCTATCGGGGAATTCACCGAGAGCGGCAAACAGGGTGTTGAAAACGTCTCCAATGAGAGAATCGACGGGAAGCGCGCTTTCCGCCGCCTCGAGTAAAGCGAGGTACTGCCCGCCCCGCAGCCCGTTCATCTCATCGGATAAGGCGTAGCGCAGCATGCGGTAAAAGGTGGGGTCGCTCCGGCGGCGATCCTGAGCGAAATCGACGTCAGCCTGAATGACTTCGCGTTCCTTGTGCTCGGGATAGAGCATATGTTCGATCTGGTGGCGCAGGAAGAGCTCGGTGAAGGCGAGCATTTTCTGTTCTTCTCGGGAGCCGTCGCCGAGTCTTGACTCCGGGTCGCTGGGGATGACAAATGAGAGAAAATCAAAGATTCGTTCGTGGATCTTTATGGTCCAGTCATCATCCGCAGCCGAGATCATGCTGACGACCCTGATCCGGTTGTTTTCATCCTCGATGCGGGTAATAGTCAGGCAAAAAATACTTATCCGTGATATCCAGACCGACTCGGTTTTTGAAACCGAGTCGGTCTCCCATCTTGGACGATTATTCATTGCCATACGCCTAACAAACGCCATTGAAACGGATCATGAGCATCGCAATATCGTCCGACTGGGGAGCGTGGCCGCAGAAAGCATGGATCGCATCACTGAGTGCCGCAATGGTCTGCTCGGGAGAGAGCTCACGAAAGGAGGAAAGATCCTTTTTCAGTCGCACATCGGAGTAGAATTCATCGGTATCGCTGGTCGCCTCCGTGACGCCGTCAGTGTAAAGGAAAAGACCATCGCCAGGCCGCAATAGAACCCTCTCCGTATAGTACAGGGTTTCCTCAAAAACCCCCAGCATCAAGGTCTTCTCGGGCTGCAGGAACTGTGGCTCTTCCTGATTCCGGAGCAACAGGGGGGGATTGTGTCCGGCGTTGGAGAACAGGACTTCCCCCGTGCAGGTATTCAACGTGCCGCAAAAGAAGGTCACGAACATGCACGTCTCATTGCCCTGTTCAAGCTCTCTGTTCATGACGGTAAGGATTTTGTGCGGCACGCGCTGCTCGCGCACAATGCCTTTCAGCATCGTTTTCGTCTTGGCCATGAAGAGCGCTGCCGGTATCCCTTTGCCGGAGACGTCGCCGATGGCAAAGAAGAGGTCTCTATCATCAACAAGAAAAAGATCGTAAAGATCTCCCCCAACTTCGCGCGCAGGATGGATCGTCGCAAAAACGCTGAACTCGGTTCCGCCAGGCGGTTGTGGCAGCATCTTGGGCAGGAAACTCATCTGGATCTCGCGCGCGATCCGCAATTCACTCTCAATCCGCTCCCTCGCCGCCGCAGCCTCCGTAAGATCGGTGATGTACTTCTTTAAATCTCTCTGCATGGAGGCTACGGAGCGTGCGAGATCGCTGACTTCGTCTTTTGAAGTCACGGCAGGGATTGGGGCATCAAGATTCCCGGCGGCAATGTCTTCGGTGGCTTTCGCCAAGGTCCGCAAGGGGTTCGCGATCGAGCGCGAGCCCAGGTAAGAAAACAAAATCACGGCGGTGATCGCGAGAATGGCGATGGCGCCGAAGAATTCGAGCTCACGGTACTCTTCTTTAAAGATAAACTCCCCCATCTCCCTGGCGTTGGCAAGGACGTTTTCCACGGGGACGATGAAGATTAAGGCCGTGGCGCCTTTATCGATCAATCCGTAAGCCCACAGCGAGTCGCGGCCCTCGTATGGCATCCTCACCGTACCGGACTGGCCTTCCTGGATGCCATGGATCATCTGGCGATATTTTTCCTGATCCTGGGATTCGAGCCATGCCTCCTGGAGCGGGGTTCGCCAGTCCTTGATCTCCTTGTGGTAGTCTTTCACTCCGATGATCAGCAACTCCGCCTCATTCGCATCCCGACGCGTGTCCACGAGGGCGAGAAAGACCTGAAGATTGGCGGCCCATTGAGCATTCGGTAAGGTCGATGGGAGCTCTTGAATGTTGGATACATCGAGGGCGGTGACGCCGGCCAAAGAACCATCAGGCCAGCGTATGGGCATGCCAACGCCGGCCAGAACGCCCATACCGGTTGCATCGACGGCAGGGGCGTTCCAGACCAGTCCATTTGCCTCTTTGGTTTCTGTATACCACCGGGTTAAGCGGGGGTCATAGTCCGCCGGATATCCTCCCATGCCTGGATAGGATGAGATCACGCCGCTTTCCAGGGCGGTATAGAGAAATACCAGAATATTCGAGTGCTTTTCATAGAAAGTCCGGTAGACGGAGGCCATCTCCGCAAGCCGGGCAATATCCCCGGCAACCGTTTCGCGGTCCACCTCCGGCGCCAGCTTGAAATCCACATGGTCTAAAGAGATGCGGCCCGGGATGACGCTGCCGTTAGGGCCCACTTTGTCATATCGCGGCGAGGCTGCGACCAGACCTGGGACGACGCCCTGGTCGTAAGCTTCAGAAAAATATACCTCGGGCACTGCCGGAGGGACTTGTGCCAGAATCCTTTCCATTTCCTTGGCCTGAATTGTGACGATCATCTCCAGCGTTCGCGCTTGATCCTTCACCAGCCTGGCGTAGGTCGCAACCGCTTGTTCGAGCGTTGCGGCCGCTTCTCTGGTGAGCAGCAAACCCGCGTGGGTAGAAATCTCAGAACTAAGGCGCTTGGTTGCAACCCATTCGTAAAGGGTTACGAAGGAGAGGGGGATAAGGGCAATGGCCGTGAGCAAAATCAACAGCTTTGGG
Organism: Syntrophobacteraceae bacterium; assembly: GCA_017881795.1. GTDB lineage: Bacteria > Desulfobacterota > Syntrophobacteria > Syntrophobacterales > Syntrophobacteraceae > JADGQM01. Next base: position 3,091 of record JADGQM010000094.1, read on the forward strand.
AAGAATCGCATAGATCCACTCCCTTTTCAGGGCTCCCTCTTGAAGGCTGGCCTCGAATACCTGTGGATCAACTCAGCCAAAAACTCGGTCGGAAAGGACGGGAGCATCGTTGAAAAATCAATATACGGAGCATCTGACAACAGTAAAATCTTAGACCAACTTCTGTCCATTGCCAAGACCGACCTTCAGATCATCGCAAAAATGTGCCCAGGTGATTTTCGTGTCGCAGAGAGCGGCTTTCTGATCGTTTGATGGCGAGCGCAGAAAAAGTACGGTACTTCGAGTTTTTTTGTAAAAAACATTTTTCTAATTCTATTTGGTAATATAAAATGGAACTCTACCGGAGGGGTATAGATTGCGCTGGGTTTGTCCCCCGCTCGCTTTGGGCGGGAGGCAATGCTGGGTTGGCAGGAAATCCTGAAGCTCCTTTGGATGTGGCCATTCATGATCTCCATCCCATTAACTTCCATGAAACGAATTGACACCGGGTCCATGATGAGCCCTTTCAAGGATTGCCGTTTGCTGAACACTCCGCATCTCCGTTTCATGGTTAATCTTAAATATCCAAAACACCTTAGAGAGGATCGGGCATAATGTTCTTTACGGTCTCTTTGTACCTTTCTCTGGCCATTTTCACGGTTGGTCTGCTCTATAAGGCATCGACCTGGTTCCGATACAACGTCGGCATAGAGGGACGAGACATATCGGTTTCGACGAGAGTCGCCGCAGCCACCCGGGGAATCATTTCAACCCTGTGCAGTTCCAAGATCCTGACCCTGCTCAAAGTCTTCATTCTGGACGGGGTCTTTCAGGCCAGGACTTTGCGGGAGGATGCTTTTAGATGGATCATACACATGTGCATCTATGGCGGTTTTATGGTGCTGTTGTTGATGCACGCCTTGAGTAAATTCACCACGTCCATCCTGTTCACGGACTATTATCCCACCGTCAACCCCTTTTTATTTTTGCGAGATCTCTCCGCCATCCTGGTGATTGCAGGTGTTGCTCTGGCCGTTTACCGCCGCTTTGCCCGCAGAGGCTGGCGTCCGGCGACGAACGCCATGGATCTCTATGCCATGGTGATCTTGGCGGTGATCATGATCTCCGGCATTGTTCTAGACGGTGCCAAAATCCTCTCTAACACTGTCTTTCAGAGCATGGTGCAGGACTATCTGGTCCAACCGGATGAAGAACAGGTCAGAGCTCTGTCATCCTATTGGGTGGAGGACTTCGGACTGGTCGCTCCGGGCCTCAAGGAACCCTTCGATCCGAAGATCCTCCAGGAAGGCAAGACCATCCATGAAATGAGCTGCATGCAATGCCATTCACGCCCTCAGTGGGCCCTGGCAAGCTATGCGGCCTCGCGGCTGATGAAACCCGTAGCCGAGGAACTGGATCGGGCGAACCTGCCGTCGGTGCTTTGGCACCTGCATTTTCTCGCATGTTTTCTGGGCCTCGCCTATCTTCCCTTCAGCAAAATGTTCCATATCTTTGCAGGTCCTTTGAGCCTGATGGCCAACGCGGTCATGGAACGGGGTGTCTCTGCCCCGGCAAACCTGGCTACCAAACAGATCCTCGAGCTCGATGCTTGTGTTCATTGCGGAGCCTGCACGCGGAGGTGTTCGGTCGCCGTGGCATTTAAGGAAATCCCCAACGTGAATATCCTGCCTTCGGAAAAGATAGCTTCCCTGAAAGCCCTGGCGGCAGGCAAAAACCTTAGTTCGCGCGAGCTCAGGACGATCCAGCAGGGACTGTTTCTTTGCACCAATTGTAATCGCTGCACCATGGTCTGTCCGGTCGGCATCAATCTCAGGGACTTGTGGTTCAGTGTGAGAGAGGCATTGTTGCAAAGGTCCTTGCCGGAGCCTTTGTTGCTCTCGCCGGTTTCCTTGTATCGCGGACTGATGCAGGAAAGCCTCGATCAAAACCAATATCGAAGTCCCATCAGCCTGGTCAGGGATATTTTTGCTGCCGATGGGGATCGCAGAACTGAGCAAGAGATGTCCATTCCTTTTGAGCTCGGAGAGATTACCCTTCTCACTACCTTGAATGCCTCAATCCAGGCGAATTCGTTCTCACGTTGTTATGGGTGTATGACATGCTCCAACGCCTGTCCCGTAGCGCGCAATTACAACAGACCGGAAGAGGTGCTTGGGCTCTTGCCTCATCAGCTCATGCACGCCATTAGTTTCCGGCAGTGGGACCTGGTCTTCAGTTCGATGATGTTGTGGGATTGCCTCGGGTGTTATCAATGCCAGGAAAACTGCCCCCAAAATGTACGGGTTGCCGATATCCTCTATGAGCTCAAAGGCTTGGCGGTCTCGCGGGCTGATGAAAAATTCGCATGATCAATGAGGGATTATGAAAATCGCATTGTTTCGCTGCTGTATGACCGCGATGGGCCTGGATCAGTACGAATCCTCGACCAATGCGGTTCTCGAGAAACTGGGGATCGAATTCGTGGATGTGAGGGAATTCGGCTGCTGTGGGTATCCCCTGCGGAACTTCAACTTCCGGGCGTTCGTCCTGGCTTCCGCCAGAAATCTCGCCCTGGCGGAAAAGCGAGGCCTGAATATCCTGACGGTGTGCAACTGCTGTTATGGGAGCCTCAAACATACCGAGCACCTGCTGAAAGAGGATTCGGCCCTGAGGGGCGAAATCAACGCCAGTCTCGATGGTGAGGGATTACGATACGAAGGACGCACAGTACCCAAACACTTCCTGCAAATTTTGCATGACGACATCGGCATCGAGAATATCAAAGGGAACCTCAAGAAAACTTTCCGGGGACTCAAGATTGCCACTCATTATGGCTGCCACATTTTGCGACCTTCGGAAATCGTGCAGTTCGACAACGCATTCTCGCCGGTAAAGATGGACCAACTCGTGGAACTTACCGGCGCCGAGTCGGTCCCCTGGTTAACCAAGCTCGAATGCTGCGGATCACCCTTGATAGGCGTGAACGATGACCTCTCCATGGATCTCACGGAGAAAAAACTGGTGAACGCCAAGAAAGGAGGAGCAGACTACCTTTGTGTTGCCTGCCCGTACTGCCAGATGCAGTTCGACAAGGTGCAGAAGATGATGCTTGCGCATCGAGGCTCAGAAGTGTCTCTGCCTTCCATTCTTTTCCTCCAACTCCTCGGACTCTGCCTGGGAATTGACTCCCACCGCCTCGGATTGGAAATGAACAGGTTGCCCATCACCGGAATCCAGCAATTCTTGTCCGAGCAATAAAAGGAACAAGGAATGCGAGTGGGGAGAGTAGCGGAGGATGGAGATGAAACGTGAAGGACGCTTGCTGGAAGAAATACAGCTTGAGAACGGATTGACCGTATCTTTCTATGATTTTTCGCGACCGATTGCTGGGGATCGATACCAGGTCGAGCTTCTGGTAGCTATCCCGGTGGCGATCAGAGAAGGCTATTTCGAGGATTGCAGGGAACCCCGCAAAGCCTATGAAGCCTTTGTGGCAGCACGTGGAAATGGACTCAGGTTCGAACAAAAGAGAATACGCAATTTCATTGCCAACGAGGATGTTCCAGCGGTGTTGCGGCAACTGCAGGAGGAGTTCCTGCGGGCGAGCCGTTATTATTTGTTAAAAGAGAGCTTTACAGCGAAGTTCATCAGGAAACAATTCAAGGAATGGGAGGATGCAGAGCGGCTTAAATCGCTTGTTGAGGGCGCTGCTCGGACCGAGACCGCCGAATAGATCGTGCGCATTGAGATATTGGCGTTAATCCAATAACATTGGGGGATGGTGCCCACCGCGGGAAGCGATGGGCACAGCACGAACGATCTTTCAATTGCTTTGGCCGGCGGGCGGGTACTCGGTTTTAGGACACGCACCGCTCGTTCCAGTCGGTCAGAACCGATGCAAGGCCAGAGATCACGCGTCGTCCAAGGGTATCAACACTCCGGGATTCCTGCCAAACTGAATGCAGGATGGGATTGAAGGGAGGAGGAGGTCGACACTCTTATGGCGATGTTTCGGCATGCTGTCCTGATAGGAAACCTCGTGCACCTTGCCTTTAACCCATAAGTTGAAGTGGTCCCCGAAATGGTACTGGCGAGCAATGTCAGGGCTCAGTGCAATGAGCTTCCCATAATGCTCCGGGTTGATCCGCAACGAGGAGGACGTCATCCCGCGGGTGGAACCCGTGCATTTTGGATGGTTCGCGTAGGCTGACACCATTACTTGATGGATGGGGGCAGTGGGGCGAAGAAGGTCTTGGGGGATGCTTAAAGCTGTTTGCTCACAAATTGTGGCGGCCAAGAAATAGAGGCTCATCATCTTGACAATTTTTAACATCTCTGTTTCTCCTGCTGTGGTTTTCCGCTCATTGTGGAAATGAACGAAAAAAACTGACGGACTCTCACTCTCGGAGTGTCACTCTGTTAAAAATCGATCAACGGTGATACCTTTTCGTTTTCAAAGGTCGCACTGGCGCGAAGGGCCATGTTGATCAACGGATGAATCACTTGCTAATCTGTTTTCGGTCATCTCCTTCTCTGAAAATGAAAATGGCCTGCGTTTCCCGGAATACAGCATACGGGAGCGTAGGCCACAAATCTTGCTGCTTCAGTTAAGGTTTCTCTCGGTTCCGTGGTTCTTCAGGCATCTAAACGCAAAAATCAGATGTTTAACCCAGCCTCGAACGCACACGCTATTCTTAAACCCCTTAAGTTATTCGCAAAAGGCTGTTTCCGGTCCGAATTGAAAGCGGAATCAGCCTTACCCAGACCGAGCGCATCTTAATTGGATAAGAATTGAAAGTCAACAGATTTATTGGAAGCGAGTTATCGGAAGCGCCAAATGCTTGACTTGTTTTGAGTGAGTGGTATTTTGAAAAAACCGTGTTAATTGAGTTCGATACGTTGGGTTACATGAGAAATCGGTCTTTCGCCAAAGAAAGGTGCGGTTTCAAATTAGCTCAAAGTACCGCGCCGAAAAGCCAAGAAAACAATACCTAAAGAAGGAGTAAGAAAATGGCGGAAGGTCGAGTGAAATGGTTTAATGACAGCAAGGGCTATGGCTTTATCGAGGCTGACAGCGGGCAGGACGTATTTGTCCACTTTAGCGCCATTGAAGGCGCCGGCTTTAAGTCCCTGAATGAGGGCGAGCGCGTGAACTTTGAAGAGGAGACTGGCAATAAAGGGCCTCAAGCTGCCAAGGTGAGAAAGATCTAGTCGAGCGGCAACCCAGACTCCTCAAGAGCGAATTCTCCACCGAGGTGAACCAAAGCTCTGGCTTCTGTTTGTGAGGCCTTACCTGTCTTTAAGGAGATGAAACGATGCACAAGAAGGGATTGATGGTGGTTGTTTGTTTGGCACTGGTGGCATTGGCAGGGACGTGTCTGGCCCAGGAACCCTCGGGCACAGTGACCATAAGCGAATACGAGCTCGCCTATATCTTTAACGGCACCATGGGCGGGGGAACGCTGTCCTTTCAGGGAAACGCCTATAATTTTAAGATTGGGGGTCTTGGCATTGGCGGCATCGGTGCAACCCATATCAGTGCTTCGGGAGAAGTCTATAACCTCCAGGATGTCCTGGCCTTCCCAGGGACTTATGCGCAAGCCAGTGTGGGTTACGCCGCCACGAACCAGGGAGAGGGTCACCTTTGGTTACAAAACCAGAATGGAGTTCAGTTGCACCTGATAACCAGCCAGCAAGGGCTTGGCTTAACCGCCGGAGCGGACGGCATCGTCATCAACATGAGCCAATAACCTGTTTGAGATGAATGTGATGGTGAAGACAAGACGGTCAAAGAAGTCAGGCCTTCCTCCCGGCACTCTGGTTCACATTGGGGAGGAAAAAACCGATCGCGTCAAAATTACGCTGATTCGATACAATGAAAGAGAGGTTCATGAAGAGGAGATCGAAGGCCTCGATCATTTGGAAGAACCTCCACCAGAGGGCGGTGAGAGTTGGGTGACCTGGATCAACCTGGAAGGGGTTCATCATCCGGAAACGATCGAGAAGGTTGGAAAATATTATGGGATTCATCCTCTCACCCTCGAAGATATCGTCAACACCGAACAACGCCCAAAGATTGAGGAATACGATGATTACCTTTTTGTTGTCCTGAAAACCTTCGATTCTACGGAGCATCCCGATGAGCCCATAATCGACCAGATCAGCCTTGTGCTGAAACCGAACATGGTGATTTCTTTCGAAGAGCGAAGTGATGAAATCTGCAACATCGTGAAGAATCGTATCCGGTCCGGAAAAGGCAGGGTCAGGAAAGCCGGCAGCGACTATCTTGCCTACTGCCTGATCGATGCCGTTGTCGATCACTATTTTAATATCCTGGAAAAGCTCGGGGAAGAGATCGAATCACTGGAGGAAGAGTTGATCGCCAAACCGGACAAAATGACGCTGCAGCGAATTCACAGAATGAAGCGCCACATGATCCTTTTTCGTCGGTCGGTCTGGCCGTTGCGGGAAGCTGTCGGAAGCCTGCTCCGCGGTGAGTTTGCCCTGACTCAAAAAACGACCCTGGTTTATCTCAGAGATGTGTACGATCATGTCATTCATGTCATCGATTCCATCGAGATCTATCGAGAGATGCTGGCGGGGATGATCGATATCTATCTCTCCAGCATCAGTAACCGCATGAACGAAGTCATGAAGGTCTTGACGGTTATCGCAACGATCTTCATGCCGCTGACTTTCATCGCCGGGCTCTACGGGATGAATTTCAAGAACATGCCGGAACTCGACTGGCGCTGGGGTTACCCCGCGGTTTTGCTGCTGATGGCTACGGTGGTTGTTTACATGTTGTTCTATTTCAGACGGAAGAAATGGGTATAGCGGCAAGGAACTCTTAGTACAGCACCGCACAAATGAGTGTCCGAATTCAGCTTGTCATAACGGCGCAAGCCGGTATCCAGGCAGTTTTTTTGGATTCCGGTTGTCACCGGAATGACGTTTCGGGATTAAGGTGAACCATTTTTTGCCACGGATGCGTGGCGATGAGAAAAATTTTGCATCTGCGATTCACGACCAGGTCTTAAAACAAACAAGCGGCCGCTTCGAAGCCCACCCCACAATAAACAAAAGCTTTTATATCAACGCCTTAACATACTCCTGACGAGCCCAACCCATTCTGGCACGCTGGTTGCTATCCCTATCTAGCGACGAGAAAAGGTGAGTTACTTAGAGTGACAACTTACCAAGCGGGACCAATGGCCACCATGGTGAGAGGTCTCAACCCAAGGAACTGAAAGATGCTCCCGGGGCACAAATCGGGAGAGGAGGATGTACGGGATGTAAAATCACCGATGCTCCATTAAGGAACGTGGTTTAGCGATGAGTACCGAACGGAAATTCAAGATTTTCAATTTTGAAATCACCAAGGAGAAGAGAATGAAAAAGATAGTTTCCTTTGTTGGAGTAAGTGCAATGGTTTTGATGTTGGGTTTGGGTTCCGGTTTTGCGCAGCAGACAGCACCCAAGGACGCTCCTGCAGTTCCGGCGGTAACCCAGGCTAAGCCCGGCGCAGTGACTGACGTAGAGAAGGAAAAGACTCTCCCCGCAAAGCCCGGCGTTGACGTCAAATCGGAAAAGGGCACTCCCATGCCTGCTTCTGGTGCGAAGGTACTAGACAAAACTGGTGAGGCGAAGACGGCGGTGGGCACCAAGACGGAAAGAGCTGCGACCGCAGGCCAGGAAGCAGAAAAGGTGGTAGCCCCGAAGCCGAATCTCGAAGTGAAACCGGATAAAGTTGCTCCGTTGAAGAGTTCAACGGGCGAGGCGACCGAAAAGGCAGCGGCAGCGAAACCAGCGTTTGAGACCAAATCCGGGAAGGCTGCTCTGCCCAAAGCAGCAACCGAAAAGGCCCCCGAGAAAGCTGGCGACCTGGCGCCTCCGGCTAAACAGTAACCTCCCATCCTAACTTCGGTCATCTGACCGAGTGATGATAGCTCCCTGGCCTCGAGATCGTGCTCACTCTCAGGCCAGGGAGTGCTTTTTCCTGCCGTTCTCCACGCCCTTTATAGGAATTTGGATTCTTTAACCACGAAGGACACGAAGATCACGAAGAAGAGCACAGAGATTATTGTGAAAGCATTCCTTCGTGCCCTTCGTGTTCTTCGTGGTGAGTTGTTAATCAAAGTTCGCCCACAGGGCGCAGGCGCTAAGTTCACCTCTATCGCACACGTCTTCAGGTTTACTGGGCCAACCGGCGATGAAGTTTCAAAATCAGGGTCTGCTTTTCAATCCTGTTTGGACTGTTGCTTCTCCTCCGGAAAGTAGAAGCGTCGAATATACTCCTCCTGAGCGGGAAACGACCAGTGTACATCTCTCCAAACGTGCACGGCGGCATCTCTTTCTTTCTTCCCGAGCGCTTCGATCAACTGCTGATGATCCCTGCAGTTATTCGCTTCCCACTCTTTGATGTAGCCGCGCCGCGGAAAGTCGTAAAGGCGCTGCTTAATCGGAAGAATGATGCGCAGCAGGGCTTCGTTGTCCGAGAGGTCAAGAAAGACATGATGAAATTCGATGTTTCCAAGATAATAACTTTCAAAGTCCTCTCGCTCGATGGCTGCCGTCAACGAGGAATTGAGCCCTTCCATTTTGGACAGATGATAAGCTTCGATGCGGTCAAAAACGGAAAGAATAACCGCAGATTCCAGCGCCCCGACAATCTCGTAACTATGCCTGATATCGTCCAAGGTGAGCTTGTTGACGAAGACCCCACGGCGCGGGGAGATGGTCACGAACCCTTCCGTATCGAGCTGAAGCAAGGCGTCCCTGAGAGGGGTTTTGCTGACCCCCAGTTGACTACTGATCTCCACCAGGTTGATTGAGGAACCAGGGGTGAGCTTGCCGGATCTTAACTCCTCTCGAAGGAATTCGTAAACCTGTTCTCTCAGAGACTTCGGGTTGATCGTGACGCGTGGTCCCTTGCTCGCGGAAATCGCTTCCGGGCCAATTTGAGGCCAGGGTTTTTCGTGCTCGCTGGGGTGCATGGCTTTGTTCCTCAAAGTGTAAGCTCCGATGCTTCGGTAATCTCATGACGTAGTTGCAGGAATTTCATCTCGGTATGTTCTCGGGGTCTGGGGAGGCTGACCTCGTAAACCTGGTGCATCCGTCCTGGCAGTTTCCCGTGAAGCGTGATGATCCGGTCCCCCAGAAAAATGGCTTCGTCGATATTGTTGGTTACGAACAAGACGGTTCGCGTCTCCGCCTCCCAGATGCGGGCGATTTCCTTTTCCATGAAAAAGCGAGTTTGCGCATCCAGTTGCCCGAACGGCTCATCAAGCAGCATGAGCTCAGGATTATTGGCATACGCTCTGGCAATTCCCACACGCTGCTTCATCCCGCCGCTGAGTTGATGAGGATAATGATTTTCGAATCCCTGTAAACCAACCAGGTTTATGTAATGGGAAGCAATCTCCCGCCTCTCCTTTTTGTGTATTCCTATCAATTTTGGCCCGAGCTCCACATTGCCCATTACCGTCTTCCACGGAAAGAGCATGTAGCTCTGGAATACCAGCCCACGGTCAGGTCCGGGACCGACAATTTCGCGCCCGTCCAAGACCGCTGTTCCGGTTGTAGGGGTCTCCAGACCGGCGATGATCCTCAAAAGCGTACTCTTGCCGGACTGCCCAGGTCCGAGAATGACCAAAAACTCGTTTTGTTTCACATTGAGACTGATGTCTTCGAGGACGTGAACCCTTTGCTTCCCTTTTTGGATGAAGATCTTGCTGATATTCTGGCAGACAATCTTGTACTGGTTGTTGGCTTCCACAGCGATATGTCCTCTTTCAGGATGACAAACGTTTATAGCTTGATCGTATAGGAATTTCCATTTTTCGACAGGATTAACAGGATTATCAGGAAGCGAATCACTAATCCTGCAAATCCTGTTAATCCTGTCAAAGAAAGTCCGCTCACAGGGCGCTAAGTACAGGCAATCCGACCGCCGAACGGGTTACTGATTCATCACCTCGCGCTTCCACGGACATAAGTATTTCTCCAGCCCGCTGACGA
>JADGQM010000383.1 GCA_017881795.1 Syntrophobacteraceae bacterium
AGCCGCCTGGAAGGCATCGTGAGCGGCGGGTCGTCGCTCAAAATCTGGTTTACGACCGACGAACGTCATCTCCCCGTGAAGATCCAGACCCGCATTGCGGTCGGCAGCTTTGTCTTCGAGCTTGTCTCCGCAACCTTCTGATGTCCCGGCCTTTCCCACGTAGGTAAACAGGGCAGAATCGTCATGATTCTGCCCTGTTTTATTTCAACCGGTAATCCTCGGTTTCCGGAGTCATCTTGGGGTAATCTAGGGGACGCCCCTCAGATTTGCAGTTTTCATTCAAAACGAAAAGAGATTTAGGAATCGCCTGACCTGTGCCCTTGTTTATGCAGGAGCATCAGCCTTGAATCCCCGGGCGGAAGCAAGCCGCCATCCGCCGCCACCCTGCAATTCCAGCACCTGATCGTGGTATTCCACCAGACTCGGCCGGTGTCCGACGCTGACAAAGGTTGTTCCTGCCTGCCGAAGATGCCGGTACAGCAGCGCCTCATTGGTGACGTCCAGAGCACTGGTTGCCTCATCGAGAAAAGCATAGCGGGGTTGAGTCAGGAGGAGACGGGCGAATGCAAGCCGCTGCTGTTCACCCAATGAAAGAAGCTGCCCCCATCCCAGGACCGCGTCAAAACCGCCGACCTGATCCGGCAGGTTGGCAAGATTCACTGTCTCCAACGCCTTCCGGAGTTCCTCATCCGTCGTCTCCTGAGCCAGGAGCGGATAGAGGAGTTGATCCCGCAACGATCCAAGCACCATGTAGGGACGCTGGGGGAGGAAAATCATCTCGGCAAGCGGCGGACGTGAAATCTCCCCCTCACCGGCATTCCAGAGCCCGGCAATGGCGCGAAGCACCGAACTCTTCCCTGAACCGCTTGGCCCCATGATCAGCAATCCGCCGCCGGACGGCACTTCTGCCGTTGCCTGCCTGAGGAGCGTCTGTCCATAATTTGGAGTCAGCAGGGTTACCTGTTTGAGAGAAAGACAGGGTTCTTCACGGCAGGCAATGACAGGCGCTGCGGCATCAATGCGGTTTCCATTCCTTTCCATGGCCGCATCAAAGCTCTCGAGACGTGAGACCCCGGCAGCAAACAGGCTGATCTGCTGGAACTGGCTAACAACAATCTTCAAGGCTGCCAAGACCTGGATGAAGGCATCTGCAGCCTGCATGATGACACCCAGCTTGATCTCGCCGGAAAAATACAGCGGGGCCATGACGGCGTACGGCAAAACCAGGATCACGTACTCGTAGCCCTTCTGAAAGAAGGCAAGGTTCCTCTCCCAGCCGATGAGCCTCAGGCTGTTGCTGACCGCCTCCTGCAGCCGTTCCTTGACCTGATGCTCTTCGCGGCCTTCGCCCTGGTAAAAGGCGATGGACTCGGCATTGTTCCGGATATGCACCAGGCCGTAACGGAAATCAGCGTCCTTCCGAAGCTGCAGGAAGTTCAGGTTGACGAGCCGTTTGCCGAACAGAGCGGTCACAGCCGTGCCGATTACCGCATAGGCGACAAGGATGGCAACCAGCGTTTTTGATATGCTCCAGAGTATCCCGATAAATGCAACAAGCTGTATAAGGGAAGAGACAATCAGGGCGAGAAAATCAAGGCTGGTGCCGGTAAAGGAGGCGATATCCTGGGAAATACGCTGATCGGGGTTGTCGATCTTCTCGTCGTTGTTGATGTGATAATAGGCCCGGTCGGAAAAGTACCTTCTAAGATAGTACCCTGTCAGCCAAAGCCGCCAGTTAACCCCGAGAAGCTTTCTGACGTAATCGAAAAGGGCGCTCACCGGTGTTGCAAGAACCAGCACCCCGAGAAACATGAGCAGACTGACTGTGAATTCCTGGCTGTCTTTATCGGAAAGCGCGTTAAAGAAATTACGATTGGCATAATTGATGGCAACGCCCAGCCCGGTGAAGACAAGCAGCAGTAGAATCAGGAGCGCCAGTACACCCCGAGCCCGCCACTTTTCATCGGAATACCAGTACATCCGGGCGATCTGCCAAAACCGCTTCCAGATGCGTCGATCAAATACATCCATGTACACCCCGCTGATCATGCCGCTCAAATCGAAAGCGGACAGAGTTCTTGAAAAATGAATGATGGGAACATTTCAATGAGGCTCTTCTCTTTGCCAAATGCAAAGATCTGACCAATTCCTTTTGCCAAGTGGTAAAGATTTGACCCCTTCCTTTCCAGATCTGACTCATACCGCAGATTCACGTTGGCGGTCGATTCTCCCGGCTGATACGGTCCTACCCGGAAGAGAATTTTTCCGCAATGCAACTCGTCACAAGATTTGACCCCATTCGTAAGCATAGCCAAAAAACAAAAGGGGCTTAGCCGTAGAAGCTAAGCCCCTTTTTTCAAGTGGAGATTGGGGGTCAGGGGAATATTGGGGGTCAGGTTTACATTTCAACATTCCATTTACAGTAACGCTTTTCAGATAATGCTTAAATACAAGACCTGACCCTAATTCCTCACTTGCCATCGGCGATCATACGGTCGCACCGGGGAAGGAAGAGACATTTGAAAAAGGCGCAATCAAAGCATGAAGATTTTTTATAAGTGATTCTCCTACCCGCCCTACACTAATTTAGCAAGGGGCCGGTGTCTCACCTTCATTGGTACAGAGGGGATAGTGTTTAAAAGTATTCATCACCCATAGCCGACTTGCACATATCGTCCTTACGGTTAGGCGGTCATCGAGCGTCATGAATCTCACTTCGAGTCATCCCTTTTGGTCGGTCAACAACGGGCTCCCGGCGAATTACCCTTCATTACAACGCAATGTTTCTTGTGACGCGGTCGTCATCGGCGGTGGAATAACCGGGGCACTCGTGGCGGTTCATCTGGCTGAAGCCGGCGTGAAGACTCTCGTCCTTGATAGGCGGGACATCGGAACGGGAAGCACCAGCGCGAGCACCGGCCTGCTGCAATACGAAATAGATGTTCCCTTGCGCGAGTTGATCAAAAAAGTCGGCCCGGTCGCTGCGACCCGGAGCTACCAATTGTGTCGCGGTGCGATTGGGAAACTGGAGCAACTGGCCTTACGCTTAAAGATCGATTGCGGCTTCGAGCGAAAGCCCAGTTTGTTTATGGCCCGCACCCAGCGGGAAACACCCGAATTTCGCGAGGAATTCCAACTGCGCCGGAAAATGGGAATTGAGGTGGAGTTCTACGACGCGGCGGCAGTTCGTGCACGCTTTCCGTTCGTACGCCCCGCCGCGCTTTTCTCCAAAGACGGTGGCCAGGTCGATCCGCACCGCCTGACTCATGGCCTGCTGGCTGCGGGAAAGCGAGCGGGTCTGGAGGTCTGCGACCGCACGAAGATGACGCGATTGGAGGAAACCCGTCGAGGAGTTCGCATCACGACGCACAATGGTTGCGAGATCACCGCCCGCCGGGTCGTGATTGCGGCGGGGTTCGAGTCAAAAGCCCTATTGAACGCCGAGGCTGGAACCTTGAAGAGCACCTACGCGATCATCAGTGAGCCGCTCCCGGCGATTTCGGAATGGCATCAACAGTGCCTCATTTGGGAAAGCGGCACACCTTATCTCTATCTGCGGACCACCACCGAAGGGCGTGTCATCGTCGGCGGCGAAGACGAAGACTTCGTGAATGCGAAGCGACGTGACGCGTTGATTTCTCAAAAGGCCCGGACCTTGGTGAAAAAGTTCGGGCGACTGTTTCCAAATTGTCCATTGGAAGTGGCTTATGCCTGGGCGGGCACTTTCGGCGAAACGAAAGACGGCCTTGCCTACATCGGTGTCCATCCCCGGTTTCCGCACGCCTATTTTGCTCTGGGTTACGGTGGGAATGGAATCACCTTCAGCGTCATCGCCGGAGAGATCATCCGGGACTGTTTCCTCAGCCGGACAAATCGCGATGCCCACCTGTTCCGTTTTGGTCGGTGATGGGTCTTGCTTGGCCTCCTGATGCTTGAGCACGCCCGAAGGGGGTGCGGAATCAGTGTGCAAGATTGGGGTCATGCAAGATTGGGGTCAGGTCTTGTCGGGCTGTTGCCCAAATAACCGTTGCATGTGTGTGCTGATGTCTTTATAGGATTGGCAACGCCATGATCCATGGAGAGCCTGCCATGATGGGTTTCCAATCCGATC
>JADGQM010000384.1 GCA_017881795.1 Syntrophobacteraceae bacterium
GGTCCGAAAAACTGCCTTATACGTAAGCGGACGCGGGTTTTGGGATTCATAATAACTTGTTAAATTAGTGAGGAGGAATTATGAAAAATAAATTGTTCTTATTGGGATTAAGCCTTATTATTACCAATTGTCTGTTCTCATGTATTTGGTCCTCTTCACGAACTATTAAGTATGGTATTGATCTTACTTCTCCATCTGAAATGATTATCGTTGGAAAAAGTAATGAAAGTGAAATAAAAAATTCTTTAGGGGAACCAAGCAAAAAGGAAGTATCCGGACAAGGACATCGCCTCATCTATGAGACTGTCTGGAAAAGAGAAAGCAATTTATATGGTGCTAAAGTGGACGAAAAGATAATAAAAAAACAAACTCTTGAGATTTATGTTGACGAACAAGGGTTAGTTATAGACAAAAAATTAACAAATGAATCATTCGATGATTGATTTGAGGTAGCCTACCCATTTTTTTCTCGTAGTTTTACAATAAGCTAAAGTGCGCGATTGATGATGAGGTGAAGAGAGGCTAATCTACACTAACATCCTATCACCACTAAGAAATCCAGGCTTTGTTACGTACAGCTCTCCTATAAGTTGAATCGGGTGGCTATCGCAAGAGGTTGAGATTTCCGGATCATATGTCAAAGGAAGGCTTTCCATCTACTGGTCCAGTTGATGAAGGTTCCCAATAAGCGTTGATCTGATCTCGGTTCATTTATTGGAGAGATTGGTGCCAAGTGCAAGCTCCGCAGGTTCGCAAAAAGCAAGCCGCAGACTCTCATTGTGAACTCGATGACTCCGGGGGATGGTGAAATCTCTCACTGGACTTACTTTGCTCCCGGTGCATTTTCCAGCGTAACTCCCTGCTCTTCCATCTTTTTCAGATACTTGTCGGGGTCCTTCTTAAAATCATCGGCACAACCACTGCAACAAAAGTATATGCGTTTGCCCTGATAGTCCGTGTAGAGGTTCTTGTCGATTTTACCGCCCTGAATGGGGCACTCGGTCTGTGGGGTGCCCTTGCCAGGATTATCCGCCGCCGGAGCGATTCCGCTGAACAGCAAGCCAAGGCTCAAGGCGACAATAACGATCATTCTTGTTAACATCATTTCACTCCTCTTTCAGTTGGTTACGAGTATAATTGGTAACCTCTCAACTAATATGAGCCCATCCGTCACCCCCGTATGTCGTTAGCGGGGGTCCAGGGATGAGAAAGAATCTGGATTCCCGCTAAAAGCATGCGGGAATCACGACCCATGACTTTCATGGTTCGTTGTGACCCCGGGGTTATTGAGAAGTTACTATAATTGGGTGCGAGCATTATAAGCCCGCTGAGACTTCGAGACAAACCTCTACGGAGAAAAAATCGTGAATATGGATCGTGCCATTTTCAATTTGGAGACCAGCGTGGAGGCGACATCGCTTTATATCCTCCTCTGTGCCCTGTTGGATCAAGGAGAACCCCTCACGCTAGAGCGGGCCGGCGTGCCCTGGAACGGGACCCCGGAGGATCTGGTGAAGGCCGCTGAAGAACTGATCCAAAGAGGGGTCTTGGCGCCCAGTCAACCTTTGACGCCAACCCAACCCCTCGAGATCAACCCCAGCGACGAGTGGCAATGATTCTAGCCCAGAAAGCCCTTCACCTTTTTCGCATCCTGATATGGTGACTCATCCAGGTATTCCGAAATCAGCGTAAGGTAATTGGTGACGCTTCTCAGCATGCGTTTCTGTTCCGCCTCGGTGAGCGTCTTGATCACCTTCGCGGGAGAGCCCATCACCAGGGACCCCGGTGGTACAATGAGCCCTTGAGTGACGAGAGACCCGGCGGCGATCAGCGAGCCTTTGCCAATTCTGGAGCCATCCATGACGATGGCGCCCATTCCGATCATGCATTCATCTTCGATGATGCAACCGTGAACGATGGCGCCGTGACCAATGGTGACGCGATTCCCAATTTCGAGCGGAAATTCAACCGGTGTCCCATGGAGCACGGCGCTATCCTGAACGTTGGTCTCGCTTCCAATGCGAATATAGTGCTCATCACCACGGACGACGCTATTGAACCAGACGCTGCTCCTTTTCCTGATCACCACATCCCCGATGATCCAGGCATTCGGGGCAATGAACACATCCTCTTCGAGTTTCGGATAGATATTCTTGTAAGGCAGAATGTTGGTCATGTTTGACTCCGTTTTTCCCGTCATCTGGTCAGAAAAGTACCTTACCGCAGAACCACAGTGCAACCGAACGGCGCAACCCAAAAAGATACACCGCAGAGACGCAGAGGCCGCAGAGAAAACAGGAATATAGAGCGAAATCTTGACGGAATTTCAAGAAGTCGCAGGTTCGCAGTGCAGAGGGCTTAGCGGCGCTTCAGTTCCAGCATTTCCGCAATCGCCCCGGCAGTGTACTCGACAAATTCCTTGAACGCGTCGGCCTCCAGCGGGCTCCCCGGTGCTGGTCTTGGCACATCTTCGGGAGGTGCGATCAAGTAGGGTGCATTTTGGAGCTCCGGTTTTGGGATGACCTCAAACTCGGGTTCGAAACTGTCGGCAAAATATTTCTCCTGAAAGGTGGCAAACTTCAGCGCGTGTGCGGTCGCGTCCAAAACCGCCACCCGGTTGTCAGGCACCCCATGCTCCCGGACTGTGCGGCGAATGCCGGCAAGGGATTCACCGCCCTGCGTGCAGGCGACGTGGCCATTACGATTGGCGGTGAGCATCGCATCCATGATCTCCTGTTCACTCACTTCGACCACTTGAACGGCGCCGGCTCCAGCCAGCTCTCGGTACTGCTCAACGAGGTGAACCACGCGCGGCATGGAAACCGGGTTGCCGATCATCGCTGCTTGAGCAACGCTCGGCCGCACGTTCACCGGACGAAATTTTCGGTTCCGGGCCGATGGTTCGAGATAATAGAGGTAGACTGGATTGGCGTGTTCCGATTGGACGCCGATGACCCTGGGCAGCGCCGTGATGATTCCCAGGTCATGGAGCTTCAAAAATCCTTGTAGAATGGCCGTAATGTTTCCCGCATTTCCAATCGGCGCTACCACCACCAGATCGCTCACATCAAAATCGAAGGTCTGAGCGATTTCATAGCTGTATGATTCCTGCCCCAGGATGCGCCAGGCGTTCTTTGAATTCATCAGCGCCACAGCGAAGTTTTCGGAAAGGTACTCCACGATCTTCATACAATCATCGAAAACACCTGGGATCTCGATCACCTTTGCGCCGCTGCCCAGGGGTTGGCCCAATTGTTGGGGAGTGACCTTGCCATGGGGCAGCAGCACGGCTGACTTCACGCCAGCGGTCAAATACGATGCGTACAAGGCCGCAGCCGCAGAGGTATCGCCGGTGGAAGCACAAATCGCCAGGACCTCGCTCAGACCCTGGTTCTTGATGAGGGTGTTGAGATAACTGAAAGCACTGGCCATGCCCCGATCCTTGAATGAGGCGCTGGGATTCTGACCGTCGTTCTTGAAGTAAAAGGGAATGCCGGCCCAACGGGCCAGTCTGTCGTTTGCCGCCACCACCGGGGTGTGCCCTTCACCCAGATAGATCACGGCATCCAGGGGGATGACTGAACCGAGCAGCTCATGATAGCGGTAGATTCCTTTGGTCGCCGGCATGGTGAGCATGCTTCGGTAGTTAAAAATCTTCCGCCACAGATGGCCCGGAACGGAGCGCAATCGTTCCCATTCTTCATCCTTTATCATGAGGACACTCTTGCATTCCGGGCAGATGTAGAGCAGCTTCTCAATGCCATATTTCGCGCTGCAGTGGATACATTCGTAGATGTACCTGCCACCCGGTCCGGGAATTACATAAGGCTGCATTTCCAGTGGGAATTCACCAATTTTCATGATCCGATACTCCCGTTATATGAATTGCACGCGGATAGCTCACCCACCCCTTGAGTGTCATGGTGGCGGGGTTGAGCATCCCCGAAAGTGTCAAGAGCTCCCCTGTTTTGCGCCTTTCCGCCTGGTACACATGGGTGCAAGTGGTGTCGCGTTACGGTGGGCAGGATGGAGCCCTGCCCACCCTACGACCTGTTAAGTATTGAGGCAGTAGGGTGGGCACGTCTTTTTGTGCCCACCA